>CAJUCC010000010.1 GCA_910585205.1 uncultured Lachnospiraceae bacterium
ATATAAATGTATAATTATGCACATTGACAGCATAGGGTTATTGGTTTATATTAGTAAAGTAGAGAATTTGGGGAGATTTTTTGGGAAAGGAAAATATATGATACGAGCGGGAATTATCGGTGCCACCGGCTATGCGGGAGCGGAGCTGGTGCGCATTTTAACGGGACACCGGGAAGCGGAGATTGTCTGGTATGGCTCCAGAAGTTACACGGACCGGAAATTTGCGGAAATATACGGAAACTTTTTTCGGATAGTGGACAGTTCTTGCCTGGATGACAATATGGCAGAGCTGGCGGCACAGGCGGATGTGATTTTTACGGCGACGCCGCAGGGCTATCTGGCTTCGATAGTGGATGATGCCATATTGTCCCGGACAAAAATCATCGACCTGAGTGCGGACTTTCGAATCAAAGATGTCGCCGTATATGAAAAATGGTACGGGATTACGCATCAATCGCCGCAACTGATACAAGAGGCTGTCTACGGGCTGTGTGAGATTAACCGTGACGAGATCAAAAAGGCGAGACTGGTGGCCAATCCGGGATGTTATACGACTTGCTCGATTCTGACGGCGTATCCGCTGGTGAAAGCGGGACTGATTGTGCCGGATTCGCTGATTATCGATGCCAAAAGCGGCACTTCGGGGGCGGGACGGGGGGCAAAGACGCCCAACCTGTTCTGTGAGGTCAATGAGAATATCAAAGCTTACGGCGTGGCGACACACCGGCATACGCCGGAGATTGAGGAACAGCTCGGCTATGCGGCAGGCAGGCCGCTGACCGTCAGCTTTACTCCCCATCTGGTGCCGATGAACCGGGGAATTCTTGTGACGGCATATGCTTCGCTGGCAAAAAGAGCGGACGGCAGTCTGCCCGATGCGGCAGAGATACGGGCGGCGTATGAGACATATTATAAAGAAGAAACATTTATCCGGGTGCTGCCGGAACATATCTGCCCGGAAACCCGCTGGGTGGAAGGCAGCAATTATGTGGATGTGAATTTTAAAATCGACGGGAGAACCGGAAGGGTTATTATGATGGGCGCACTGGACAATCTTGTAAAGGGTGCGGCGGGGCAGGCGGTGCAGAATATGAATCTGCTGTTCGGCCTTCCCGAGACGGAAGGACTGCAGATGGTTCCGCTCTTTCCGTAACGGGAATCGGATGTCACAGATCGAATAGGACAGGGGTATGGCAACAAAGAAGAAAAAAGACGCTTTTATTATGCAGGCGGGCATTCTTGCGGCAGCAGGCATTCTCTGCAGGATCATCGGCATCCTGTACCGCAGCCCGCTGACGGGCATTATCGGCGACGAAGGAAACGGCTATTACAGCGCTGCCTATAATTTTTATACGATTATCCTGCTGGTGTCCTCCTACAGCATTCCCTCCGCCATTTCCAAGGTGATCGCCGGGAAACTTGCGCTGAAGGAACATCGGAATGCCTGGCGGGTGTTCAAATGTGCGCTTTTGTACGTGATTGTCGTGGGCGGGGCAGCCAGCCTGTTTACATTTTTCTGCGCCGGGTTTCTGGTATCGGAAAACGCGGCCTCGGTACTGCGGATCTTTGCGCCGACAATTTTCCTCTCGGGGCTTCTGGGTGTGCTGCGGGGCTATTTTCAGGCGCACGGAACGATGATGCAGACCTCTTTTTCCCAGATCGTGGAACAGATCTTAAACGCGGCCGTGAGCATCGGCGCCGCATATTGGTTTGTTTCGCTGGCGGAGCGGGAATCCGATACGACGCGGGCCGTGTACGGCGCGGCCGGCAGTGCGATGGGGACGGGCGCGGGTGTTTTGGTTGCGCTGTTGTTTATGTGCGGCGTTTATCTGCTCAACCGGGGTATGATCGCGCGCAGAATCCGCAAAGACACCGGACATACGGACGATTCGTACCGGCAGATATTCGGCATGATTATCGGCATGGTGACACCCATTATCTTAAGTACGTTTATCTATAATTTCAGCACATCGCTGAATCAGACTATCTATATGCGCATTTTGTCGGAAATAAAAGGGATGACAGAGTCGGAGATTGCCACGATGTACGGTATTTTTGCCGGGAAGGCAGTGGTGATTTCCAATGTGCCGATCGCACTGGCCTCGGCCATGTCGGCGGCCGTGATTCCGGCGGTTTCCTCCTCGTATGCATTGGGGGAGAAAAAGCTTGTCAGGACGAAGATCGCGGAAGCGGTTCACACGACAATGTTGATTGCCGTTCCCTCGGCCGTCGGGCTGGCAGTCCTTGCGAAGCCGATTACGGCGCTTTTGTTTCCGCAGAAAGCATCGCTCGATCAGGCGGCGGCGCTGCTGGCTTCGATCGGGATCACGGTAATTTTTTACAGTCTGTCTACGATTACCAACGGGGCGCTGCAGGCGGTCGGCAGGGTGAATCTGCCCGTAATCAATGCGGCCGTGTCGCTTGTGGTACAGACGGCGGTGCTTGTCTGTCTGCTTCTTTACACGGATCTGGGACTGTATTCCCTTTCCGTTGCCATGATCGTTTATTCGTTTCTGATGTGTGTGCTGAATCAGATCGCGGCGCGGCGGACGCTCAAATACAGACAGGAACTTGTCAAGACATTTATCAAACCGTTTCTGTCTGCTTTTTTGATGGGAATCGCTGCTTACGGCGTGTATGAAGGCGTGTATTATCTGCTGCCTGTCAATGTGGCGGCGCTGATTCCGTCGCTGCTGATCGCCTTTTTTGTCTATTTTGCCACACTGATGGCACTGGGCGGCGTGGATGAGGCGGATCTGCGGCGGCTGCCGAAGGGGCATCTGCTGGCGGGAATCGGAAGGAAGTGTTATCTGCTTCGTGACCCGGCCCATACCAAGGCACTGGAGGAGCAGAAGCGACGGGCGGCGTCCGGGGAGAGGAAGGCTTCGGACAGAAAGCGGCCGGCAAAGAAACGGCGTCCGGCGGGGAAAAAGCAGACGGAGAAACGCACCGTGCGGGAGGAAATGCCGTCTGCGCGCATGACGAAGAAGCGGCCGGGCGGCGGAACGCGCGGCGCGGCGGGAAAGAAAAAGAGGAAACCGACATGATACGGGAGATGAAAATAGAAGACTACGACGCGATATACAGGCTGTGGATGGGGGTAAAGGGGTTTGCGATGCGAAGCCTTGACGATTCCAGAGAAGGGGTGGAGCGTTTTCTGCTGCGAAATCCGCACAGCAGTGTGGTGGCGGAGGAAGACGGCAAAATCGTGGGCGCCATACTCTGCGGACATGACGGCAGGCGGGGGTGCCTGTATCATGTCTGTGTCTCGGCGGATTACCGGAGGCGGGGTATCGGCACGGCCATGGTGGTTTTTGCGATGGAAGCCCTGAAACGGGAAAAGATCAGCAAGGTTTCCCTGATCGCTTTTACGGTCAATGATGTGGGAAATGCCTTCTGGAAGAAAATCGGCTGGACGAAGCGGGAAGATCTGAATTATTATGATTTTGTGTTAAACCGGGAAAATATTGTGGCATTTAACCGATAGAAAGGGAGAAAAGCAGGATGGATAAGGCGGAGCGGAAAAAACAGGAAGGTATGCCGGAGGTTATTGCGGGCGGTGTCACCGCGGCGGCCGGTTTTCAGGCGGCCGCCGCGGCAGCAGGGATAAAGTATCAGGGCAGAAATGATATGGCGCTTGTCTACAGTGCGTTTCCGTGCGTGGCGGCGGGGGTATTTACGAGCAATGTGGTAAAAGCGGCGCCCGTGATGTGGGATAAGAAGATTGTATCGGGCGGGCAGGCCGTACACGGCATTGTCGTCAATTCGGGGATTGCCAATGCCTGCACGGGAAAGCAGGGGTATCGGTTTTGCCGGGAGACGGCGCAGGCGGCGGCGCAGGCGCTGCAGATACCGGAAGACAGTGTGCTGGTGGCTTCGACGGGCGTGATCGGAATGCAGCTTCCGATGGAGCGGATTCTTGCCGGAGTAAACGCGCTGGCCGGGATGCTTGCGGATACGCGGGAAGCGGCCGCGGAGGCGGCGCATGCCATTATGACGACGGATACGGTGTCCAAGGAAGCGGCTGTGACCGTGGAGATCGGCGGAAAGCGCGTTACCGTCGGCGGCATGTGCAAGGGCTCGGGGATGATTCATCCCAATATGTGCACGATGCTCGGATTTGTCACGACGGATGTCTGCATCACAAAGGAACTGCTGCAGGAAGCGCTGCGCAGCGATGTGCAGGACACCTATAATATGATTTCGGTTGACGGGGATACCTCGACGAACGACACGGTGCTTGTGCTGGCAAACGGACAGGCGGGCAATCCGGTGATTGCCGAAAAGGGAGAAGATTATGCGCGTTTCTGCCGTGCGCTGCACGATGTCAATGAGACACTGGCCAAGAAGATGGCTGGCGACGGCGAGGGCGCAACCGCTCTGCTGGAAGTGCAGGTGATCGGTGCGGATAACAAAGAAGATGCGAAAAAGCTGGCAAAATCCGTAATCTGTTCCAGCCTGACAAAGGCGGCAATCTTCGGCCATGACGCCAACTGGGGCAGGATTCTCTGTGCCCTGGGGTACTCGGGGGCGCTCTTTGACCCGGAGCGGATGGAACTGTACTTTGCGGGCAGGGAAGGGAAGATGCTGATTTACCGGGACGGACAGGCTGTGGACTACAGCGAGGAGGAAGCCGGAAAACTTCTGGCGCAGCCGGAGGTGACGATTATCGCCGATATGAAGATGGGGGAAGCGTCTGCCTGTGCATGGGGCTGTGATCTGACATATGACTATGTAAAAATCAACGCGGATTACCGTTCGTAACGGATATGGGAAAAGGTGAGGAGATTATGGAAATGGGTGACAGGGAAATGGAATCGATTCTGCGGAAAGCGGAAGTGCTGATTGAGGCGCTGCCGTATATTCAGAAGTTTAACCGCAAGATTATTGTCGTAAAATACGGCGGCAGCGCCATGAGCAATGCGGAGCTGCAGGAGAATGTCATCAAGGATGTGACATTGCTGAAACTGGTCGGATTCAAACCGATAATCGTACACGGCGGCGGAAAGGAAATCAGCCGGTGGGTCGGCCGGATCGGAAAGGAATCCCGTTTTGTAAACGGTCTGCGGGTGACGGATGAAGAGACGATGGAGCTGGCGGAGATGGTGCTCTCCAAAGTGAACAAAAGCCTTGTCACCATGGTACAGGAACTCGGCGTGAAAGCGGTGGGTGTCAGCGGCAAGGACGGCGGTCTGCTGACGGTAGAGAAAAAATATGCGGACGGGCAGGACATAGGCTATGTGGGGGAAGTGACGGCGGTAAATCCCAAGATATTGTTTGACCTGCTGGAAAAGGATTTCCTGCCTATCGTGGCGCCTGTGGGGCTGGACGGTGACTTCCGGTCGTATAATATCAATGCGGACGATGCGGCCTGCGCGATCGCGAAAGCGGTAAATGCGCAGAAACTGGCGTTTCTGACAGATATTGAAGGACTGTACAAAGACATCAACGACAAGTCTTCCTTTCTCTCCAGACTGACGGTATCGCAGGCGGAAGAGCTGCTCGTCGACGGCTTTATCGGCGGCGGCATGCTGCCCAAGCTGCACAACTGCATTTCCGCGATACGGGGCGGCGTGAACCGGGTTCATATACTGGACGGCCGGATTGCGCACTGCCTGCTTCTGGAAATTTTTACGAATCATGGCGTGGGAACGGCGATTATTCTCGACGAGGAGGGTGAGGCTTTATGATGAGGGAAGTGATTGCGGAGGCGGAAGCGGCGCTGCTGCACACATATAACCGGTATCAGATCGTGCTGGAGCGGGGCGAAGGCGTGTATCTGTATGATATGGAGGGAAAAAAGTACCTGGATTTTGCGTCGGGCATCGGTGTTTTTGCCCTGGGGTATCATTACCGGGATTATGACGATGCGTTGAAAGCCCAGATTGACAAGCTGCTGCACACATCCAATTATTATTACAATGTACCGGCCGTCGAGGCGGCGAAAAAGATCAAAAAGATTTCCGGCATGGACCGGGTATTTTTTACGAACAGCGGTGCGGAGGCGGTGGAAGGGGCGGTTAAGACGGCCCGGAAATATGCCTATCGAAAAGACGGACGGACGGATCATGAGATCATTGCCATGAACCATTCGTTCCACGGCCGTACGATGGGGGCCCTTTCGGTAACGGGTACGCCCAAATACCGGGAAGCCTTTGCACCGATGATCGGCAATATCCGTTTCGCGGACATGAACGATGCCGGGAGCGTGAAAGCACAGATAACGGACCGAACCTGCGCCGTGATTCTGGAAACGGTGCAGGGGGAAGGCGGCATTTACCCGGCTCGGAGGGAATTTTTGCAGGAACTGCGCAGGATATGCGACGAGCGGGATGTCCTGCTGATTCTGGATGAGATACAGTGCGGCATGGGGCGGACCGGCCAATATTTTGCGTGGCAGGGCTATGGCGTGAAGCCGGATATTATGACGACGGCCAAGGCGCTGGGCGGCGGCGTGCCGGTCGGTGCCTTTCTGATGACGGAGAAGGTCGGTGCGCATTCGCTGGAGGCCGGCGATCACGGGACGACGTACGGCGGCAATCCTTTTGCGGCGGCGGCCGTATCCAAAATGATCGATCTGATGGAAGAAAATCATATTGTGGAACATGTAAGAGAAACGGCTCCGTATCTGGAAGCGCGGCTGGATGATCTGGTCGGAAAATACGATTGTATCACAGAACGGCGCGGCAGCGGTCTGCTGCAGGGACTCGCCTGCCGGGGACCCGTGAGCGGCATCATAGCCGGGGCCATGGAGCGCGGCCTGATTGCGATCAATGCCGGCCCTTCCGTAATCCGCCTGATACCGCCGCTTGTGATCGGCCGGGAACACGTGGATGAGATGATCGCGATTCTGGAAGAGAGCCTGCGGGAATATCAGGGGGAATCACATGCATCCGTATAAAAAACTTATATCACTGACTTTGATATTGCTGCTGCTGGCCGGCGCTGCCCTGGCGGCGGAGACGATTCCGCAGACACAGGAAAAGGAAGTGCGGGAGACGATTTTTGCTTCCGGGGAAACGCTGTACTTCTGGTATGCGGACGATGCACTGACCGATTACCTGACCAATGTATCGGCTGCCTACTATGAGGAGAGCGGCAATCATGTCATTCCGGTGCTGCAGACGGGGCATGAATATCTGGAAGCGATTAACAATGCCTCCGTGCATCCTGCGGAGGATTCCCCGCAGATGCCGGACCTGTATGTAATCAGCAACGACAGCCTGGAGCGGGCGTATCTGGCAGGACTGGCGACGCAGATTGCGGACGGCGGGATCTGTAATACCGATACGTTTCCGCAGACGGCGCTGGACGCGGTGACATACCGGGAAAAATATGTGGCGTATCCGTTTTATTATGAGACGAGTGCATTCCTGTATAATAAGACCTATATGGAACAGGCGGAGCGGGAAGTGCCGCGCACGATCGATGATATTCTGGCGTTTGCGGATGAATACGATGCGCCCGAGCAGGTGGAGGCGGTATTTCAATGGGTTGTCTCGGATATTTTCTATAATTATTATTTTACCGGCAATTATATGATTGTGGGCGGAGAAGCCGGCGACGATCCGACGCAGGTGGATATTGACAACAGCCAGACAAAAGCCTGTCTGGAAGTTTACCAGAATCTGAACCAGTATTTTTCCATTGATACCAAAGAAGTGACCTACGACACGGTCCTGCAGGACTTTATCGACGGTAAGATCGTGATGACCGTAGCTACGACCGATGCGGTGGCAAGGCTGGAGGAAGCGAAAGAAAACGGTGATTTCCCGTATGAATACGGCATTACGGTTATGCCGGATCTGACGGCGGATCTGAAGGGCCGGAGCCTGTCTGTCACAAACGGTATCGTAATCAACGGGTATTCGGAAAAAGGAGAGACTGCCAATGATTTTGCGGCTTTTCTGACGAAAAACCATGCCGATAAACTGTATGAGAACACGGGAAAGATTGCGTCCCGGTACGGCGTTTTATATGATAACAGAAGTGTGGCGGAATTTATGGACGAGTACGAAAGTTCCATTTCCATGCCAAAGCTTCTGGGCGCGGGCAATTTCTGGATACAGCTCGAAGTCTGCTTCTCGCGTATCTGGACGGGCGAGGATGTCGAGACACTTTTGCGGGAACTGGCTGACCAGATGAGACAACAGCTTTCGTAGCGTCTCAGGGAATGGAAGGGTATTATTTTGGCAAGAAAGCGCAAGACACTGCCGGAAACGGAACTGACAGAAGTGTCGCAATTAGCCGACATGATTGCCGGAAAAACAGGATGGGAAAACGAGCCTGCCATTGGCGGAAAGTCCCGCTGCAAAAAGCTTTTGCACTGATTTATGTATGAAAAATTCCGTTTGGGATATAAATAAGATTTGGATGGATTGCGGAATCTTATTATCGAATGATATAAAGGGGATTTTTCATATGGCAGGATGGATCATAGCATTGCTCTCGGGCGCGCTGATGAGTGTGCAGGGAGTGTTTAACACGCAGGTAACGAAAGCGTCGAGTATCTGGATAGCGAGTGCGTTTGTTCAGTTTACGGCGCTGCTTGTCTGTCTGGCCGCCTGGGG
Source organism: uncultured Lachnospiraceae bacterium (assembly GCA_910585205.1). GTDB lineage: Bacteria > Bacillota > Clostridia > Lachnospirales > Lachnospiraceae > VSOB01. The sequence goes on from CAJUCC010000010.1 coordinate 8,571, forward strand.
CTGTACGGACAGAAGTTCTCTGTTGAGCGTATTTCAGGTAAAGCCGAAATATATGCTGCTCGGCGGCGCGATCGGTGCGTTTATCACATATACGGTGATCCGCAGCATGGATATGCTCGGCCCGGCGAAAGCGGCGATGCTGATCGTGATTGCACAGTTGATCGTTGCGTATCTGATCGAACTGACAGGGGTGTTCGGCGTGGAACGGGAGCCGCTTGTGATGCGTAAAGTGATCGGCATGGCAGTGGCGATTGCAGGGGTTGTACTGTTTAAATGGGACTGAGGGTCCGCGCAGAAACCGCCGGTAAAAATATTTCTTGCATTTCCTCCGCTTTTTTAATACAATAAATACAGTCAGCGAAAGGCTCCTTTTGCAGAGAAAGGGGTCAAAAATGAATAACGATAACAGGATACGAAGAACACGGATTATACTGTCGTGCTGTATTGCGGTATTGTTGTGCGGATGCACGGCGAAAACGGCGGACGGCCTGGATGAAATCGTACTGGCGCAGGCAGCGGGCAGCGCTGCGGAAGAAGCGCCCGGCGGGCCGGAAAACGGTTTTGACACGGGAGTACAGCAGGCGCAGACAGCATCCGACAGCGCTGCGGCTGCAGGAAATCCGGCGGAAAGCGCCGCCGGAGAGACGGCGGGGATCGGAGCGCCGTGTTATGTCCATATCTGTGGTGCGGTCAGGGAACCGGGCGTCTACCGGATGGCGGAAGGCGACCGGATATTTGCCGTGATCGAGAAAGCTGGCGGGTTTGTGGAAGATGCCTGTGAGGATTATGTGAATCAGGCCCAGGCCGTGGCGGACGGGCTGAAAATATGGATTCCCACAATGCGGGAAGCGGAGGCCGAAAGCGGTGCGCAGCCGCGGCAGGGCGGGAGATATGGCGCCGGAGAACAGGCGGGATTGGAATATCCCCGGACATCCGGTATAGCGGAGACGCCGGCATCGGAAAGCGCTCTGGTCGATATTAACACTGCCACGCAGGAACAGCTTTGCTCTCTGCCCGGCATCGGAAAGGCAAAAGCGCAGGCGGTTATAGCATATCGCAGCGAGCATGGGGATTTTGCCCGGACAGAAGATATTATGAAGGTAAGCGGCATCGGACAGAGCAATTATGAAAAAATAAAAGCGCATATCACCGCGGCGCGGTAATGCGAAGCAGGGTGCGGGGATATGCACTGCCGGAGGGAAAAATGGCAAATCGTGTTTTGGTTGTAGACGATGAAAAACTGATTGTGAAGGGAATCCGTTTCAGTCTGGAACAGGACGGAATGGAAGTGGAATGTGCCTACGACGGAGAAGAAGCGCTGGAGAAGGCGAGGCAGAATACGTACGACATCATTCTTCTGGATATTATGCTGCCGAAGCTGACGGGACTGGAAGTGTGCCAGCAGATACGGGAGTTTTCGTCGGTTCCGATTGTGATGCTGACGGCCAAAGGCGAGGATATGGATAAGATACTCGGACTGGAATACGGTGCGGACGATTACATCACCAAGCCTTTTAATATACTGGAAGTGAAAGCGCGGATCAAGGCCATTATGCGCCGGACAACCGCGCGGCGCAAAAGCGGGCCGCCGGAGAACCGGGTGCTCTCGTCCGGTGATCTGCAGATCGACCGTGACAACAGAAGAGTTACCATCTCCGGGCGGGAAATCAATCTGACGGCGCGGGAGTTTGAGGTGCTGGAACTGCTTGTCTTAAATCCGAACAAGGTTTACAGCCGGGAAAGCCTTTTGAAAATCGTATGGGGCGCCGACTATCCGGGGGACGTGCGGACGGTGGATGTGCATATCCGGCGCCTGCGGGAAAAGATCGAGACCAATCCCAGTGAACCGAAGTATGTTTATACGAAGTGGGGCGTTGGCTATTATTTTAAAAATTGACGGAGCTGACAGATGGTTGCAAAATGGAAAGCGTTTCTTGGAAAAATTAAAATTCTGCGAAGTCTGAAAGCGCGGCTTTTCTTTATCATATTATTGGCAGGCATTATCCCCAGTACGGGGATGCGCTATGCAATTCTGCAAAGCTACGAAGACCGGTCAATCAATGTACGGATCGCGGATGTACAGAATCAGTTTAAAATTCTGGCCAATCATCTGATTATTTACGGGTATCTGCACGACACTTCATCGGAGGTGGTCAATTCGGAGCTCGATCAGCTTTCCAATCTGTACGACGGCCGGGTGCTGATTATCGACAAAAATTTCAAAGTTATCAAAGATACATATGGGATCAGCGAAGGCAAAACGGTCATTTCCGAGGAAGTGATTATGTGTTTTAAGGGCACTTCAACGACCAATTATGACAGAAAGAACGGATATATCGAGATTACCACGCCGATTGTGGACACGGTTGTAAGCGCGGGTGCGGGGGCGAAACCGGAAGAGACGGAAGAAGCGAATCTGGCCGAGGGCGTTATTCTTTCCAGCGTTTCCACCAATACGATAATGACTACGCTGGATATTCTCAACAGACGGGCGCTGATTGCGGAACTGATTGCTCTTGTCTTTATTGTAGCCATAGCCTTTGCGCTGGCAAAACTGTTGACGGCTCCTTTTGAGCGGGTGACACAGGCGATCAACGATGTCAAAGCGGGCTTTACCGACGAACAGATTTCTGTCAACGATTATGTGGAGACGGAGCATATCGTGGATGCGTTTAACCAGCTTCTCGGCCGGATGAAGGTGCTGGATGATTCCCGGCAGGAGTTTGTATCCAATGTGAGCCACGAGTTGAAAACGCCGCTGACTTCCATGAAGGTGCTGGCGGATTCTCTGCTGATGCAGGAAGAAGTACCGGCGGAGCTGTACAAAGAATTTATGACGGATATTGCCAATGAGATCGAACGGGAAAATAAGATTATCAACGATCTGCTTTCACTCGTTAAAATGGATAAAAAAGCGGCCGATTTAAATGTCACGTCGGTCGATGTCAACGAACTGCTGGAATTGATTCTGAAGCGGCTGCGCCCAATCGCGCGGAGAAAGGAGATAGAGATTATTTTCGAGAGTATCCGCCCGGTTACGGCCGAGGTGGACGAAGTGAAGTTGACGCTTGCCCTGTCCAATCTGGTGGAAAACGCCATAAAGTATAACAATCCGTCGGGATGGGTCAAAGTGACGCTGGATGCCGACCATCAGTTTTTTTCCGTGGAAGTGGCGGATTCCGGAATCGGGATTCCCGAGGAGGCGCAGGAACATATTTATGAGCGGTTTTATCGGGTGGATAAATCCCATTCCCGGGAGATTGGCGGTACGGGCCTGGGACTTGCCATTACAAGGAGCGTGATTCTGATGCATCGGGGTTCCATCAAAGTGATGAGTGAAGAAGGGAAAGGAACGGTATTTAACGTAAAGATTCCCCTGATTCATCCGGTGTAAAGGAGGCGGCGGAGAGTGAGGAAAAAGAGAAGGGACGGGGCTTCGGCGGTTATGATGCTGCTTCTGACGATGCTGTTTCTGACAGGATGCGGACAGAGCGGCGATACGGACGGAAAACAGCCTGTCAATGTATATTATCTGAATAAAGAAGAAACCCGGATTATCGGAGAACCCTATGTGCTGGAGGCAGAGGAGACCAGCGGACAGATCGGGGAACTTTTGCTGCTTATGTCACAGGCGCCGGACGACGCGGACAATAAGGCGGTTATCAGCAGCGCGTTTTCCCTGCTGGATGCGGTGCTGGATGAAGGGCAGGTTATTCTGACCGTGGACGAAAATTACCGGAATCTGGATCCGGCGGCAGAAGTGCTGACACGGGCCGCGCTTGTCCGTACACTGACCCAGCTGGACGCGGTTGAGTATGTCTCGATGAAAGTGCGCAACGAGCCTTTGACGGATCGGTCGGGCAATCCGATCGGCATTATGGAGGCATCGATGTTTATCGATAACGCGGGTGACGAGATCAATACCTATGAGCGGGCACGGCTGACGCTGTATTTCACGGATGAAAGCGGCACAAAGCTGATCGAAGCGAGCCGTTCGGTGGTCTATAATACGAATATTTCCATGGAAAAACTGGTGGTGGAACAGCTGATTAAAGGACCGAACAATGAAGAACTTTTTCCGACTGTCAATCCGGAGACAAAGATCAACAATGTGACGGTAAAAGACGGTATCTGTTACGTCAATCTCAATGAGAATTTCCTGACACAGATGACAAACGTATCTTCGGAAGTCACCATATATTCCATTACCAATTCCCTTGTGGAACTTCCCAATGTAAACAAAGTACAGATTTCCATCAATGGCAATACGGAAGGCACCTACCGTGAGAGCATTCCCTTCTCCACCATTTTTGAGCGGAATCTGGAACTGATCGAGTGAGAAAAGGAGGCAGGATTGCGGCGGTATACCCTGTGTAAATGCTGCGCCTGTGTGCTGGCTTTTTTGTTCGTACTGCTTTGTATGGGATACCCGCCCCGTGAAAAAATCCGGGACGGGTATCTCGTTGCATCCGGTGTGGTGGGGCAGATCGAAGAAAAGGCGGACGGCAGCGGGCAGAAACAGATCATTCTTTCTTTATATTCCGTCTCGTTCTGTGACGGAATCTTTCCTGAGACAAACAAAACAGTATCGGATTCAGCAAAAATCCGGCATGCGGACGGCATTTTATGCTATATGGCGTCAGGGCAGGAGACACCGGATTGCGGGGAGACGATTGTAATCCGCGGAGAGGCGGAACATTTTCGCGGCCGGCGCAATCCGGGCGGGTTTGATGCCGGCGCTTATTACGGTTCGCTGGGGCTATCCTTTTGTGTGAAAAAGGCGGAAGTGATCCGGCGGGGATATGATGGCAGCCGCATTCGGCAGGGCCTGCATCTTGGCAGACAATATATGCTGGGGATTCTGGATCGGGTGTGCGGCGCGGACTCCGGTGTGATGCGGGCGGTGCTGCTCGGCGATAAGACATGTTTGCAGCCGGATTTAAAGACGCGGTATCAGCGGGGCGGCATCTCTCATATTCTTGCGATTTCCGGGCTGCATATTTCCTTTCTCGGCATGGGACTGTACCGGATTTTGCGAAGAATGTGTCTTCCGGCCGCGGCGGCCGCAAGTCTGGCGGGCAGTGTGCTCATAGCGTATCTTGTGATGACAAATGCAAGCCCTTCTGCCCGGCGGGCGGGAACGATGTTTCTGCTTTCCCTGCTGGCGGATTTGACAGGACGCAGCTGTGACAGACTGACATCATTGTCGGTTTCTGCCGTTATACTGGCGTTGGGAAATCCCCTGCTTTTGAAACAGAGCGGGTTTCTGCTGTCTCATGGGGCGATACTGGGACTGGAGCTTTTATATCCCCGTCTGCGCCGCCTCTGGGACGGCCGCTTTTGCAGGCCGCTATTGGGCGGTCTGTCGGTTTCGCTTTTTACGCTGCCTGTTTTGCTGACGGCATTTTATGAGTTTCCTGTGTATGCGCTGTTTTGGAATCTGCTGGTAATCCCGTTGATGGGGGTGGTGATGGCGGCGGGAGTCAGTGCGCTTTTGGCAGGGATGGTTTTTGTGCCGCTCGGAAAGCTGCTGTTTTATCCGGTGCACGGGATCCTGTGGCTGTTTCGGGAGGGATGCGGTCTGCTGGACGGGCTTCCGGGAAATCTCTGGCGCACGGGCGCACCGGCCCCGGGACAGATGATACTGTATTACGGCCTGCTGCTTTTCTTTGCGGCGCTGGGGAAATATATGACAAAGAGACTGGCCGTTTTTGTGCTGGCCGGCGCGCTGTGGGTACTGACCGTTCCGGCACGGATCGGTGATACGATTACGGTGCTGGATGTCGGACAGGGAGACGCGGCGCTGATACAATGCAGTGACGGAACAGCCATGCTGATTGACGGCGGCAGCACATCGGAGAAAAAGTTGGCGGAATATACGCTGCTGCCCTGTCTGAAATCACAGGGCATCCGTACGCTTTCCTATGTGTTTCTGACACATATGGATGCCGACCATATCAATGGCGTGGAAACGCTGATACGGACCGGAAAGGCAGAGCGGATGGCGATCGGGACGCTTGTTCTGCCTGCGTTGGATAAGCCGGATGCGGCGTATCGCGAAATGGTTTCCGCAGCGCGGGCCGCCGGGATTCGCGTCTGTACGATGGGAGCCGGCGACCGGATGACTCTGGGCGGTTTTTCCGTTGTCTGCATGCATCCGCAAAGGGGTGTGCGTTATGCGGACAAAAATGCGGCCTCCCTTGTTTTGTATCTGCAAAAAGGCGCTTTTTCCGCGTTGTTTACCGGGGATCTGGACGGGGAGGCGGAGCGGGAATTGACGGAACGTGTTCTGGAGCCGGCGGGCCGGAACGGATGGAAACCGGTGACGCTGCTCAAAGCGGGGCACCACGGCTCCGCCGCTTCCTGCGGAGAATCGTTTCTGTCTCTGTGCCGTCCGTCCGTGACATATATTTCCTGCGGTGCACGGAACCGCTATGGACACCCCGATGCCGAAACTTTGAAACGCCTGCGGGATGCGGGAAGCATTGTCCGTGTGACGAAAGACAGCGGCGCGGTGTGGCTGCGGATTGTGGGAGAAAAGATCGTGACGGGAGAGATTTCCGGCGGGGAATAGACTTTATGATTGGCATATGTTACACTTTGGAGAGAAAGTGAGACGTGACAATGAAACAGTTAAACGAGGACATCAAATCAGGAACCATGAAGCAGGTATATCTGCTCTGGGGTGAGGAAGCCTATCTGCGCAGGCAGTATCGTGACAGACTGCGCGATGCGCTGGCCGGCGGGGATACGATGAACTGCCATTATTTTGAGGGGAAGGGGATTGTGCCCGGGGAGATTATTGATCTGGCAGAGACGCTCCCTTTTCTGGCAGAGCGGCGGGTGATTGTCCTGGAAAACAGCGGTCTGCTGAAAAAGGGCGGTGAAACGCTGGCGGAATATATAAAAGATATGGCCGAAACGGCGTATCTTGTCTTTGTGGAAACCGAGATCGACAAAAGAAGCAGACTGTATAAGGAGATAAAAGCGGCAGGGCGGATTGCGGAATTTGCCGTGCAGGATATGGGGACGCTGCGCCGCTGGATCGCGGGACTGGCAGCGAAAGAGAAAAAGGGGATTACCGATGAAGACATCCGCTATTTTCTGGAAAAAACGGGGACGGATATGGAAAATATCCGGGCGGAGCTGGAAAAGCTGTTTTGTTACACAATGGGCAGAGCGCGGATTACGGCGGCGGATATGGATGCCGTCTGTGTCCGCAGAGTGACAAACCAGATATTCGATATGATTCATGCCATTGCGGACAGAAAGCAGAAAAGGGCGCTGGAGCTGTATTATGATCTGCTGGCGCTGAAAGAACCGCCGATGCGGATTTTGTTTCTCATCGCCCGGCAGTTTAATCTGCTCCTGCAGGTCAAGGAATGCCGGAAAAAGGGCTGTGATAATCATACCACCGCGGTTAGGACAGGATTGCGGGATTTTCTGATCGGCAAATATGCCGCTCAGGCCGCGCGGTTTGAGACGGAAGATCTGCGGAAGGCGCTGCGTGATTGCGTGGAGGCGGAAGAGCGGGTGAAAACGGGTAAGATGAACGATGTGCTGGCTGTGGAACTGCTGATCGTGGCATACAGTACTGCCGGGACATAGAGCGGGCGGCAATTCGCGTCTGTGCGGATTGCCGCCCGAATGGTTTGCGCCTGCGGGATCAGTAGAACTCACTTAATGTGTATTGCGGAAGGGACAGGCCGAAGGCATCCCTCAGTTCTTCCAGCATTTGAGGGTACTGCTCGTCGAACTGCTCCGGCAGATAGGTGATCTGCGCGTACAGATAATAGTGCTCCTGCTTGTTATCCGCATAGAGCACGGCGATCCGCGGCTGCTTTCCGTTTTCGGTGTCCTCATAGTAGCCGACCGGCTTGAAGGCAATGTCATAGGAAGCGTCGTATTGTGTTTCACCGACTTCTCCTTCGAGGAAATCAATGCCCGAATCCACAAGCTCCTGATAGGCCTGTTCCACGACGGCCCGTGCGTCTTCTTCCGTATAAGCGGTAGTCTGCAGCACCAGCATGCCGTGGGCGGAGGACCAGAGTGTCTGTCCGTCCTCGGAATATGTCAGATTGTCGCCGTATGGCAGGTAGGCATCGAGAAAGGATTCTTTTCCGAACATATCCTGCGGCGCTTTGCAGTAAGCGCGGCCTACATATTCATATCCGAAATCCGTTGCCGGCCGGAAGAAAGTCTGATAATTTTCATCGGTCAGCTCCTGTTCGACGAGCTGCGGCGTCTCCATGGCTCCTCCGGCTTCGGCAGATTCTGCGGCAAGCGCCTCTTCGGGAATTTCGATATGGTCCACATCGTTGACGGACTGTACTGTCATGCAGATATAAACTCTGTCTACCGTAATATCCGGCGATGTGCCGTTATTCAGGCTTTTCATCATCCCGGAAATCATTCCCTGCATAACAGCCGTCATATCCATTTCGTATTGCACGGGCATATAGGTGTCTTTTTCAATCCAGATGCTGATCGGCAGATCGCCCAGCTCCCGGAACATGGCCTGTGTCAGGGACGCATCAAAGCCCATGCTCTCCATCTGGGAAGAGATACCGGCGTTTACGATCACCTTTTCGAGCTGCTCCCCGGAGAGAATTCCGTTATAGCGGATTGTTTCCATTCCGTTGGACAGCGTCCCCTCCCCGGCGGCTTCAAAGGGCTCGGCGCAGGAGAGATAGAGTTCGAGGTTTGATTCGGCGTTATATTGTGTAAAGGAGTCGGTATTTTCCGGTTCCGACTTCTGCCAGTAGGTCTGCTCTCCCATATCGAGACCGGAGTAAAGCGTATAGACCCCGTCGGTTTCCGTCATATAAGAGATCATATTGATACCGCCGACGCCGTTGATTTTGCTGGCTATTTCCATTTTCATCTGCTGCGGTTCCCGAATATAGTCCACACCGGCCAGCGTCTTCATCTGTACCGTCTGGCCTTCCGCCGACATTTTCGTATCCATGGTGAGCGTATAGCGCATACTCTCAATGCTTTGCAGACTTTCCTGCGCCTTGCCGATTGCCTCCGCTGCCGTCTCCCGCGTACAGCCGGTCAGTAAAAACGCCAGCAGCATGGCCGGAAGCAGAAGGAGAAAACGCTGTTTTCCCTTTTTGCTTTGCATATGATATTCCCCCTTTATTTTTCGGATGATTTCTGTGTTCCGGCTCTGTATCCCGGAACTACCTGCGTCATTGTAATAATACAGTATAGCATATTTTCGCGGGAGCAACAAGGAAACGGAGACACGAATCAGAAAACATATCCGGCAATCGGGCGAAACCGTTCGCAAAGATTAATGAAAATTTAAGGTTTTTCCGATCAATATATGATATAGTAGATGGGGTACGCAAAAGGGGGAGCCGTGAAACGGTGCAGTCATCGGAGAGATTATGAAAAACAGTGCAAATGTCATAACAGTCAGAGATTTGTATAAAATATATCGGGTCGGAGAGACGAAGGTGCGGGCACTGAACGGGGTGGATTTTACGATTGGCAGGGGGGAATTCTGCTCGATCGTGGGAGCTTCCGGTTCGGGGAAATCGACGCTGCTGAATATGCTGGCCGGTCTGGAGAAACCGACGAGAGGGCAGATCGTGATTGCCGGAGAGCATATGGAGCGGAAGAATGAAAATGAACTGGTGCGGTTCCGGCAGGCGCATATCGGCTTTATTTTCCAGTCGTTTAACCTGATGGATACGATGAACGCGGTGGAGAATGTGGCGCTGCCGCTGACGTTTCAGGGCATGGAGCGCAGACGGCGGGTGAAAAAGGCGGAGGAAATGCTGGATATGGTAGGGCTGACAAAGTACAAAAAGCATAAGCCGACGCAGATGTCCGGCGGGCAGCAGCAGCGTGTGGGTGTGGCGCGGGCGCTTGTGGTGGAGCCGGAGATTATCTTTGCCGACGAGCCGACCGGTAATCTGGATTCGCGCACATCGAGGGAAGTTATGGAACTGATGCAGCGCGTTGTAAGGGAGAAACGGCAGACTTTGATTATGGTAACGCATGATAATGAGCTGGCGGGATTTGCCGATCGTATCTTTCATATCAAAGACGGGAAAATAACCAGGATTGAAGAACAGACGGGGAGAGAGAAAAAATGAAAACATGGAAGAAGCGGATGGGATTTTTTCTGTTGTGCATGCTGCTGCTTGCACCGCAGATAACGGTCTGTGCCGACCGGGACGACGAATATTCGGACGAGGCCACGGACGATGAGATTGCGGACGCGGTAAACCGCCTCTCGACATATTATAAAAATGTCAAGCTGGTCAACGGCGACGATCTGAGTAGTGAACAGCTCAAAGATCTGGAAAAGATATGCAATGACGCCAGAAATTACATAGCGGGAACGGATGATATTACGAGATCACAGGTGGATATTCACGTCTCGGAGACAAAGGCGTTGATGGACGCTTATGTGGAGAAATGTCTCTCCAGACGGCCGCAGTCCACGATCGATTATCTGGCCGTCGGGAACATGTATGATTCGCCGGTCGCGCAGTACGGGGAAGGCGTCGTGCTGATCCTGCCGATTCTGAATCTCGGTACGGAAAAGATCACCAATGTGATCGTAACGCCGGTTATCTCCAATTCCGTAAAGGAATGGCCGTTTGAGATCAGCCGTACCGGGTATGCGGAGGAGATCGCGGAGATTCCCGGCAGCAGTACGATGGAGGAGGCGTATGCCAATCACGGGGAGGTGCGCTATGCGCTGGCGACGCGTCAGGATGTGCTGACCGGTTATTATAAACTGGATTTTAATATCGTCTATGAACGGGAGGGAAAACCCGAAAAGGCGGTGCTGACGACGTATATCAAGACAATCGGCAAGGCGGACAGTGGTTCCATCGACGAGGAGGAAGAGGAGGAGAAGCTGTCCACACCCCGCATTATCGTAACGGGATTTGAAACGGAACCGAAGGATGTGTATGCGGGCAGTACGTTTATGCTGACTATTCATGTAAAGAATACTTCCTCCCGGACGGCAGTCTCCAATATCGAGTTTGACCTGAAGGCAGCCGAGGAGGGGGAGGATGACAAGACGTTGTATGCCTCTTTTCTGCCGACTTCGGGTTCGAATACGATCTATGTGCCTTCGATTCCCTCCGGCGGCGAGACGAAGCTGCAGATCGAGATGTCGGCCAAGGCCGATCTGGTGCAAAAACCCTATGCCATCGATATGACGATGAAATATGAAGACAGCGACTGCAATCCGTATGAAAATCTGACAAGCCTGTCGGTTCCGGTCAAACAGCTCTCCCGGGTGGAATACAGTACGGCGGAAGTGCTCCCCGAAGCGGTGACGGTCGGCAGTCAGGCGAATGTAATATTTAATGTGTACAACACGGGGAAGACGACACTGTATAACGTAAAAGTACGGTTTGAGGATGAGACGGTGTCCGGCGGTGACTGTTTCGTGGGGAAACTCGAATCCGGGGCAACCGGCAGTGTCGATGCCATGCTGACCGGCGAGACGCCGACGATGGACGACGGCATGATAAAAACGGTGATTTCGTATGAAAATGATGCCGGGGAAGTGACGGAAGTGGAAACACAGATTTCTCTGTTTGTGGAGGAAGAAATGATCGATGACATGTCATATATACCGGAGGATATGCCGCCGGAAGAACAAAAGAGATTCCCGATTTTTCCCGTATGTATCGCCGGGGGCATTGTGCTTGCCGTCGTGGTCATCGTCGTCATTATAAAACAGAGAAAAAAGAGAAAAGCGCAGAAGGAACTGGAGGAAGATCTGGCTGATCTGGCCAGGGAAGCGGATGCGGAAAACAAGGGAGAGTAGTATGCGGTTTGGCGATCTTTTGCTGATGAGTGCGGGAAGTCTCTGGAAACGGAAAGTGCGGACCGTTTTGACGGTACTTGGCGTGGTGATTGGCACGGCTTCCATCGTCGTTATGGTTTCTCTGGGACTGGGACTGAACCGCTCCACAATGCAGGATATAGAAAATAACGGCGGTCTGACTTCGGTTGAGGTACGGGAAGCAGACAGCTATATGATGGACAGCGGGACTTCGGACAAGGATCGGAAGCGTCTGGACGATGAGCTGGTGGAAACGATCCGGCAGCATCCGCACGTTGCGCTTGCCTCGCCGGTGCTTACCGTCTCGGTGCTGGCAAAATGCGGCGCATATGAGAATTACCTGGAACTGCAGGGGATGAGCGGGGAGGCGCTGGAAGCGATGGACTTTCCGCTGGCCGGCGGGGAAGTGCCGGTTTCGGAAGAGGAACTGACATTTCTGTACGGTAATCAGGTGCTGGCCGGCTTTATGAACAGCCGCACCGGTTCCGGCTACTGGATGGACGGCACGATTCCCGACATTGATCTGGAAAAGGATTCCGTTTTTCTGATCTATGATATGGACAGCTATTACAACGCTTCCGACAACGACGGCGGACAACAGCAGGGCGGCAGCGTGAAGCCGCCTAAGAAATATCTCGCGCAGTATGCGGGACTGATGGAAGGCGGGCTGGATACATATAAAAGTTACAGCTGGAATGTGTACTGTAATATCGTGCCGCTGGAGGCACATCTGAAACGGATTTTCAGAGGAAAGGTCATTCCCGGGCAGCCGGCGACGGCTTCAGGCAAACCTTATAAGCAGCTTTATTATAATGAGATTTATGTGGAAGTCGACGATATGGAAAATGTGGCCGAAGTGCAGAAATGGCTGACCGATCTGGGCTATCAGACTTACAGCAATACGGAATGGGTGGACTCCATGAAAAAGCAGTACGGCTATATTCAGGCGGTGCTGGGCGGCATCGGTGCGGTTTCGCTGATTGTGGCGGCCATCGGGATTACGAACACGATGATGATGTCGATCTATGAGCGTACAAAAGAGATCGGCGTTATGAAGGTAATCGGCTGCGACATGGGTGATATACGCACATTGTTTTTGATGGAGGCGGGCTTTATCGGTCTGATCGGAGGACTGATCGGCATTGCGTTCAGTTTTTTGATTTCGCTGGTCATCAACCGGGTTGTGGCGGGGATGGGGATGGAGATGACCCTCTCCTGGATTCCGCTCTGGCTGGCGGTTTCTTCCGTTTTTTTTGCCGTTTTTGTCGGGATGGCGGCGGGATTTTTTCCGGCGCTGCGTGCCATGCGTCTCAGTCCGCTGGCGGCGATCCGCAGGGGTTGAAACTTGAAAATGAATCGTGTATAATAAACAGAAAAATACACAAAGGAAGTATGAGAAATGGGAGAAAATGGTATGAAGAACACAGGGGGCTGGCGTACCAATAAATGGTTCCGCGCCGCAATCCCCGCACTGTTGCTGCACTGCAGCATCGGTACGGTTTACTGCTGGTCGATCTTCAGTCAGGAGATTGCCGATTATATCGGCTTTTCCAAGGGGGCGACCGAATGGGCGTTCAGTTTTGCTATCTTTTTCCTGGGAATGTCGGCGGCATTTCTGGGCAATGTTGTGGAAAAGGACATCCATAAATCTTCCCTGCTGGCAGCGATCTGCTTTGCTGCAGGTATGGCAGGGACAGGCTTTTTTATCTACTATGGCGGACAGCACAAGGGGAGTGCACTGGCACTGGCAGGTATTTATCTTTGCTATGGCCTGATTATGGGAATCGGTCTGGGGACCGGTTATCTGTCGCCGGTTAAGACACTGATGCTCTGGTTTGAAGACCGCAAGGGCCTGGCGACCGGTCTGGCCGTGGCGGGATTCGGTGCTGCCAAGGCGATTGCAAGCCCGATTATGCAGGCGATGCTGGGCGGTCTGGGAGAGGGCGGCATCTACAAGATGTTCCTCATTTTGGCTGCCGTTTACTTTGTCATGATGTTTGTGGGCCATCTGTTGCTGAAAAAACCGGAGGGCTGGCATGAACCGAAAAAGCAGGAAAAGGGCCAGGGCGCGCTGGACGTAATCCGTTCCAAGCCGATCGCTAATTATATCGGTATCTGGCTGATGTTCTATATCAATATTACCTGCGGCCTTGCACTGATCTCACAGGAAAAAATGATTGTAAAATGTATCGGTCTGGCCGGGGCAGCCGGCATTATCGCAACCGTTTCCGCAGTTTTCAACGCGGGCGGCCGTCTGGGTTTTTCCGCATGGGCGGATACGATGAAGGACAGAAATACAATCTATAAGATTATCTTTATACTTTCCATTGCCTTTACCGGTGTCGTACTCGTAACGGGCGGTATCAAAAACGGAGAGGGCAATATGCTGCTGATCGCTCTTGTACTGGGGCTGATCTTTGTTGTCAATGCAGGTTACGGCGGCGGATTCTCCAATGTGCCGACACTGCTCTCCGATCATTACGGAATGGGAAATATCAGTGCCATCCATGGCATTACCTTGTCGGCCTGGGGGTTTGCGGGTCTGACCGGTAATCAGATGGCGACATGGATTGTCAATACGTTTGGCAGTCCGGTAGAGATCGAACATGCGCTTGCCGACGGCAGTGTGGAGATTCTGACCGTAAATCCGAGCGGGTATCAGTGTGTTCTGTATGCTACGATTGTTCTGTATATCGTGGCGCTCGTTATTGCATTGGTGCTGGTACGGCCGACGGACAAGACAAAAGCATCCAAAGGAAAAAGATGAGAAAATGGTTTTCTGACAAAAAGATTCTGGCGGCGCTGGCGGTAATGGGGATTCTGACTGTCTGTCTGACTGTCTGTTCCGTATTGATTAACCAGATCGCGGAACATGCAAGTCTGAAGATATTGCAGGGCGATGCCAAGCAGCTGGCGCAGGAAATCAAAATGCGGGTGGAGAGTGACCGTGAGAAAATGGAGGCGGTGGCAGGAATACTGGCGGGCTATGAGACTATTGGCTCGCCGGAGTCTCTGGCGCATTTGTCAGTGCTGGAAAAACAGGGCGGCATTGTGCCGGCCGGCATTCTCACCGGTGAGGACGTATTCCTTTCTTTGGGAAAGGAATATGGTGATTTCGAAGGGATGCTGGATTTTGCAGCGGAGGCGGCGAAGGCGCCGTATGTTTCGGGCGTTTGCGGCGTTCCGGGAGAGAATACTAAGTATATTTATCATGCCGTTCCGATTAAGCGGGACGGCATAATACTTGGCGTCCTGTACGGTATCGTTGACCTGGAAACGCTGCCTGGCAGTTTTGCCAGCACGGCGTTTGGCAATACCGCCGAACAGTATATCGTAGACGGCGAGACCGGTGACTTTATTATGGATACCTGGCATGATGATCCGGGAAGCATCAATGATTCGCATCTGAAGGGCCGCAGCCCCAAGCGGGGATTTACCGTCAGCATCCGGGAAGACATCCGGGTGGGCCGGGCGGGCTACACGGTGGTAATGTCCGAGGGAGCCGGAGAATATTTTTATATGTATTATGAACCCGTCGGTATCAACCGCTGGTCAGCTATGGTGACAGTGCCGGAGCGCATGGTGTTTGCCGATACGATTCGGATTCGCTGGATTATATTCGGACTGAACGGAGTTGAGATTGTCACATTTCTGGTTTATTTCGGATGGCTGTTAAACAGAGGCCGGAGGGAAGGAGAGCGGCGCAAAAAGAAGCTTGCGCAGACACTTTATATGCTGCGGGTACAGCGTACACTGTTTAATTCTTATGAGGATACGAGCCAGATTCGGAGTGCGTTGTGTCAGGTGGCGGATGCGGTGACGGCGGAGCGGACATTTCTGGCAGAAATACAGAAAGACCGGATCAAGGGATTCTACTGTTACGGTAAGGGACGCGGAGAAGTGGAACAGACGGAGCAAGCCGTCAGGGAGATGACATTACAGGCTTTTCTGCCGCATACACTGGAGCGTCTTTCCGAAGGAAACAACATCCTTATCAATCAGACGGACCGGAAAAATATTTCGGCTTCTGACCGGGAGATGCTGGACAGGGCAGGGGTCGGCAGTCTGATGATGGTTCCGGTTCTGGACCGTGAGATGCGTTTGAAGGGGATTCTCGGCGCCTTGCAGATGCAGACGCGCTGGGAAGACTGCATTTTGCTGGAGTGTGTGGCGCGGAATTTCCTGATGGCGCTGGACAGTGTGACTTCCTACCACATCATTCGTGAGATGGGCAGCACCGATGCGCTGACCGGACTGAAAAACCGTAATTCGTATCAGATGCGTCTGGAGGAGTATGACATGCTTCCTTCGCTGGCCGTTATCTATATGGATGCCAATGGCCTGCACAGCATGAACAATATTCTGGGGCATGCGGCCGGGGATACGATGCTGACTTATATCGGCGATGCGCTGCGGGACGAGTTCGGCAGTCAGGATACATATCGGATCGGCGGGGATGAGTTTGTCGTTTTGGTGCCGGATGCCTGTGAGGATACGGTACATGGGAAACTTGATGCGCTGCGGGAAACATTTGACAGTCAGGATTATCATGTTTCGATGGGGATAGCGTATCGGACGGAAGGGATGTCCATGAAGGAGCTGGTGACAGAGGCCGAGCACAGGATGTATGACGATAAGACCGCTTATTATAAGCGGAAAGGCGACGAATCCCGTGTGCGCAGCATGAACGTTAAGCTGGAACGGATTTTGCTGGAGAAAAAGGATGCCGATTACTTTCTGTCGATCATTTCATCGTACTTTATGGGGGTATACATTGTGAATCTGGGTTCGGATGAGGTGCGGACGATTTATAAACCGCCCTATTTTGCATCGATGCTGGAGAAGTCGGGGAACCGCTTTTCGGTTGCCCTGCAGATGTATTGCAGTGCGTTTATCAGTGCGCAGGACAGCGAAGCGTTTGCAGAAATACTGGATTATGACAGGATAGAGCAGCAGCTTGCGCAGAGGCGGAATCTGAAATACCACTATCGGAAAAGAGACGGCACAGAGGTGGTGCTGCGGATCTGTCGTTCACCGGAGTACAGCGAGACATTGCGGGAAACCTTCTGGCTGTTTGAAGAATATACGGAGTCAAAAAATTCCTGAAAAGCCTCAGCTTTTCAGGAATTTTATTTGATTCTGAATTTCTTCCGGTACGGTTCCGAAATTCTTTTCCAGTTTGTTGCAGAGCATATCCAGATGATGGAGTTTTTGACTGAGCAGCAGTTTATATTTGTTGACCGTTTCCATGTAAAGCGGATGCTGTACCAAATTCTGCCGGATCGCTGCGGAGAACGGACAGTAAGTAAATAAAATCGGACGCGCTACTTTGTTCAGGCGGGGTGAGCCGTTTCCTTCATATGTGATCCAGAGCATATAATCTCTGACAAACATTTCTTTGACACTGTTTTTGGCCCGCTGCAGGCTCAGACGCAGTTTTTCTTTTGCATCCGGCGACAGATCCCGGTTTTTTTTGTAAAACTGAATATAATCGGTATATTCGCTTGTCAGGGACGGTTCGGATATATCGTTCCAGCGCGCACCCTGTACCCGCTTACACATTTCCCAGCGGAACTCGCCGGTCATCCGGGTCAGGAGTTGGGAAATATCTTCCAGTGCGATGACGGAGAGCATCATCCGCGAAGGGGTCATCCGCCGCTTTCCCTCGATTTCCTGCCACATGGCGCCGCGCACACCGGCATTGGGCATCAGAATAAAGTCCGGCAGAATTTCGGCCTGTACGTATTCCCGTACGACGCCGTATTCTTCGCTTGTATATGTCGTCTCGCGGTAGAAAGCGGAAAAATCCAGCGCCCGGATGTCATCCAGAGCATCCATAATCCGCCTGGGGGTAACGAGTGACACGGCAAGCGGTTTCATCAGATTGTGGGCGGACAGCAGCGGACAGAAGGTGGAGATGCGTCCGAATGTCATTTTGTTTACGACCGGAAAGACGTTTTCCAGCTCAAAGCGTACCTTGTCAATCTGAGAGTTCAGGAGTTCTTTTTCCTGGGCTTCGTTTATCTTTCCGGATTTTTTCTGGTCGCGCAGGTAAGCGGGATAATCCATGTCAAATTCATTGCGCGAAGGCTCTTTCTTTCCCTCATAAATGGCGAGAAGCCATTCATAGAACGTGTAAACCCCTTTTTCCACATCGCCGGCGAAGGTGTCCGCCATGGAGAGCAGAAAAGCGGAATTGCCTGCCCCTGCCAGTTCGGGGTCGACAAAGCCGAAGTTTAAGAATAACTTTACCGAAACGGGCAGGTTCGGATCGTTGATGCTCTGTTCGAAGATTCGGGTATAGATCTTGTAAAAGTCACCTGTCATGGCCAGACGGAATTTCCGGTCCGCGTCATCGGTGCCGTCTTTGTCCGGCATCGCCTTATAAGCGTTTACCTCTTCCATAAAGCGGTCTGCCAGCGCGTCGTCACACTCGCTGAAGGCCAGAATTTCGGCCAGCGAATTTGCCAGTTCCGGCGGGATTTCACTGTTCTTAGCCGCTTCTGCCGCGATGGCGGCGGCCTTTTCTGCCGCCTCTTCCTGCGGATCCGGTGCCGGTTTTGCGGGTTTTGCGATGGGATCCACCGCTGCGGGCGGGATTACTCTGTCGTAGGGGATGCTGTCGTCCAGTTCGAGATCGTCGTTTTGCTGTTCGGCTTCCGCGGCCGCGCCGAGTGCCCGGGCAGCGGCAGCCTGTTCATGCCGCCTCTGCAGCATGGCGGCCTTTTCGTAAACCGTGAGCGGTTTTTTGCGGTCCAGTACATATTCGCCCGGTTCCCGTGCGCCTGCGCGTGCGGAAGCGCAGAAGCGCAGCAGAGAGCCGGAAAACCGTGCGCTGGACGTAAAGAACAGATGCATAACATTGGGTTTGCTCTGGAACATGGCCAGCAGCGCGTCCAGACCGTTGTAGGGATAGGGTACGAGCGCCGCATCCGTGGCGGCGATATACGTGCAGGAGTGCACACCGGATTTAATGTCCTGAATACCGATGACATCACCCTTGCGCAGCATCATTCCGCCGCCGGGAAACATCGCGCGGATATTTCCCTCGCCGATTACATAAAGCTCTTTCAGGGCATCGCCGGCCTGACAGAGCATTTGTCCGTTTTCAATATTAGTTACTGCCATAAATCCTCCATAGTGACACGTATGTCATAAAAATAATTGCTTTATTTCTTCTTTACGTTACAGTATAACGGAAAAACGCTGAATATACAACCAATAAAAATTTTTTGACGAGAGTGTGCACAGATCGAAAAAGTATGGTAAAATAGAAGACAGATATGTCATAAATATAAAAAGATTGGGAGCGGCGTATGGAATATGATAAATTAAGTGTGGAAGAAGCGGTAGAATTTTACAGGCCGGACGTGGAAAGTCTGTCGGGTTTTATTCCCTGGCTGGAAGCTCACAGCGGAAGCGAGACATCCAGTGTGTTCACGGGGGATGGGGTGGAAAAACACTCCATTACGTTTCCGGTTTATGACGGGACGCTGATGAATTTTGTAAAAACGGCACAGGCGAGCAGTCTGGTTGACCGTAATTATGTATATACATATTCCAGAAACAGGATTCGCACGGTGGCAGACGAACGGCGGTTTATCCGCAATGCCACCATAAAGGAGATGGGTGATCTCTGGGGAATCCTTTCGAAGTATATTCTGAAGGGCATGACGAAATCCATGCTCTGGTCGGAGGGCGTCAGAAACGGCATTTTTCTCGATCTGCTGCTGAAAATGAATGAGATCCTCGCTTTCTGGGACAGAGAGGACAGGCATTTGCCGGAAGACAGGAGCCATACATATGGGAGATAAATCAAATCAGAAACGAAAACTGATTCTGGAGACGTCCAGAAAGATCTTTATGGAAAAGGGGTACAAGCGCGTTACGATGAAAGATATTGTCGAGGCGTGCGGCATCAGCCGGGGCGGCCTGTACCTTTATTTCGGCAGCACGGGCGAGATCTTTACGGAAGTGTTGAAGATGGAGAGTCAGGAAACGGACGATGTTTTTTCCGGTGCGATTACGGAAGATGCGACCGCTTCCGATATTCTGGCGCTGCTCTTAAAGGAGCAGAAAAAGGAGATTTTGCGGAAGAAAAACAGTCTGACCGTCGCCGTCTACGAGTACTTTTTTGAAAACAGGCCGGCGAAAAGGGACAATCTGCTGCGGACACGGTTTGACGAGGCGGCGGCCGTTATGGAAAAACTGATTACGGACGGTGTGGAGAGCGGGGAATTTTACTGTGAAGACCCGCGCGGCTGTGCGCGCAATATCATGTATGTACTGGAAGGGCTGAAAGTGGCGGCCCAGACGATGGGAATTACGGAAAAGGCAGTTGACAGCGAGCTGTTGTATATTATGCAGGGACTTGTGACAGAGGAATGAGCGGAGGAAAATTCATGGAACGTGTGCAACGGATTTATGTGGAGAAAAAAGAAGATTTTGCGGTTCAGGCAAAAGAATTGCAGGAGGAGATCCGAAGTTATCTGGGGATTGACAGTGTGGACAAAGTGCGGATTCTGATCCGGTATGATGTGGAGCGGATCAGCCGGGAAACATGGCCGGCTGCCTGCAGGAGCGTTTTTTCGGAGCCGCCGGTGGATGTGCTGTACGAAGAGACCGTTCCCGTGCCGGAACGCGCCCGGATTTTCAGCGTGGAATATCTTCCGGGACAGTTCGATCAGCGGGCGGATTCGGCCAGAGCATGTATCCGGTTTCTGAATGAAAAAGAAGATCCGGTTATCCGTACGGCCGTTACCTATCTGCTGGAAGGTGATATTTCGGACGAAGAGCTGGAGCGGATCAAGTCGTACTGCATCAACCCGGTCGATTCGCGGGAGACCGGCATGGAAAAGCCGGATACGCTGCAAACACAGTATGAGGAGCCGGCGGATATTACAGTGCTGGACGGTTTCCGCCAGATGGGAGAGACGACGCTGCGTGAGCTGTACGCGTCTTTGGGATTGGCTATGACATTTCAGGATTTTCTGCATATCCGACGGTATTTTGATGCGCAGGAGGACAGGGACCCGACGATGACGGAAATCCGGGTACTGGATACATACTGGTCGGATCACTGCAGACATACGACCTTTTCCACGGAACTGAAAAATATTACCTTTGAAGACGGCTATTACCGGTCGCCGATCGAGACAAGCTACCAGTCTTATCTTGATACCCGCGAAGAGATCGTGGGGGACAGGGAAGACAAGTTTATCTGTCTGATGGATCTGGCGCTGATGGCGATGAAAAAGCTGAAAAAGGACGGCCGGCTGCTGGATATGGAAGAATCGGACGAAATCAATGCCTGTTCGATTGTCGTACCGGTGGAGACGGACGGCGTGACACAGGAATGGCTGATTAGCTTTAAAAACGAGACACATAACCACCCGACGGAGATCGAACCGTTTGGCGGGGCGGCCACCTGTCTGGGCGGCGCGATCCGCGATCCGCTCTCGGGGCGTTCTTATGTATATCAGGCCATGCGTGTCACCGGCGCGGCGGATCCCACAGTGCCGGTATCGGAGACCTTAAAGGGTAAACTGCCGCAGAAAAAGCTTGTAAAAGGCGCTGCGAGCGGTTATTCCTCCTATGGCAACCAGATCGGTCTGGCAACCGGCTATGTGAAGGAAATCTATCATCCCGCCTATGTGGCGAAGCGGATGGAAATCGGAGCGGTTATGGGCGCTTCGCCCCGGAAAAACGTTATCCGGGCAACTTCCGACCCGGGAGACAGCATTATCCTGCTCGGCGGCAGGACGGGACGGGACGGATGCGGCGGCGCGACCGGATCGTCCAAGGTACATACGGAGCATTCGATCGAGACGTGCGGCGCGGAGGTGCAGAAGGGGAATGCCCCCACGGAGCGCAAGATACAACGGCTGTTCCGGCGGGAAGAGGTCAGCCGGCTGATTAAAAAATGCAATGACTTCGGTGCGGGCGGCGTGTCGGTTGCGATCGGTGAACTGGCGGACGGTCTGCGTGTGGATCTGGATAAAGTACCGAAAAAGTATGCCGGTCTGGACGGCACGGAACTGGCGATTTCGGAGTCGCAGGAGCGGATGGCGGTTGTCGTGGCACCGGCGGATGTCAGGGCTTTTCTGGATTACGCTGCGGAGGAAAACCTGGAAGCCGTGGAGGTTGCCGTGGTGACGCAGGAGCCGCGTCTGGTGCTCGTATGGCGGGGAAAGGAGATCGTAAATCTTTCCAGAGCCTTTCTGGACACAAACGGAGCCCATCAGGAGACGAACGTCGTTGTGGAGATGCCTTCGGAAGCGGAAAACTATTTCTGCAAGTATGCCGTTCCCGCAGTGGCGGAAGCGCTGCAGGAAAAAGACCGGAAGAAAGCATGGCTGGCTCTTTTATCGGATTTGAACGTATGTTCGCAAAAAGGGCTTGTGGAAATTTTTGACGCTTCCGTCGGTGCAGGCAGTGTGATGATGCCTTATGGCGGCAGGTATCAGCTCACGGAAACGCAGGTTATGGCGGCAAAACTGCCGGTGCTTCACGGCCGGACGGATACGGTGACGATGATGAGTTACGGATTTGATCCGTATCTGTCATCCTGGAGTCCGTATCACGGCGCGGTGTATGCGGTTACGCAGTCGATGGCAAAGGTCGTGGCGGCCGGCGGAGACTATCGCGGGATTCACTTTACTTTTCAGGAGTATTTCCGCAGGATGACTTCCGAACCGAATCGCTGGAGCCAGCCGTTTGCAGCGCTGCTCGGCGCATTTGATGCGCAGATGGGCTTTGAGCTGGCTTCGATCGGCGGCAAGGACAGTATGTCGGGCAGCTTTCTTGATCTGGATGTGCCGCCCACACTGGTATCTTTTGCGGTGGATGTGGCGGATTATCACGATCTGATTACGCCGGAACTGAAACAGCCGGGCAATCTGCTGCTGATCTTCCCGATTGAGAAAGACGAGTTTGATCTGCCGGTCTATGAACGTGTGATGGAGCTTTACGCGGCACTGACAAAGCTGATCGGAGAAGGGAAGATTGTGTCGGCTTACGCGCTCGACTCTTACGGCGCTGCGGCGGCGGCATGCAAGATGGCATTTGGCAATAAACTGGGCGTTGCCTTTGACGAAAAGATCACGGAGGCGGATCTGTTCGGGAACGGTCTGGGCGGTATTCTGGCGGAAGTGCCGGCGGACGTCTGTGCCGTTTTGGAGGATCTGGATCTGGACTATACGCTGGCCGGCAGGGTGACGGCGGAACCGGAATTTGTATATCAGGATATGCGTCTTTCTCTGGAAGATGCCCTGCAGGCATGGACGGGGAAGCTGGAGAAAGTATTCCCTTCGCGGGTGGAGACGGACGGTGCGGCGCCGGAGCAGGCCGATGTGTGCCATCGGGCCTCATCGATTTATGTCTGCAAACATAAGGTGGCGAAACCCACTGTGTTTATACCCGTGTTTTCCGGGACAAACTGCGAGTATGACAGTGCGGCGGCGTTTGAACGGGCCGGGGCGAATGTGGTGACTAAGGTATTCCGCGATCTCTCACCGGAAGATATTCGCGATTCGGTGACAGCGTTTTCGTCCGCTGTTTCGCAGGCGCAGATTATAATGTTCCCCGGCGGATTTTCGGCAGGGGATGAACCGGACGGCAGCGCCAAGTTTTTTGCAACTGCTTTCCGCAATGCGAAGCTGCAGGAAGCAGTGACAAAGCTTCTGCAGGAGCGTGACGGTCTGGCGCTTGGTATCTGTAATGGCTTCCAGGCGATGATTAAACTGGGACTTGTGCCTTTCGGCGAGCCGCAGGAGCAGCAGGCCGAAGATGCGCCCACGCTTACCTTTAATACGATTGGCCGTCACATTTCGCGGATGGTATACACCAAAGTGGTTTCGAATCTTTCGCCCTGGCTGGCAGAGGCGGAGACGGGCCGGACCTATGTCAATCCCGCAAGCCATGGCGAGGGACGGTTTGTGGCGCCGCAGGCATGGATTGACAGGCTGTTTGCAAACGGACAGGTGGCGACACGGTATGCGGATCCGGACGGAAATATTTCCATGGATTCCGAATGGAATATAAACGGTTCCTACGCCGCAATCGAAGGCATCACCTCGCCCGACGGCCGCTGTCTGGGCAAGATGGCACACAGCGAGAGACGGGGCAGAGCCGTGGCCGTAAACATTTACGGGGAGCAGGATATGCGGATCTTTGAATCCGGGGTGCGGTATTTTCAGTGATGGCCGCGCCGTAAAAAGCATAGTGAATACGGGAATCCGGGGCGATATGCCGGGTTCCCGTATTTTTTCTTTCTCTTAATAATAAAAACCCGCACGGTGCGGCGCAGAGAGCGCTTTACTGTGCGGGTTTTTAGTCACAATATTGTATCCGATACGGATTTATACGGATTCGTGGAAGGTTCTGGAAATAACATCGGCCTGCTGTTCCGGTGTCAGTTTGATAAAATTAACCGCATAACCGGAAACGCGGATTGTGAGCTGCGGATAATTTTCCGGATGTTTCTGTGCGTCCAGAAGCATATCTCTGTTTAATACGTTGACATTCAGATGATGTCCGCCTTTTGTTGCATACCCGTCCAATAACGATACAAGGTTATCTACCTGCGCTGTGTTCACTGCCATAATATTCTCTCCTTCTCTTATTTGATAATAGTAATAATTATTGTTATGTTAATATAATAGCACTCGAATTCTATAATGTCCAGTGATATTCCGGTAAAAATTGTATTTTTTTTCATACAGCGCGGTGTGTACCCCTGTGAAAAACAGTCATAACTTCCGCTTCCTTTCATATATTGAGAGTAAGAGGTGAGGACATGAGTAAAGGAGAAGAAATCCTGGGTCTGTTTCCCGACTATTTCAGGGGAATGTGGAACAAAGTCATGGAGCGTGCGGACAGTCTGCAGGAGATTCGGCTGCGGGCGTCGGGGCCGGTTATGCTGCTTTTGGACCAGCGGGAATGCTTTCTGACAGGAGCGGGAGAGATTACCTGTCATCCGCAGCGGGCGCTGCACATCGGCAGAAAGGAGCTGGACGGGATTATGAATCATATCTGCCGGTATTCCGTCTATGCTTTTGAGGAAGAACTGCGGCAGGGGTTTCTGACGGTACCGGGCGGACACCGGATCGGTGTGGCGGGACAGGTTGTCACCGATGAAGGGGGCATTGTCAGAAAGCTGAAACACATATCGTATCTGAATATCCGCATTGCGCATGAGGTGTTGGGGGCGGCGGATGCGGTAATGCCGTTTCTGTATCACAGGGGACGATTTCTAAGCGGTATGATAATTTCGCCGCCGGGCTGCGGGAAGACGACAATGCTGCGGGACATTGTCAGACAGGTTTCCGACGGCAATCCGCATGGCAGGGGACAGTGTGTGGGTGTCGTGGATGAACGTTCGGAGATAGCGGGCAGTTACATGGGAGTTGCGCAGAATACGGTCGGCATCCGCACGGATATACTGGATGGCTGTCCCAAAGCCGCCGGGATGATGATGCTGATCCGTTCCATGTCACCGCAGGTTGTCGCGGTTGATGAAATCGGCAGCATGGAGGATGTACATGCCCTGCAGCAGGTGCTCCAGTGCGGCAGCAGCCTGATTGTAACGGTTCACGGAAACAGCATGGAAGAGGTGCGGAAAAAGGCGTATATGAAGGAACTTTTACAGCGGAAGGAATTTCGGCGTTTTATCGTCCTGACAAGGAGGGCGGGAAAGTGTGCTGTGGAAGGAATCTTTGACGAGGATTACCGGCTATGTTCCGGTTTCTAGGAGCGGTATTTCTGCTGGCGGGTACGACAGGATACAGTTTTTGCTTCTGCCGGGACATGCATGAACGGCTGCAATGTCTGCATGAAATGAAACGCATGTATGAATTGCTCTACAGTCAGGTCGGATATTGTCTGGCGGCGTTTCCGGAGGCATGCAGGATGGTGGAGCCGTATCTGAACGCCCCGTTTTCGGAAATGCTGCATGCCGTATATGAGGAAGCGGAGCGGAATACAGGGAAGCCCTTTCCGCAGATTTGGGAGGAACAGACGGCGGCATATTTTCCGCGGTTTCCCCTGAAGCGGGAAGACGAAGCGCTGCTTACGGAGCTGGCCCGCAGTCTCGGATATGCGGACAGGGAGCTGCAAAAACAGGCCATTGACGAACGGATGAATACCCTGCAGGGAACGATACAAAAGCTGGAAACACATATGGCAGAACGGGAAAAGATGGTAATGAGTTTTGGCATTATGGGCGGCCTGCTCCTTGTCATCGTATTGATATAGATGCAGTGACCGGGAGGAAAAAAATGGGCGTCAGTCTGATTTTTAAAATTGCGGCAGTAGGGATTCTGGTGACAATACTCAGTCAGGTATTGAAGCACAGCGGAAGGGAAGAACATGCGTTTCTGGTCAGTCTGGCGGGGCTGATTCTTGTACTGACATGGATTGTTCCCTATGTCTATGATTTATTTGAAACAATACAGACGTTATTTCAGTTGTAAGCGGAGCGTTATATGGAGATTATGAAGATCGGTTCGATCGGTTTGATCGGCGTGCTGCTGGCGGTTTTTTTCAGAACGGTCAGGGCGGAATACGGCGTCTATATGGGAATTGCCACGGGAATGCTGATTTTCTGGTATACCCTGCAGAATTTGTCGGTGTTTATGGAGGAGGTGCATCTGCTCCAGGCCGTGACGGGACAGGATAACGGGTTTTTGGCCATTTTGCTGAAAGTGGTGGGGATTACTTATATTTGCGAGTTCTGTGCGGGCATCTGCAAAGATGCCGGATATGGGGCGGTGGGCGGACAAATTGAAATATTCGGAAAGGTTATGGTGCTTTTGACAGGGCTGCCGATACTGCTTTCCGTGATTCGGACAATTCAGAATTTTAAGGGGTAAACGGCATTGGATTTGACAGAGGAGATCACGGGTCTGAATGAACAGATCGGCCGGTTGTTTCCGGGACAGGTTTTTGACCTGCAGGATATGGCCGCAAAGTTAATGCGGGGAGAAATAACGGAAGTTATGGAATTGTGCTTTCGGAATATGGCGGACGGGCTTCGGGGAGAGATCCGGAGTTTTCTCGGACTGGTGGTATTGCTGTTGTGCGTGGGTATGATTGCGGCGCTGCTGATGAATCTGACAGGACTGTTTGAAAACAAACAGATCGCCGACATCGGGTTTTATTTTGTCTATCTGTTTCTCGTTCTGCTGCTTCTGAAAATTTTCGGCATTGTGACGGAGACGGCCCAGACATTGATCGCGGATATGCTGTTGTTTATGAAGCTGTTTATGCCGGTCTATTTTCTGGCGGTGGGAGCCGCCTCCGGCGTGACGACGGCCCTGTTGTATTATCAGTTTATTCTGACGGTCATCTATGGCGTGGAAGCGGCGCTTTCCGCGTTTCTGATGCCGCTTATTAAAGTCTATGTTTTTCTGGCCTTTATGAATGGATTGTGGACGGACGAAAAGCTGCATATGATGCTGGAACTGATCCGGCGTGTGATCGGTTATCTGCTGAAGATCGCTTTTGCGGTAGTAACGGGCATCAGTATGATACAGTCAATGATAACACCTGTTATAGATTCCGTGAAAATGTCGGCCATTCAAAAGACCGTATCTCTGATACCGGGAATCGGCAATGTCAGCGACAGTGTGGCGGAGCTGGTCGTCGGCTCTGCGGTACTGATTAAAAACAGCATCGGAGTATTGGCCGTCCTTTTGCTTGCTCTGCTCTGCGCGCTGCCTGCCCTGAAAATATGGGTGTTGGCAATGATGCTGAAATTTTCCGCCGCTCTGACGGGAATTGTCAGCGACCGCAGAATCACGTCGTGCATGGACCATGTGGGAGAGGGGAGCCTTTTGATGCTGCGCACGCTTCTGACGGCAAGCGGGCTGTTTCTGATTATGATTGCCATTGCGGCAATGACAATGAACCGGGGATTCTGATGAATGATTATCTGATGGAAATAATGAAACGGACGAGCGTTTTTATGATTCTGGCACAGGCCGTGATCCATTTCCGTCCCAATCCTTCCTATGAAAAATATTTTAAGTTTCTGGCGGGCGTGATGACGATAGTGATACTGGTCATTCCGCTGACGGAACTGTTTCACAGCGGGATCGGGGCGGAATACCAGGCGTGCATGAGCCGGTATGTGAGCAGGATCGAGGAAGCGGAAGAAGCAAAGCGAATATGGGAAGAAACGGCCGCAGCGCCGTCCGACGCGTATCTGCGGGAGATCGGGGAAGAAGTCGGAAAAAAGGTAAACGGCTATCTGCAACAGAAGGGGATAGCGTACCGGGTACGTCAGGCAGAAATATTGTATGATACGGCGGAGAATTACCGGATTCACATTTTGCTGGAGTCTGCGGACGGTGAAATCCATGTACGGCTGCCGGAGATCGGAAAAACCGGAGCGGAAAACGAAACGTTACGGAGCGAACTGGCAAAACTGCTGGAAATCGAGGCGGATTATGTGGAGGTGGAGATCGTTGGGTGATAAAAAGGAGAAGTTTATCATATTTGCGCTGGCAGGCATCCTTTTGCTGATCGTCTGCCTTCCGGTGAAAAAGACGGAGCGAAAATCAGGGGCGGGCAGCGCCGGAATTCTTTCCGGGGAACAGAGCGCGGGCGGAGAGAGCAGCGCGGCGGTTAAAACGCAGTCACAGGAACCGTCCGCGGAAGATACTTATGTACAGGAGCTGGAGCGGGAACTGGAAGAACTGCTGCAGTGCATGGAGGGAGCGGGCAGGGTAAAGGTTATGATTACACTGCAGTCGACCGGGGAAGAGATCGTGGAGAAAGACCGTCCCGCCAGCCGCTCCAGCGTGACGGAGCAGGATGCGGCGGGCGGGAGCAGGAGCACGAACGATATGAACAGCGAGGAGACAACGGTATTTATCACGGATGCGGACGGCAGACAGATTCCCTATGTTCGGAAAAAACTGCAGCCGGCCGTGGCGGGAGTGGCGGTGCTGGCCGAGGGCGGCGGCAGAGAACAGGTGAGACGGAATATTAGTGAGGCAATTCAGGCATTATTTGGGATCGACGCGAATAAAATTAAAATAGCAAAAATGAAAACGACAAAGTAAGGGGAGAATATCGTGAAAAACGTACTGAAAAAGAACCAGATTATGATTACGGCGCTGGCGATTATGATCGCGGTTGCGGGGTATCTCAATTTTGCCGGAACGAAATTGAGCGATGAAGAACTGATGAGCGTCTCCGGGGAATCGGTCGTGACAGGAGACAGCGGAGAACTTCTCCCGGAGGAGGCGGATCCGTATACAAGTGCGGCACTTGAGATTTCGGATGAAGATACGGAACTGGCGGAAGGCGTTTCCATAGCGGATGGCGGGACGGAGCAGACCGTATTCCAGGACATCGAAAGCCTGGATACCGACGACATCACAGCCTCTGCGGATTACCTGAATGAAGAAATGGCACAGGGAGAGGTGACACAGGAAGACACACCCGGTGAGGCAGTCTTTACTTCCACGGCCAATGTTACATCCATGTCCGGCGCAAAACTGATGAAGGAACAGACGAGAGCAAAAAACAAAGAGACACTGCTGGACATTATCAACAGCACGAGCGTATCCGAAGCGCAGAAACAGAGCGCTATTGAAGGCATGATACAGCTGACCGATATTGCGGAAAAAGAGACTGCCGCGGAGATTCTTCTGGAGGCAAAAGGCTTTGAGGACGTGGTAGTCAGCATCAGTGAGACCGGCGTGGACGTAGTAGTCAGCGCGGAAACCCTGACGGATGCCCAGTGCGCCCAGATCGAAGACATTGTGACGAGGAAGACCGGAACCGCACCCGAAAATATCATCATCCAATGTAGCAAATAGGAAAAATGTATGATATAATGTTCCCAGTTCAGCCAGAGCGCAGATCGGGCCGCAAATCGTGCCAGCACGAAGTTGCGGACAGATCTGCGCTCTGAGGGAGCGCCCGTATATGAGCAAAGGGAGCTGCGCAGCAGCGGAAAGCGCCGAAGGCGCGGTTTGCGAAAGGGCGCGGCAGAGCGCG
>CAJUCC010000011.1 GCA_910585205.1 uncultured Lachnospiraceae bacterium
CACCGGCGTCAGATCCGGCGTATGGTCGGGATTGACCGGCGTAGGCACTGCCACAATATGAAATTTTGCCTCTTTCAGCCTGCTCTCGTCGCATGTAAATTCCACACCGCACGCCGCAATCGCCTCATCTCCGACCTCCCGCGTCGGATCGACGCCGCTCTGATACTGTGCAATCTTATGCTCGTTCAGATCAAACCCGATCACGTCGATCTTTCTGGAAAATGCAACCGCAATCGGCATCCCCACATATCCCAGACCTACCAGCGACAATTTCTCCTGTCTGCTTACCAGCTTTTCATATAAACCCGTTTCTGTCATTTCCGTTTGCCTCCGTTCGTATTTTCTGTCATCGTTGCAATCGCGTCCAGATAACGCCGGACAACGATATTCCTGTCAAACCGTTCTTCCATATAGGCCCGTCCGGCCTCGCCCATCTTTTTTCTCTCCTCCGGCGGGAGACTTAAAAACAATTCAATCTTCGCGGTCAGATCCCCGCTGTCCCGCTCCCGGACGAGAAAGCCGCTCTCTCCGTCCCGCACCGTCTCCCGGCAGCCCGGCCGGTCGGTCGTAATCACGGCCCGCCCGCACGCCGCGCCTTCCAGACAGACGTTGGACATCCCTTCCGGATACCAAGACGGATGTACGATACACTGACTCTGCCGGATATAGGGAATCACATCCTCCACACTGCCGGCAAAGGCGATCACCCCTTCCCGCTGCAGCCGTTCGAACCGCTCCCGCCCGGTGTAATCGTCTTCCAGAAATCCCAGAATGCGAAACGCCGTCTGCGGATGCCGCCTGCGGATTGTCTCCGCGGCGTCCAGATATTCTTCAATGCCCTTTTCCTTCATGATACGGGAGATAAACAAAAATCCCACCGTACCGTCCTCCGGAAAATCCTGGCACGTAAAATGCTGCAGGTTCACGCCGGAACCCGGAAGCATCGTGTGTCTGCCCGGTGCAATGCCCATACCGGAGAATATTGTTTCATTGGCTTCATTCTGAAAAAATACGACAGCCGCCCGTTTCATGGCCGCGCGGTACAGCCGCCTCGTCAACTGCTGCAACAGGCCGCCACCTTCCACCGCCGTGCCCAGCCCTGTGATGGTCGGCATATACGGGATCCGCCTTCTGCCGCATAAAAATCCCATATAAATATTCGGCTTTATCGTATACGTCAATACCACATCGGGGGTAACGCTGTCCAGTATCCGGCCATAGCGCCGGAGCAGCGAAAGCTCCTGCAGGGGATTGGTGCCCCGCCGGTTCAGCGCCGTATCGTGAAAGCGACATCCCATCGCCCGCAGCCGTTCCACATACGCCCCGTCCGGGACCGCGATATGCACTGCATATCCCGCTTCTGTCAGCGCTTCCAGCAATTCCCTGCGGAAATTATACAACCCCTCGTCAAAATTAATCGCAATCAGTACTGTTTTCATGCATCCGGCGAACCTTTCCGCAGCATAATCTCATTGTATTTCATCATAATCAACCCGTCTTCGTACTGCCCTGTGATTACGGTGTTTTCGTTTCCTTCCAGATTGTTTACGATCAGCGCCATATGGTCAACGCCGCATTCATACGCGTGCGGATAGCCGCCGCCGAACCGGGGATTGACTTCCGATATATAATATTCTCCCCCGATCTCGAAAATATCAATATCGATCTGTCCGCGCAGCCCCATTTCGTCGATAAAGCGCGTAATCAGCGCAAACAGCCTATCCTCCCGGAACGAGACGGCCTTATCGGTCTCTCCCGCCCGCATGACAAGCTTTTTTTTCGTAAAGACCGATACCGTCTTTCCGCTGTGCAGATCGATATAACAGTCGGCGCCGATCTCCTGTCCGTCCAGAAATTCCTGTATCATCATCTCATCCCCATGACTGACCAGAAGCCGCACCGTTTCCTCGTCATAAGCCCTGGAGATGGCGATACTCGCACTGCCTTTCACGGGTTTCACAAAAACCGGCCACGAGAGCAGCCCCGCCCGCATATCCGCCAGAAACGCCTCCACATCCAGATAAGAACGGGCGCAGCGATAACCGTGCGCCGTCAGCCATTGATACATTTCCCATTTATTCAATGTCTGTTCGCACAGCTCATACGAGGAACCGATCACCGTTACCCCCATCGCCTGAAAATCTGCCGCATGCAGCGCAAGTAACGAAAGTTCCGGGTCAATCAGCGAGAGAATCCCCGTCACCGCTTCCTTTCTGCAAATATCGTACAGCACTTCCATATAGCCCGCTTCCGTAATCCGCGGCACAAGATAATGCGCATCCGCCTCATACAGCGCCGGCGCGTTCGGGCTGCAGTCGGTTGCAACCACCTTTCCTCTGCCCGCCAACGCCTTTTTAAAATATTGTACGACTTTATTCCTCGTGCCACAGCTCGCAATCAATATCGTTATCTCTCTCATATCCGTCCTCTGTCCTGTTTCCATCCGGCCGTTTCCCTGTATTTCCCGGCAGGGATTTCGCCACATATTCTTCCGGGCCCCAGTGTTCCCTGACACATGTATATGCGCCGTCTTCCTCCGCATAGACCGCCGGGAAATAACGGATAAACAGCGGCGTCAGGCACATCGTATAACCGCCCACTTTCTGATAGACAATCCGGTCCCCCGGCCGGAGCTGCGCCCGGTCTTCCATCACAAACAGCCGGTCGTTTTCCATGCAGGTAAATCCGCAGATCACCTGCTTTTCCATCGGTGCGCGCTCCGACGGGCATACGCCGGCTCCGGCATCGTCCGTCCATGCAGGCGTCCCGCCGTACCAGACCTTGTGAAAGTATGATCGTTTCCCATGCAGCGGATCAATGTCACACCGGCTGCCGTCCGTAACGACGAAACGACCGGCGTGCGTATCCTTACAGTCCACAACCGTACTGATATATTCGACCGGCGGTGTAATCAGCGAAGTGCCCGGCTCCACAATCAGCATTGTCTGTTCCGGTGTAAATCCCGCCAGCAGTTCCTCCCGTATCGCCTTCATATAATCCGGAAACTTCGGCTTGTTATCCATCCCGCCGAAATAGCCGCCGCCGATGTCCACATATGACAGGCTGCGATGATATTCCCGGCTGATCTGCACGGCTTTGCGGGCCTGCGCCCGGTATATGTTCACGCTGCGCGTCTTTGAACTGGTATGCAGATGCAAGCCGGACAGTTTCACGCCCATCCTGTCAAGCCGCTCCATGGCATCCCGCAGTTCCCCCGTCTCATACGAAAATCCGAACCGGCCGCCGTCCTGCCCTGCCGATGTCTCCCCGGGACAGTCGGCCTCCAGATCAAAATTCACCCGCAGCCCGACCGTCACATCCCGCAGACCCGATTCCTCCAGCCAGTCCAGTTCCCGCTCCGCGTCCAGATTGACGATAGCGCCGTTTCGCAGCGCATGGAGAAATGTACGCTTTCCCTTTACCGGGCCGTTATATATGATCTTTGAAAATCCCAGATATACGGCGAGGTCATACTCGTCTTCCGAGACGACTTCCGCACACAGACCGGCCTCTTTTATCCGCAGCAGCGCCCACGGCAGAGCATTGGTCTTAAACGAATACCCGGCTGTGTAATGATTCCAGTTTTGCTCCAACGCCTGCCGTAAAAGCAGAATGCCCGCATCCAGCTCCTTTTTATGGATGACATAGCAGGGCGTCTGCAGTTCGTTCCAGTTCATTCCATCCATCCTCTAACGCAGCTTTTCCCGCTCATCCCACAGATACCCTTCCACGGAATCGGTCTCCACTGCCACATCTTCCTCTTTTAATACAACCATAACGGTTTTCCACAGAATCTTCAGATCTGTCAGAAACGACAAGTGTTCCACATATTCCACGTCCTTTTCCAGACGCGCGTCCCAGGCGATAAAGTTCCGGCCGCTGACCTGCGCCAGTCCCGTCAGCCCCGGCCGCACCGTATGCCGCAGCCGCTCCCGCTCCGTATAATACGGCAGGTACCCCGTCAGCAGCGGTCTGGGACCGATAATACTCATATCTCCGCGGAAAATATTCCACAGCTCCGGCAGCTCATCCAGACTCGTCTTGCGCAGAAAGGAACCAAACCCCGTCAGCCGTTCGCTGTCGGGCAGCAATTCCCCGCCGGCATCCCGCGCATCCGTCATTGTGCGAAACTTACGGAGCGTAAAGATCCGCTCGCCAAATCCCGGCCGTTCCTGATGAAAGATAACCGGACTGCCGAGTTTGATCCGCACAAGCAACGCCACAACCACAAAGACCGGACTCAGCAAAAGCAATGCCATACCCGACAGGATAATGTCCAGCCCCCGTTTTACAACCGTTCGATACATAACACTACTTCCCAAATACTTTCCTTATAATCCCAATAATCAGATCCATATCGTCTTTCGTATTCTTAATATCACTCGGCAGGCACAGCCCCCGGGTAAATATATCCTCACTCACGCTTCCGCTCTCCGTATGCGCGAAAAAGTCACAGCCGGCAAACACAGGCTGCATGTGCATCGGTTTCCAGATCGGCCTTGATTCGATATTCTCCGCCGCCAGCGCATCCATAACCGCTTCCGGCCCTACCCCGCAGCCAGGCGCAATGGTCATACAGGACAGCCAGTTATTGGCCTCTCCTTCCGGATTCATAGGGTTCATGGCAATCTCCGGTATATCGGCGAACGCCTGCCGGTACGTATGATAGATTTCCTGTTTCTGTCTGCGGTGCAGATCGAGGGATTTTAACTGCCCTCTGCCGATTCCCGCGTCCACATTGCTCATACGGTAATTATACCCGATCTCGGAATGCTGGTAATGTCTGGCCGGATCTCTGGCCTGTGTCGCCAGAAAGCGCGCCTTGTCAATCGCATCCCTGTCATCCGAGACAAGCATCCCGCCGCCAGATGTCGTAATAATCTTATTGCCGTTAAACGAAAAAATTCCAAAGGCGCCGAACGTTCCCGTCTGTTTTCCCTTATATGTGGCGGAGAGCGACTCTGCCGCATCTTCGATCACGGGAACGCCCGCCTCCCCGCAGACCGCCATGATCTCATCCAGCTTTGCCGGCGTACCGTAAAGATGGACACAGACCACTGCCTTGGCCTGCGGATACGCTTTCAATGCCCGCCGCAGCGCCTGCGGAGACATATTCCAGGTATCCGGTTCCGCATCGATAAAGACCGGTGTGCCGCCCTCATAGCGGATCGGATTACAGCTTGCGGAAAAAGTCAGATCGGAACAGAGCACCACATCACCCCGCCCAACGCCCAAAAGCTTCACCGCCAGATGGATGGCCGCCGTCCCCGCGCTCAGCGCCGCCGTATATTTCGCTCCCGTATAAGCCGCAACTTCCTGCTCGAAGGCATTGACATGCGGTCCCACCGGGGCAATCCAGTTCGTGTCAAACGCCTCCTGCACATATTTCTGTTCCCATTCGTGCATGGTCGGCGAAGCCAGCCAAATCTTTTTCCGTTCCATTTTCCTACTCCTCCTGCCGTTTCACGCCCGCCGTATCTGCCTGCGGCGTATAGGTGGGAACGATCTCCTGCAACAGTTCCCGCACCGTCGTTGTTTCACTTTCCACTGCCGATTTCAGATCTTTTAGCTGGACAAAGAACCTGCGCTCGTCAAACTCGATCGGCTTTCCGATATGAATCAGCTTATTCTCTGTCTCCTTCATGCCCTCTTCGTGCATCAGCAGCTCTTCATACAGTTTTTCGCCGGGCCGCAGTCCCGTAAACTCAATGCGAATATCGTCTTCCACCTTATACCCCGACAGCCGGATCAGATTCTTTGCCAGATCCAGTATTTTCACGGGTTCTCCCATATCCAGGACAAAGATCTCCCCGCCCTTCGCATAGGCGCCCGCCTGTAAGACAAGGGAAACCGCCTCCGGTATCGTCATAAAGTAGCGGATAATATCGGGGTGGGTCACCGTTACCGGGCCGCCCGCCTCGATCTGTTTGCGAAACAGCGGAATCACACTGCCGTTGCTGCCGAGCACATTGCCGAAGCGAACGGCGACAAACTCCGTATCATAATATTTATTAAACGTCTGTATAATCATCTCGCAGATGCGCTTGGTCGCCCCCATCACATTGGTCGGGTTGACCGCTTTGTCCGTGGAAATCATGACGAACTTCCGCACTCCGTTCATCGCCGCCGCCTGCGCCGTCTTCCATGTGCCGAACACATTGTTTTTCACCGCCTCGTCCGGGCTGACCTCCATCAGCGGCACATGCTTGTGCGCCGCCGCATGATATACGATAGCCGGCCGGTATGTCTCAAAAATGGAATTCATTCTGGCCGTATTGCGCACGGAGGCGATCAACACCGGCATATCCAGATCAGGATACCGGATCAGCAGTTCCTGTTGTATCTCATAGGCATTGTTCTCATAAATATCGACAATAATAAGCTGCCGTGGCTGATGGGACGCAATCTGCCGGCACAGCTCGCTCCCGATGGAGCCGCCGCCGCCGGTAACGAGCACCGTCTGCCCCTTCACATAGCCGAGAATAGAGTCCAGATCCACCTTGATCGGGTCACGCCCGAGCAGATCTTCCACGTCCACGTCCCGCAGCTTGCTCACATCCACCTCGCCGTTGACGAGCTGATACATCCCTGGCAGTGTCCGCAGCTTACAGTTTGTCTGTCCCGCGATTTCCACGATCTCCTTGATCGTACGCCGGCCCGCGGAAGGAATGGCGATTATGATCTCGTCGATGCCGTACAGCGCCGCATTCTCCACGATCTTATCCCTGCCGCCCACGACTTTGATGCCCTGGATATACCGGCCCTGCTTCTGCGGATCGTCATCGATAATAATGCGGATCCGCATCGTGCTGAAATAACTGGAATTGATCTCTTTGATAATCGTATTTCCCGCATCGCCGGCGCCCACAATCATCACCGAAATGCTGTTATTTTTATTGTGCAGCCGCCGCCGTTTCTCCCGCGCAAAGCGATAGGCAAACCGGCTCATTATCGTCGCGCCCACGAGCAGAAATGCATTAAAGAAATAATAGCTTTTCGGCACGTCTCTGTCAAATAAAAGCAGCGTCACGCCCTGCAGCGCCGCACTGGCAAACGAAGCCACAATAATATTCTGCATCTCACTGACGCCCGCATACGCCCACAGGCTGTGATACAGCCGGAACCCGTAAAACAAAAAGAGGGTAAGCAGAATGCTGATCGGAAGATGCTCCCAGACGGCATTGATAAAATACCCGGGTATCTCATCCAACTGAAACTCATATCGGAGCAACAGCGCCAGAAAGTTGCTGCAGCAGACCGCCGTTATATCATAGGCAAGCAGAAACGCCCGCCGCGTCACCAGCTTATAATTCAATACCTTCTTTTTCATAATGTCCCTTCTTATTTTATGCCTTGCGGACAGAAATGGTTCCTGATCCGTCAGGACATTTTTCCGCCGGAGCGGCCACAAGCGGCGTCAGTGCAATGAGAAATGCAAATCCGATCGGGATGCTGGGATGAAAGATCCATTCCGTTACACCGGCGATCAGAAACGCGATTGTCACAACAAGCGGAAACATGGCAAAATCTGTCTGTCTGCAGTTCTTCTTATAATACAGGATACTCTGCGCCACGCCAAGCACAACCGTAAAAATAAATACGATTCCCGTCGGTATCCCATGGTCATGCGCCACCTGCATATAAGAATTATGGGCATGATACAGCGTTATATTCGCATCGACATCCTCCACCAGCATGGAATCATGCCCTGTCAGATTCAGATTCCGATAATAAATCCCGAAAATCTCAAATCTGCCGTTCGATATATCGTCTTCGTCGGGATTATGAAACGTATAATCTTTCACCGCATATATCTGTCCGTCACGTTCCACCGTTTCGACAATATTATCGTCAAAAATAATTTCACCGTCCGCGTCCTCCGTACGGTCCCCGGGTCCGCTGACCGCGCCCGTGATCTCCGTCAGATTGATCTCGATCCCGAGCCATTTTTCCAGAAACGTCTCGCCGAGCTGCGCAATATTCATATATTTGCTGGAATCCATCCGCTCCTTTTTTTCTATGCGGTCGCTGAACCACTCCGCCCCCGTAATCCACACGGGCCGCCCCACGACCGCAGGGCCGCAGCGTGTCAGCGTGTACACAACCGGAAAGACAAGCAGCACCGGGCTGACTGCCAGCACAGCTTTATACAGCACCTCTTTCGGGCTGTCTCTGTAAAAGAAAACTTCCGAGAGCACCAACGCCGCAAAAGACAGCGCCGCCACGGCGAGCGCCGCCGTCCGCGACAGTGTCATCAGCAGATAGGCGCTGACCGCGCCCAGGGTCATCCACTCAAAATAAATCTCCCGAAACGGAATCTTTCCCTTTTCCCGCATCTTTGCCAGAATCGCACTGATCGTGCAGGCAAAGACAAGCATCCAGAACAGGCCGGCAGTCGCCACCGAGGAAAACCAGCCCGGATAGCGGACAAACTCAAAGCTGTAATACGGGCGAAACAGCGCCGCACTCCCGAGCATCAGCCAGAACGCCAGAATACAGCCGTAGCAGAAGTTTTTCAGAAAGCGGTTGATGCCTGCCGCGTCAAACCGATACAGATACAATGTCGTAAACGGAATCACAACCGAGAACGGCCATGTCCGCGTATTGCGAAAAATAACAAGCAGTGCAAAAAACAAAAAGACCAGCCAGCCATATGCGCTGTAACGGGTGCGAATCTCCCGTCTCCGCACCCGATCTGCGAATACGCCGAGCAGTTTGACATAAATCCAGACGGTTATACCGCTGAGCACATACATAACCGTCTCTTTCGGCTCTCTGCTTTTCCAGAATGTGCCTGCCAGAAACAACAGGGCCGCTGCGGCCTGTGCGTATCCGATCCGGCGCCGGTTCCGCTCCTGCGCACGATACATGCACAAAAGTGCAATTCCGAACGCCGAATTCATAATTCTCGTGGCAACGGAATGGCCGTACTCACTGCCGGAATTATAGTAGTACAATGTCATCAGGCAGATACAGGCAAAGCAGCAGATCTGCACCAGATCAGCCTGCACGCTTGTATCCCGGAGCTTTCGCAGCAGCGCCAGAAAAGACACCTGCCGGATCCAGCGGCTGCCCAGACCCGCAAAGAGCACGCTTGCCAGTGTGTATATCCCCCGGTCCCATACGGTCCCGCCGAACACGCCGGCTATGACAGCCATACAGAAAAATCCCGACGCTGCCGCCCACAGCGCCAGCAGCAGCGCCGTCTTTATTCTCTTTTCCCTGTTATCGTCAACCGAGATACGGTCCATGTTCATTCCTGTCCTTCTTTTTTCCTGTCAGGCTGACTACCGCGGCGCCTGCCAGCAGAATCAGACTGTCGTAAAACAATATCTGCACCGGATGCAGCGGCTTCTGATAAATAAACCGGATATTGGCACTCGCATCGTCGATTACGGTCGGCCCATAATAAAAATGCAGGTTTTCCGCCGGTCCGTTCCCGGCCAGAGAACGGTAGTGCACAACCGGCGCCGCTTCCCCATAATCCTCACATAAAATGCCGACATAATAGCGGCTGCCCGCCCGCAGCTTCAGATCTACCGTAATATCCGTCAGTTCCCCGTCGCGCATCCGGCTGATGTCGTACGGGACGACCGCAAATTCCTGCAGATTTTCGTCATAAAAATGCAGATACAGTGTGCCCTGATTGGCACGCCCGTCCAGCTTCCCGATGTCAATGCCAAGCGACCTGATCCTGTCATACCGTGGGACAAACTCCTGAATGGCCGCCACTTCACCGACCGGCCCCGTATCCATACTGTAATCCGCCGCCGTCCGGGAAATCTCCTCATCCTTTATCACGCCGCCGGGAAAGATCAGGAGCCATCCCACCGCCACGGCAAGCGCCGTCAGCACCGTCGGAAGCGATTGTTTTGTTATCCGTGTCATACGCCGATTCCTTATCTTCGTTCCCGGTCAGTCCGCCGCCGGCGTCTCCGGCAGCCTCGTAACCGCATAGATTTTAAAGTCATTGTGTTCGATACCGTAATTTCCCATAAACTGCCGCTGCCATCCGTGCTCCGCCAGATACGCGTCCGTCGGCGTCGGCCAGTAGATCGTATCCAGCAGCCAGATCGTCTCATAAGGGCAGTTGTCCAAATCCGTGCCCTGCCAGAGCATCTTCTCCTTGTCGCTCCAGTAATAGTCATATACGAATTTATAACTCTCGTAATTGTAAGCGATTATATCCCGCTCACCCACATGGCTCTCCAGAAACGCCTCCGTCTCCGCCGTATGCGTCCACTGATACTCCCGGTAGACGGACTGTTTATAATCCACAAGCCCCGCGCAAAACAGGAAGACAAGCAGCGCAATATATACCGGCCGCGGCACATACCGGCACAGCGTGACAGCCAGAAACACCGCCAGAAGGCCCATACAAGGCAGCAGATACCGCACGATAAAGACAGGGCGGAGCAGATTGGACGCCACGACACCGGTCACGGCCGTCAAAACCGGCGTCAGCAGACAGAGCAGGGCAAACATCCCTTCCCTGCATTCCCGGCGCACGATCATCAAGACCGCCGCCGCAATGCCGGCTGCCACAAGCGCAAGCCATATGACCGTCGTCCCCGGAATATCCATATCAAATAAAAACGGGAAGAATTCCTTTACCGTCTCTCCTGTAATCTCTGTGATCCAGTAATTTTTCGACACCCCTTTTACCTGCAGGCGCATATACGGAATCCACGGCGCAAACAAAAGCAGCGAGGCGCAGACCGACAAAAGCCACTGCTGCAGCCCCTTTGCCCTGGCGCCGGGTATTCGTTTCCCGCAGCGCTCCCCGGGCACTGCCCACTCCCCGGATGCCGCAGCAGAGCCGGAGCCGTCTGCCGCAGCCGGAGCCAGTGCCAGCGCCAGAAACAGAAACCCATAGATGAGAATTGCCGAGACAAACGCAAAATAGTGGGTATATGCCGCCGCCGCAGAAGTCAGGACAACACCGGCAAAATACCGCCATTTCCGCTCCAGATACGCCTCATAAGCCCACAACCCCATAAACGTAATAAAAAATATGGCCCAGGAATACATCCTGACCTGTACCGCATATTCCATCGTACACGGAATCACACCGAGCAGAAAATCAAAAGCCAGCGCCGTGTGGAATCCAAACCGCTTCCATACAATGGCCGCTCCCCATGTCATACAGAGCAGCATGGGAATGATCGACACGATTTTCAGCGAAAGCAGGCTGCTGCCGAACACAAGCACAAAGCACTTGGCAATCAGATAATACAGCGGCGGATGCACATCGGAGGCCGTGCCGTGAATAATACCGGCAAAATCCGCATGCAGCAGTTCGATCGTAAACGCTTCATCGGTCCATATA
This sequence comes from uncultured Lachnospiraceae bacterium, assembly GCA_910585205.1. GTDB lineage: Bacteria > Bacillota > Clostridia > Lachnospirales > Lachnospiraceae > VSOB01. The sequence goes on from CAJUCC010000011.1 coordinate 11,330, forward strand.
TTATTGTTAAAGCAAAGCGACAGATAACAGACCAGAAAGAGCAGCGCCGCCGCTGCCAGCAGCCCGGTCTTTTGTCTGAGGGTCAGTTTACGATTCATTCGTCTCTTCCTTCTGCCCGATAATTTCCCGGATCACATACTGCGGGGAATTATTCAGGCTGATATAGATTCTTCCCACATATTCGCCGATCAATCCAAGCATCAGCATAATCATGCCGCCCAGAAACACAACCGCCGACATCAGCGCGCTGAATCCCATCGGCACGGCGGGATTGAACAGCCGTTTGAGCACCGTGTAAATGCCGTACAGAAATCCGCTCGCCGCACACAAGACACCCACCATCGTCGCAAAACGCAGCGGCTGGATGGAAAATGCCGTAAACCCGTTAAACCACAGGCCGAGCAGCGTTTTCATCGTATAGCCGGAATGCCCCACTTCCCGCTGTCTGTGTCTGACATCCACGTTGCCGATATTTTTTGTTGTCCGCAGCACCAGACCGATCACATAGGGATATGAATTTTCATACCGCACTACTTCGTCTATGACAAAACGCCTTGCGGCAAAGTAGCTCGATATGTAAAGCTCCTTTGGTTTGCCAAGCATAAAACGGGTCATAATCTCATTGACCCTGCTGCCGAAATTGCGGAACGCGGAATGCTGTTTATTCAGGTATTTTGCATATACCACATCGCGGCCCGACGCGATCTCCGCCAGGAATTTCCGGGCTTCCGACGCAGGCGTCTGCCCGTCATCGTCCAGACAGATGACAATGTCACCCGTCACGTGGCGAAATCCCGCCATCAGCGCCGCATGCTGTCCGAAGTTTTTTGCCAGCGAAACACCGACAATATTGTCATATTTTTCACACAGCCCCCGGACCACCTGCAGTGTCCCGTCAGGAGAACAGTCATTGACCAGAACGATCTCATACGAATATCCCTCCAGCCCTTCCATCGTCTCTCTGATTTCGTCGATCACACCCGGCAGCGTAAGTTCCGAGCGATAGCAGGGAATCACAAAACTGACTTTATCCATGATAACCCTCCTGCGGATTGATAATGCGCATTAATATCAGGTCCTTATACACGCCGCGGATACATACCTCGTCTTTCAGATAGGCTTCCTGCATAAAGCCGCATTTCTCGTACGATTTCCGCGCGATCGCATTGTCGGC
>CAJUCC010000012.1 GCA_910585205.1 uncultured Lachnospiraceae bacterium
AAGAAAGAAAAATACACTCGAAAAGCCACCCCGCCATTACACTGCGGGTTATCCCGGGTCACTTCGTTACCCCCAGTTCCCATATCAATTACTATCTGGACATGTCGCTGCTGAAGGCAAGACAGAGCGAAGCGATGGAAGTGGCCAAAGCCATGGCAGAAGCCTATGTTGCCAGCACGGTTGTCGATACGATCGTCTGCATGGAAGGCTGTGAGGTGATTGCCGCATATCTGGCCGAATATCTCACGCGTGTGGGTGTTCTCTCCATGAATGCGCATAAGACAATCTATATCACCGCACCGGAAATCAACAGTTCAGGGCAGATTATGTTCCGCGAAAATATCAAACGGATGATTAAAAACAAACATGTCCTCCTGCTTATGCCCGCTGCCACGACCGGCAATACCATGTCAAGGGCAATCGACACGATCGTTTACTACGGCGGCACAATCAGCGGCATCTCCGCTATTTTCAGCGCAGTCAACAAGATTCACGGCATCCATATCAACGCCCTGTTCACGATGGCTGACATTGCCGACTACAAGATCAGCCCGCCCGAACAGTGCCCGATGTGCAAAGAAGGCAAACCCATCGACGCGCTGGCCAACGGATACGGCTACTCTCTGTTGCAATAGCTTACCGAATTGCCGCAAAGCGGCGCAGCCAAAAGGCTGTGCCGCTTTGTTTATCCCGTGTGACTGAAGTTATGATCCCTGCAACGGTCATCTGTCAGCTCCTTGTTCATAATAGAGGCACGTCCTCCTCTTTCATCTGTCCACTTTTTCCGCTCCACCATCCGCCCCATACAGAACGCAATCACACCCACGCCGATTCCGGTCTGAATGCAGAACAGCAGGCTTTCCAGTTCTCCCGGCACCTCTCCGCCGATCACCGTCTCCAAAACGGGCGTAAACCACGGTTCATAAACGCCGGCGATCTCCTTTGCCATCACGCTCCCGGCGTCATCGGAACCGCCGAATGCAGCGCCTTTCAAAGCGACTACCGGGATGACAATCATCAGAATGGTTACCATCAACAACGCCGCTGCCGTTTTCTTATTTCTGCTCATTTAGCCTCTCCTTTCTCACCGGTGCACTTACCTTCCAACGCACGCAGCTCCGGCTGCGCATATACTTCCAGTCCGATCACAATCAACACGGTCAGCATTCCTTCTATCACCGCAAGCGGAAGCTGTGTGGGGGCAAATACGCCCAGAAACTTTACGGCCGACAGCGCCGCGCCGCCCTCCGCATCCGGGAACGCAAGCGCAAGCTGCACGCTCGTCACGCAGTATGTAAACAGGTCGCCCAGTGCGGCAGCCAGAAACACGGATACCCGTTTCCGCAGCCGGCACTTCGTGCATACCGTATAGACAAGCCAGGTCAGAGCAGGACCCGCAATGGCCATGGAAAACGCATTTGCACCCAGTGAAGTCAGTCCGCCGTGCGCCAGCAAAACGGCCTGAAAGATCAACACGATAATGCCCAGAATGCTGACCACCGACGGCCCGAACAAAATCGCACCCAGTCCGGTTCCCGTCATATGGGAACAGCTCCCCGTCACGGAAGGGATTTTCAGAGAGGAAATCACAAAAATAAAGGCCCCTGCCATCGCCAGCAGCGTTATGGATTTCCGCTCATCCCGAATCCGTCTCCGAACGGTAAAAAATCCGGCAGTCACAACAGGAAGGCATAAGACTCCCCACGCCACACACGCTCCCGCCGGAAGATACCCTTCCATTATATGCATGGCATTAACCCGCGGCGCAATGCCCCATGCTACAGCCAGTATGGTCGTCGTGATTACCAGCTTTCTCTCTTTCCGATTCATACATAATCTCTCCTTTCGTCTGTCAGACTTGCAATAAGTCCCTGCATTCCGCCATCTGCCGTGACAAAATGCATCCGTTGTGAAGGGCAGGTCTTCTGACTTAAGCATCTGCACGCGCCTTACGTCTTCCCGGTTTCCCAGTGACATATGTAAGACCGCTCCGCTCATACAGCGGCGGGACCGTAAGGGATTCGCACCCTTTTCCCTATTATCCTGCGGAGAATACAGGCTCCTCTTCACCATTGTGTCATTCTCTCATCTCTCCCCGAGCAGTGCTTTCAATTCTTCCACCGTCCGCGGGAATCTCCCTTTCTCCTTCAGGAGATTGTGTTCTTCCAACATCTTTTTGATACGATATAATGTGGGACATTTCAGATTTGCCTCCCTGCAAAGCGCCTCCTGCGCAAAAATCTCCGGCGGCGTCCCGTCCGCCCTGACTATACCGCCCTGCATCACAAGCACGCGCTGTGCCCATCGCCAGGCAAAGTCCGCATCGTGGGTACTGATAAGCAATGTCTTCCCCTGTCCGCTCAGATCGTCCAGCACCGCTTCCAGTTTTTCTTCATTTGCGCAATCGAGAGAGGCTGCCGGTTCGTCAAATAAGAACACTGCCGGCTCCATCGCAATAATATCCGCAATGCTGACACGTTTTTTCTCGCCGCCGCTCAGATAATGAGGCGGTCTTTCCTCCAGTCCCTGCAGATTCATACAGGAAATGGCATATGCCACCCGCCGCGCCGTCTCTTCCCGGGAAAGCTTCAGATTCATCGGCCCGAAGGAAATCTCCTCCCGCACCCCCGGCGCAATCATTTGACTGTCCGCATCCTGAAAAATAATGCCGACGTTCCGGCGCAGTACATTGATATTTTTCTCCGTAATCGTCTTGCCCAGGTAACGGATACTCCCCTCCGACGGCCGCAGCACGCCGTTCAGCAAAAGAAACAGTGTTGATTTCCCGGCGCCGTTCGGTCCCAGTACGGCGATTCGCTCCCCGGCATGAATGTCCGCACATACCCGGGATACCGCCTGCCTTTCCGGTGAATAGGAAAAACTCACGTCACAGAGACGCAGAATCGATTCACCGCTCATCCGCACAGCCTCCATAGCGCCAGCGTGGCGATGACATAACCCACAGCAAACGCCCGGTCACGAAATCGGCACGTCTGCCCTGTCTCCAGAAATCGGATGTCACCGTCATAACACCGGGATTCCATCGCCCGATAGCTGTCGTCCGCCCGCTTCAGGGACAACGCCAGCAGATTACTTCCGATTCCGCCAAATGTTCGCAGTGAAGTCCGGTAATCCGTATACCCCAATCTGGATGTTGCCGCGGTATGCATATCCTGCCATACATCTGTCAGCACAAAAATATAGCGGTATGTCAGATACAACAGCGCCGTCAAAAGGCCCGGCGCATGACACCGGCGCATGACCGCCAATATATCGCTGACCGGAGTGGTCAAAACCAAAAAATAAAGAGCGCTGACCGCGCCCATCGCCCGCAGCGACACCTGCAGCGCCTGCAGGCCGTCACCTGATGTCCAGAGCAGCGCAATCCCACTCCATGCAATAAAAAAAAGCGGAATCCCCAGCAATCGGACATAATCCTGCAGCTTCACACCTCCCATTCCCGTAACCGCCGCCATCATCGATACCAGCACCCACACCGAAACAGGGATGCTCCCCAATACCAGACACAGCAGCAGCACTGTCGCGGCAAACCCTGTTTTCAGCGGCCCACTGACATGCCGCAGCAAAGACACTTGCGCATGCCGCTCCATAAATGTAATATGATTGTGCATATCTCCTCCTCTCTTATCCGGCCAATATCCGCCTGCCGCAGGGTTCTCTGCGGCATACACGCTTATTATATCATGATAAGACAGAATGTTCCAGAAGAAGAATGCCGCCGGCGCATCATTTAAAAACATACACCGTCTCATTTACGACAATCGATTCCACAGTTTCCATATCCACGAGACGGTTAAAAGCAAACACCAGATGATTGTCCCGCCTTCCTGCCGCCGGTAGATTTCCATCGTCAGCTCCTTTGCTCTCATTGTACAACTGCCCACAGATAACCTCACGCACCTCTTGCACCCCTTCCAACGTAAATTCCACAACAGCAACGCTGCCGTCATAAACAGCTGTCACCACCGTCAGTCTTATGTCACCGAGTTCCCTTACAAGGGGATTACAGGACACGGCATCCCCGTCACTTTCGTCCCCTGGATAATCAATATTTTGAATTTCGGCCTGCATTGTCAAAAATTTGCTTTTGTCTATGTATTCCCTTGCATCTTCAATCTTTATCGCATCCTGTGCGATCGCTGCTTCCTCCGGCGATTCGTACAGCTGAAAACCATACAGCTTATAGATCAGATTTCCGGTATCGTATAACGGTTTATCCGGGGCCGGCTTCCGCCACAACCACATCGGCAGCCGTATTTCCCGCAATCTGAGCCGGAACTTCCCGCACGCCGTCCGTCTCCGCACTGTTATCGCTCTGTGCGGTTTCCGTTTCCTGCGCCCTGGGCTCCAAAGCCGTTTCCACTACTCCTGTCCCTGCATTCCCACAGCCTCCAAGCAGCATGATACTGCAAAACACAATCGCTGTTTTTCTTTTGTTTCTCATATGTGCTCCTCCATTCCGTTTTCGTTTTGCATCCGATAAATATCGTGACATCTGTCAGATGCCTTTATCTTTTATAACCGCCCGGGAATGGAATTTGTGACATATTTGACAAAAAGCTCCTCCTTATAGAAATAAAAAAATGCCCTGCGCCGGCAAACCGTCCGCATGGCATTTTTTTATTTCTCTGTCACAATGCATATTACAGGTCTTCTGTCAACACCGGCCGCCAAACCGCTCCGCCAGTTTCCGCACATCCTCATACGCCCGCATACCGTCCGTGCCGTTTTCCTCCGAGAGAGAACACGCCGCGCACGCCGCCGCCAGCCGCATCGCATCCGCAAGGCCGTCGCCGCGCAGCGCCGCATACAGGATACCGCTGCAATAGGCATCACCGGCTCCGTTTGTGCCCTGAATAAACCCGTCGGGCAGTTTCAGGCTCTGCACGGTATAAAATTCCCCGTTCCTGCAGTCATGTCCGTAACTGCACGCCGGCGCATGAATCACGGCCCATTTTGCCACACCAAGCTCCCGCAGCCGCGCGAGCGCCTTCCCGGCATGTCGCGCAAGCGCCTCGTCAGAGCTTGTCAGATCGATACCGGTGGCCATTTCCGCCTCCACTTCATTGATCGAACAGTAATCCGTATACCGCAGCGCACTCGCCACAATCTGTGCCGCCCCGGGGCCGCGTTCCGATACCACATCGATCGATGTCTCCATCCCCCGCTCCCTGGCTTCCCGGAGAATGCGCGCGCCGTGTGTTCCGTATTCCGCATCCGGCGCATCCACCGCTTTCATCAGCAGCAAATATTCCAGATGAAAAATTTCCGCTTCCATACAGTCCCAGTCGATACATGAGAGGTCGAACCGGTCGTTGGCAGCCGGTATATAGAAAAAAGTCCGCTGCTTGCTGTCCTGTGCGTTCATAACAATCGTCACAGAAGTCTCCGCCTCTCTGCGGATGCCGCGCAGGTCAATATTCGGATACCGGGAAAGCATGCGCAGCACCATTTCCCCCTGTTCATCACAGCCGACAACCGCGCCTGCCTTTACTGGGAGTTGCGGATCAAGCTTCGCCAGATCAAGGATCAGATTTCCGCTTCCGCCCACATGTCCTTTGGTTTCCCGAATCTTTGTCAAAAGCCCTTCCTGCGGATAGGTATCCGTCTTGTAAAATATATCCGCATTCAGGGAGCCCGCAACGGCAATGCCTTTTCTTTCCTTCTGTCTCTGCTCCATCCTGCTCCCCTTTCCCTGCCTTGTTACGGGCCGGCCGAATGCTGCTGCCCGTCTGCCGCTTCTTATCCGTTCAGATTCGAAAAGACTTTCAAGGTATCCATATAGGTCTTTTTCATCGACTCTCTGCCCCATACGGCAATATCATGGAAATATACATTCCCGGTTTCCTTTGCAAGCCTGTCGCGGATTAGCTCGCCCGCAAATTTCGCCGAATAGGTATAGAAATTGATTTTACGCACGCCCTGTTCGATACATTTGCGGAAGTCTTCGTCGCTGATACCGGAACCGCCGTGCATCACCACCGGAACGCCTGTCTTCTCCCGTATCTTTCCGATCCTCTCAATATCCAGCTTCGGCGTATGGAGATAAATGCCGTGCACGGTGCCGAATGAGCAGGCAAGTGCGTCAATGCCGGTTTCTTTCGCAAACTTTGCGGCCAGATCCGGATCCGTATAGCAGCCTTCCACCGCCTCTTCTTCATCGCTTCCGCCGGCGGAAGAAAATTCTTCTCTCCCCATCGAACCGATCTCCGCCTCCACGGACGCCCCATACTGCGCCGCCAGTTCCACAACCGCTTTTGTATTCGCCACGTTCTCCGCATACGGAAGCTCCGAGCCGTCATACATTATGCCGGTAAATCCCAGTTCCAGCGCCTCCTGCACTTCCTGAAAAGAGCTGCCGTGGTCCAGATGAACACAGACCGGAACCTTCGCTCTGTCCGCCATCGCCATCATAACCGGACCGATTACTCCCATCGGGATATACGTCTTATGTGCGGCGTTCGCAAACTGTACAATCACGGGCTGATCCAGTTCCTCCGCCGCACCCAGAACAGCCTGAATTCCTTCCATGGATGTAACGTTAAATGCCGCGATCGCAATGTTCCTTGCCTCCGCAATTTCCAGAATCGCTTTCAATGAGATAATCATATGTTTTCCTCCTGTGGTATCCCTTTTGGTATGTACTTTGTCTACTTTATTTATAGCATTCTCTGCGAAAAAAGGCAACGGTTTCCTCTTAACGTTTCTGACAGGCAGGGCAGTAAACGCTTCCCCTGCCGCCGACCACCATACGGCAGAGCGCTTCCCCGCACTTCGGACAGGGCCTGCCATCCTGTCCGTAAACCTGCAGAAACGGCGTATTGCGGTATTCCCGTCCCCCGGTTTGCAGATATTCCTCCGGCGTGATTTTATTGGCTTCGATAAAATAAGAAAGACGTTCCGGGATGGCGGCGGCAAGCCGCTCCCATTCGCCGGCGTTCAGGCTCATTGCCGGACGCGCCGGATAAATCCCCGCCGAAAATAAAATCTCATCCGAATAAATATTGCCGATGCCCGCAACGGCACTTTGCTCCAGCAGACATTGTTTTACCGCCACTTTACGTTTCCCGAAGCGGCTGCTCAGATATGACGCGGTAAGTTCCGCGCCAAACGGCTCTGTCCCCAGTTTTTCGACTCCGCTGTATGTATCGGTTTCGCCTTTCCCAAGCAGCCAGAAACGCCCGAACCGGCGGGGATCGGTGAACCGTAATTCCCGGCCGTTATCCAGGCCGAAAATAATATGTGTATGCTTTTCCCGCGGATAGTCTGCCGGCGTAAGCAAAAGCCCTCCCGTCATACGCAAATGCAGAATAACCCGGTCACTGCTGTGTAACCGTATGATAAGGAATTTTCCCCTCCGCGTCATGCCGGAAACGGCCTGTCCTGTCAGCCGCCGGCAAAATTCGTCCGCCGCCGGGCGGACCGTGACTTCCGGACGGTTTACCGTCACTTTTTCAATTACGAGCCCCCGAATCTGCGGCCCTATCACGTTCTTTATCGTTTCAACTTCCGGCAATTCCGGCATCGTTTTCTCCTCTCCGTCCGGCGCAAAACATGTATCCCCCTTGAATGCATTGCGCGCTTATCAGTGCACTTCCGATTCGGTTTCTTTTTAATCCAGAAGCAGCTCCTCCACCGTCACGAACACATATCCCTCCTGCTGCAGTCTGTCAACAATCTCCAGCGCGGCCGCGACACTGGACGGATACTGGTCGTGCATCAGGATAATGTCTCCCTCTTTGATTCTGCTTACCGTATTGCTGACGATACATGCCTTATCGTCGGAACACCAGTCGCGGGGATCGACCGACCAGAGTACGGGAAACATATTCAGCTCCTCTTCATATTTTTTATTCCAGGAACCGTAGGGCGGCCTGATATATGCCGTATCCTCGCCCGTCACCTCCCGGATCGCCTCATTGGTGGAAATGATCTCATCCCGGAACTGCTCTCCATTGGCGGCGGTGAGCTGTATGTGGTGATAGGTATGGTTGCCGATCAGATGGCCCTCGTCCTGCATCCGTCTGACGATCTCCGGGTATTTCTCTACATTGGCGCCGGTGACAAAGAAGGTGACGCTGACACCGCGTTCTTTCAGGCCGTCCAGCAGCTTTACGGTATAGCGGGGATGCGGACCGTCGTCAAAAGTCAGCGCAATCTTTCTGCCCGTTTCCCGCTCCGCCGGTGCCCCCGGCCGTGTCACCGCCCCGCCGGGCGGCGCTGCCGCGTCTCCCTCCGTACCATATACCGCGGCCGCTGTATATACCGATTCGGCGCTTTCCCGCATATGCAGAAAAAAAAGCATCCCCGCCAGCAGTAAGTCCAGAATCACCATCCGTTTCATCCATTTCCTTACGCCCATGCAGACTGCCTCTTTTCCGATTTTTATTCCTACACAATATATGCACGGCGGCCCTGTCTCTATTCCCGGGACCCGCCCCGATCTATTGCTGCCCGAATACCCCTGCAAAATAGTTGTTGTATATCCGGAAAAATCCCGTTGTGGAAACGTTGCTGTCATGAATCATGGCGACGCCCTCCCACACTTCCGCATTCATATTCCGGGTCAGGGAATCCGCAAACGCTTCATACTCCTGCCCGAACACTTCCTTTCTGCGCTGCTCCACAATCTTTACTTTATTGGCATCCGTCTCCTCCCGGTTAAACGTACTGATACATTTGATAATATGATACCCGTATTCGGTTTCGACAATATCGCTGATCTCGTCGGTCCCGAGATTAAAAGCGGCCTTTTCAAAATCCGGCTCCATTTCCCCTTTGCCGAACGAATATATACTCCGGTTATCCTCATTGTACCGTGTCACCAGACTGTCGAAGTCCTCGCCGGAACGGATCAGCCCCAAAACCTCTCTCGCTCTGTCATAAGCCGCTTTTTTTTCACTTTCACTGTAAGGCACTCTGCGCCCGCTGCCATCCACGGAAGCGGTGCGAATCATAATATGGGCGATCGTAATCGTCCTGGCCTCATCATCGCTGATCTCGGGATTGATGTCTTTGATAATATAATGGTACACTTTATTGGCGATCGCATACTCCTCATACATCGTGACAATGATTTTTTCGTCCACATCCATGGCGGCAATCTCTGTCTCATTCAGCGAAGCAAAGTATTCCGCCCCCGCCTGTTCCGCCAGTGTTTTCTCCCGCTCGTTCAGCGCAACCCCGTATTTGTCCGCCAGCAGCCGCATCACTTTGATTTCCGCCAGCTCTGCCAGCACATTGTCTTTGACGTTCTGTTCCAGCGTCTTGCCATAGAGCTTTTTATCCCAGATCCGCGCACCGTAAATGCTTTCATACTGATTCTGGGTATTGGTCAGATATACCATCAGTTCCGGGACCGAGCAGGAAACGCTCTCGATCCGAAATATCTCGTCACGGCCAAATCCGGTCGTCAGCACAACCTTTATCTTCCCGGTTTCTTCCGTTCCCGCGGCTTCCTCCGTCCCCGCCGGCCCACAGCCGGTTACTGCCAAAAAACAGAGTATTACCGCGAAAAAGAGCTTCCCTATCTTTTTTTTCATAACAGTCACTCCATTATGCCTGCTGCTCCATCGATTGTAAAATGCTTCTCGCCACGCTCAGGCCATTGGCGGACGCCTGTTGCAATCCGCGCGTAACGCCTGCGCCATCCCCGATGGCACGCAGCCCCCGGATGCTTGTTTCAAAATCCCGGTTTACAATGACCTTATTGGAATAAAACTTTACTTCCACACCGTATAACAGTGTTTCCTCTGAGGCAATCCCCGGCGTAACTTTGTCAAGCGCCAACAGCATCTCTTCAATATCCACCATAATTCTGTGCGGAAATACAAGAGACAGATCGCCCGGAACGGCATCTTTCAGCGTCGGAATCAGGTTATTCCGGCAAAGCCGTTCTTCCGTCGTCCGCCTGCCCCGGCGGAAATCGCCGAATGTCTGCACCAGAATCTTTCCTCCGCAGAGCATATTGGAAAGTTCCGCGATCTTCCTGCCATACGCGATCGGTGTCTTAAAAGGCCTGGTGAAATTTTTGGAAACCAATATCGCAAAATTGGTATTGTTCGTCTTATATTCCGCAGATTTATAGGCATGGCCGTTCACAACTGCCAGCCCGCCCTCATAGTATTCCGTTGCCACTTCCCCCGAAGGATTGGTACAAAATGTGCGCACCTTATCGTCGAAAGTCGGGGTGTGATAGATGAGTTTCGCCTCGTAGAGATTTTCGTTTAACGTCTGCATAATCTCGTCACGCACTTCTACCCGCACGCCGACGTCCACCGTGCCCGGCGTCGTCTCGATGCCGATCTCCTCACATTTCCCCCGGAACCAGCCCGCGCCTTCCCGTCCCACGGCAGAAACGATCTCTTTTGCGTGCCAGACTTCCCCGCTCTCGGTTTTTACGCCCGTGGCCGTTCCGTCTTCCACAATGATGTCCGTCACCATCGTCCCGAAATGCAGTTCCACGCCCTGCTCCTCCAGATGCTTTTGCAGACGGCAATAAATCTTATATCCTTCCTCTGTCCCCAGATGCCGGATCGGACATTCCACCAGCTTCAGATTGGCATTAATTGCCTTGCGGCGAATCTCGCGCACCTCCGCTTCTCTGTCCATCCCGTATATGTTTGTGTCCGCGCCAAACTGCAGGTAGATCGCATCCGATTCCCCGATCAGCTTTACCGTTTCGTCATAGCCGAGGATTTCGGGCAGATTACCACCCACATCCGGTGACAGAGACAACTTTCCGTCGGAAAATGCACCGGCGCCGGCAAATCCCGTCGTAATCGAACACGGCTTGCACCCCACACACTGTTTCGTCTTCCGCTTGGGACACTCCCGTTTTTCGATCGAACGTCCCTTTTCAAATATTGCCACCCGCAGTTCCGGTCTGCAGTGCATCAGTTCATATGCGCAGAAAATTCCGCCCGGTCCCGCACCGATAATGATTACATCCACCTGTTTTTCCATTTTCAATCCCTCTTTTCACTGCACCGCAGCACTATTTGTCATCATTTCCTGTTTCTGTGCCTTTTATGCCGCTATCCCAGTCTTCATCCGGATCCGCATCGGACCAGCCCTGCCGTCCGTATAGTTCTTCGTTTTTCCGCGACAGATTTTCATACCAATCGTCCCATATTGTCTCTTCGTCAAACAACGCATTGATAATATACGATCTGGTGGGCGTTTCGCTCAGTTCCAACATCAGCAAAATCCAGCCCTCATACATAATATTGTCCTGAATCAGACGAAAAAAATACTTAGCCGCATTTTCCACGGTCGGCACAATCGTGTCGAACGGCTCGCATTCATTCAGCAGCTTATCCTGATATTTTTCCATAATCTGATCCAGCTTCCGCTCAATGTTGACAAAAGGCGTCATCTCCCGTTCATCCGAAATCACACTGATAATAATCTCCCATGTGTGGGGATGCACCTCGCCCGGCTTATCTCCGATAATGATAAAATGATTCATATTCAGATAAAACTTAAACTTATACTGCCTGTATGTCTGAGCCATCCTGTTTCTCCCGTTTTTCCGGTTTCTCCAATATCCGAAGCAGCAAAGATCTGCATCCGAACAGGAAGAAAAAATCCTTTTTTACCGTTTCCTCCACCATTTTGCTCTCTTCCGTAAACGTCAGCGTCTTCCAACTGCTCTTGCGCTTGATGGAATTGATAATCCCCGCGAACCGGACAAAGAACGCAAACAGGTTGAAAATCGGCATAATAAAAATATAGAGCAGCTTTCTCGCATAATACAGCCGGATTGACTGGTACTCCCGCAAAAACGAAATGATATTCAGATAATACAAAAACGAACTGAATACATACAGCAGGTAAATCAAAACACAGGCTACGGCGATATTATGAAAATTATAATTCATACACCCCAATGCGATCAGCACAAAATACCAGATCATTCTCGGGAATGCAAACGTATGGTCCGTCATCAGCAGCCGGATTACAAAATCATTGAAATACCCCGTCAACGGACTGCGCAGCTTGTTTTTTAAAAACATATGGGACACTTCCAGTTCCCCGATCTGCCACCGCTGCCGCTGGGTATAAAACTTATTGACACTTTCAATCGGATCCACCATAAAAATCGCATCGTTACACAGATGCACCTTCTTTTTCAGAATGGAACGGATCTGGAATGTCAGATGGGTATCCTCACAGATTGTATTCGTATTGTATAAAAAGGTTTTCATCAGCACCGACTTCCGAAAAGAAGAAAAAGCGCCCGACAGTGTGTAAATGCTGTTAAACTGTGATTCGAAATTCCGCCCTGCCAGAAACGCCTGCGCATATTCCATAAATTCCAGCTTCCGAAACTGACGCAGGAAAAATCCCTTCGTCTCGTCGATCAGCGCCGGTTCGATCAGGATAACGCCCGTCATGCAATCCACATCGGGATACGTCTCAAACTGTCTGACAATATTCATCAACGCATCTTCATTGAGCACCCCGTCACTGTCGATATTGATAATATATTTGCCGTTGCTGTTAAAAATAGCTTTGTTGAGCGCCTTGGATTTGCCCTGCTTGGATGTCATCCACCACATGGCCAGCGTGGGAAATTCAATCTGTGCCTCCTGAAATATGGCAAAGCTGTTATCCTTTGATCCGTTGTCCACGAGCATAATCTCAATCAGCCGATCGGGATATGTCGATTCATGAATCGATTTGATACAGCGGTACAGTGTCGCGCCCGAATTATAGACCGGAATCATCAGCGTGATATTCGGCAGAAAGCCCGGTTTTATATCTCCGGAAAGCCGGACCCGTTTACATAGCAAGATAAAAAAGTTGCCAACCGCCGGCACAATCTCTATCAGAAGCGGAATGATGATCCATGCGGCCCAGAAAAAAATCTCATTTGTCAGCCTCGCTATCATATCCAAAATCTCCTACTCGTTGCTTGCGAATCTGTGCCCTTGTAAATACATAGAAATACAAGACAATGGAAAGCGCATAGAAGATCAGCCTTCCCACAATCGTATGCGCCATATAATACGATTCATTCCCAAACTGATTGATAATCACACAAATGGAAAAAAGACGTATAATATTGGCGGTGATAATCCAGACCGCGCCAATCAGTGATATACATATCTTCTCCTTTGTATTATAAACGGCAAAAAAGAAAATCAAAGAAATAAATACCAGTATTTCAATTACGCCGCCGCATTCGAAATCCACATACAGGGAAATCGGTCCGTCCGCATTTTCCACAAAAAGAATGGAATGGGACGTATAGGCTTTGAAAATGCCGAGCGCATTTCCAAGAAGCCCGGTCAGAAAGCAGGTCAGGGTCGTTAAAATTCCGGTCAGCACATCCCGCAGCACTGCAAAGGAAAACAGGAATGTCCCGATACTGCCTGTCAGAAAATAATAAAATTCCAGTTTGCGTCTCTTAAAAACCGTCAGAATATAGATCCAGACCGCAAACAATACCAACAATGCCACATAGATTGCCACAGATGTCCTCATCATTTGCTCTCTCCCATAACCGGCTTTTGATACCGCTCTCTCACCTTTTTACAGTACTTTTCCACTGCTCCTTCCGCAGCCAGGTTGAATGTATTTCCCAACAGCAGTCTTTCCCCGATACTGTATGTGGAGACGGGACTGTCGCCCAGTTCCAGCATCAAAAGCTGCAGCCCGTTCTGCTCAAAGACGGATTTCAGATCCCGGTAAAAAATCTCTCCCATATTTTCCAGTGTGGGGACGATGTTCCGGAACACTTCCAGTTCATTCAGCCGAATGCCCTGGTACCGTGAAAAATATTCATCCAACATCTTCTCGCTACTTAAAAAAACAGGATGATCCTCCTGTTTTTCAATGACATACATGCCCACACGAAACGTATGGGCATGCATTTTTCTGGGATTGTCCAAAGCCAGATTGTGCATTGCATTGAAGGTAACATGGTATAAATATGCTTCATGCCGCTCACTCATGCAAATGCCTCTTCCTCCCTGTTTTTCTTTTTCAGCCATACATAGCTGGCCGGTACAAGTAAAAATACCGCAGCCGCAAAAGGAACCGATCCCGTAGGAGAACCTGCGGCCGAAATTTTATTGTACATCAGATTCGGCGTATAAAACTGAATCATGCTGAAGTTGTCCAGATTGATGTCACCGTTTTGTCTCTGGAACTCAGCCAGCGGTATCTTGAGCTCCAACTGGTTATTGACATTGTTTTCATTGACACGGTAATAAGCGACCGCGCCGTCTGCCAGACCGTAGGAAACCGAACTGTCTCTGTGTCTTACTTCCACCGGATATACGCCCGGCGCCGCACTGCTGTTTGCAAGCTGCGAACCGTCCGCCCATTCCACCTGATAAGATGCCTTCTTGCCGTCCACCTCAAACTGGAAATCATTCCCGTTTGCATAGGAATCATAAATTGTCGCATATGTAATTTTCAGATATACGTTTTCTCCGTCCGTATAAAGCTGCATTTCATGGCGCACATTGCTGTCATAGGTACCTTCTTCGGTTTTATAACATACCTGTTCACCTGTTACCGGATCTGTCACCCAGTTGCCCCACTGCCAGCAGTTCTGAGAGTTGTCCCAGTTGTATTCATACGACTTGGGAATTCCGTCCCATCCGCCGAAACTGCCGTCTATGCTGGGCGCCGCAGCGCTGCCCGAACCGCCGGCACTTGCGTCCCCGGCCTCCGGCTCCATCGACAGCAACTCACTTCCCTGACTGATTATCATAACCAGATTCCCGTTTTCATCGACATAACTTTCCATAATCGTATTGACGGCAACCGTATCCGAAAGGGCATACTGTTTGATAACATTTGTCTCTCCGTCATAGCCTTCGGCGATCGTTGTGTAATCCACGCCCACCAATGTGGACGGCATCACCGTTTCACCGTTTTTATTGGTAAAAGCGGTTTCTTCCGTTTCTCCCGCCGTATCTTCTGCAGCGGCGTCATCGGGAAGTGTCTCCTCCGGATTCACCGTATCTTCGCCTTCCACGCCGGTTTCCGTATCTTCTCCCGCACCGCCGTCTTCCGCTGCATCGGGATCCGCACCGTCCGCCTGATCGCCGTCCGCACCGCCATCTGTTCCGTCCGTCTGATCCGCACCGTCCGTATCTGCGTCCTCTGTCTGGCCTGCACCGTCTTTATCCTCTGTCTGATCCGGCGTATCCTTGTCATTCGATTCTTCCGACGAACCGTCTGTTCCCGTATCGGAAGGCTGATTTTCCGAAGAAGTGTCACTGCCCGGTGATGACGGTTTTTCTTCCGGCTCGGAACCGCTGCCCGACGACGGCTTGCTGTCCGACGATGAACCGCTGTCTGACGACGGCGGCTTACTGTCCGACGACGAACCGCTGTCTGACGATGACGGCTTGCTGTCCGACGACGAACCGCTGTCTGACGACGATGACTCACTGCCCGACGATTCGGAAACCGTCTCCTCCGCACTGACGAAGCTGATATTGGTTGCCACCAAAGCCGCTGACAACAGTGCGATCAGCATCAGCTTCTTTCCTTTTCTTCTCATACGTTTTCCCTCCGTTTTTTGTATGCCTGCGCCTTGTTTCATTCCTGTTATCGTCATTCAGACCACTGCCGTCTCCCGCACACCGGCTGAACCGTTACCCTTATTTTCCAGCAGGACATAAACCGCAATCCATAAGACTGCCAGACCTGTCATTCCCAGAATGCTGAGAGCCTTTCCCCGCTCCTGTCCCGCATTGACAATCGTAAATATCGTATCGCCCTGATTCACAACCCAGAGATTCTCCTGCGTCGTAATAATCCGGTCCGCTGCCAGCGTATCCAGCGCGGCAATATTGCAGTTTACGCCGTCGCGCTGTGTATGAACAATAATTTTACCGTCGCTCTGCTCCACCGTTATCGGCACAATCTCCGGCTTCGGAAGATCTTCGGATGAAAGCCCCATCGCCTCATCCAGAAACCGGCCCAGATCCGGATTCGGAGAGGTCAGATAATAATAAATCAGATTAAATCCCATAAATGTTACATTCGGATCATTGTTGCGTCCCAAATATGTCAGATGACTTTTGCGGTCGTAGACGGTCTCTTTCAAAACCTCCTCACAACCGGAAACATACACCGTATCCCACAGGCCATATCCGCCCGCCTTAAAATCCAGCTTAAACTGATTGCCGTTATCGTTCTCCAGAATGGGAAAGTCTTCGGTAAACTGCACAAACTGCGCATAGACACCCATAAACTCATTTTTCCCTGTCAGCATATTTACCGGAATATGCTGCATGTCAATATAAACCTCGGTTCCCTTTTCCGAAAGCTCCTTCAGCATATTCTCCGCTTTTTCCTTTTCCCGGTATGTAAAGCCGGAAAGATAAAGCTTTTCATAGCCGTTCAGTTCTTCTATCGTATAGTCCTCCAGACAATCGCTCCTGCCAAGTCCGAAAGAAGGATATATATATGCAATATAAGCGGCGTTCTTTCCGACAGCCAGATTCTTATAATGCGAGATAACACCGTACCGGCCGTCAACCGCCTCCATCTTCCACACGACTGCTTTGTCATTCTCCGCCCGGACGCTATAGCCATTGCGCACACCCGCGGCAGACAGCTTTTCCAGCGCGCCTTCCTCCGCAAGCTGCTCCTTCAATATGACAACCACATCACTGCCATAAAGCCGCAGTCTGTCAAAAACATAGTCATAAAAGCCGTCTGCAAGCGCCTCATGCAGCTGCATCTGATTCCACACCGTGGCAGAATTTTCATAATCCCATCCGTTGATTGTATCCACGCCCTGACAGGCAAAATACCAGTGCGGATATGCGCCAAGCGCCGAAGCGTCCAGCAGCGCCGCTTTATTATCCGTACAGGCGGCCGCCTCATCCAACAGATATTCGGAAATCATCGCGCTGTCCCGTTCCAGGGCGTCACCGCCCGGAGACGCCGAACGCAGAAACGGTATATTTTCTCCCGCCAGTATCAGCAGCGCCAGAACCAGAAACGGCAGCCGCAGCCGTTCCCAACTCAGCAGCATCGCAAGAAATATCACCAGAACCGCAGGCAGATACCAGTACGGTTTTTGCAGGACAACGGCAGGAATCAACCGCATCACCGGCCGCATCACGGCAAGCGATACGAGTATTCCCATGATCGTCAGTACAAACCCCGCCGCCCGCTGCCGGTCCGCCGTAATCAGCCCCACGATCGCAATCACCAGCACAGCCATACTGACCGGCAGTTCCGGACTGCTGTGCTCTACATAGCGCCGTGTCAACAGTCCGCCGGCCAAAGCCGGATACAGGAAATATCCCATCGCCAGATACAAAAGCAAGAGATTTCCCGTCATGCAGGCTGCAAATCCCCATCTGCCTGAAAAAACCGCATACAGAAAGAGCCAGAGCGCCAGCACAATCCCCAATGCAACCGCCAGCACATAATGGGACAGTATCAAGAGGCAAAAAACCAGAGAAAAAGGCAAAAGCGCCAGCCTGTCATTCCACCGGACAAACGCAGATACAAAATATACTGCCAGCGGCAAAAATGCCAGTCCCATCACAATATCAAAACTACCCTGCAAAATCGCAATATAAAAAGTGGCGGGTAAAAAAAGCCAGGCAAGTCCGGTCAGAAATGCCGCTGTCTTTTTCCCGCACCGTATTCCGAACAGGAAAAATCCCATCTGTGCCAGAAACGCCATGACACCGTAAAAAACGCAGATACCGCCGTGTATATCACCGCCGCATATCCGGGAAAGCATAACAATCAGATAGTACGCGGCAGAAGGCGCATAGCGGAAAATCTCATACCCGTTATACCAGTGCGGCGCATACAATATCGGCCAGGAACCCCGCCCTATGGCATCCGCCACCACATCCAGCTTATATAACTGTGCATAGACGGCGCTGCCCTGCAGATAAAACCCTGACACATATAAAAAATATCCGACACAAACCGCCACTCCCGCCGAACAGATCATGGCTGCTATGTAATTGCTTACCCTGTAAAATATCCGTGCCGGCTTTTTCATTTGGATCTGACTCTTTTCGTTTTCCGTAATAATTTATCCTGCTATTATGTTAGCACATTTTTCCCCGGGAAGCAACCGAAATCATCCCTGCGCCCCGCTGACGCTATGCCAGAACCCGCCCGTCTCTGTCGTAGATCCGCTCCCCGTCCGTCAGAATATAGTCCTCCTGCGCCCTGACGGCGCCGACAAAATCCGCCGCATCCGCCAGCCGCCGCCGAAAGGCCATACCGCCGCCGGACAGGTTGACGGAATGAATGTCCGAGCCTGCCGTCAGCGGAAATCCGTGTTCCCTTCCATAGGCAATCGCCCGTTCGTCAAACACCTTTTTATACGCATACATCCGGTGCGCCGCATTGATGCCCTCCACACCGTCCACGGCGTCCGGGAACAGCCGCACCTGCGGAATATAATACTCCTCGCGGAAAGGATGGGCATGCACCACGATTCCGCCGCCCGCATGCACAAGCGAAAACTGCTCCTCCACCGAAGCGTCCCGGATCTCGGGATGACGGAGCAGCCATTCTTTTGACAGGCCATAGATCAGAAATTCCGTACCGTCATACCCGGCTTCCCACCCGAAAAATACATCCAGCCCGATCCTGTCGCCAACCCGTTTTACCGCTTCATAGCCTTTTGTAAATCGTTCCACAAACGCTTCCCACGGCAGACTTTTGTCCACCGCCGTATTGCCATGCCAGTTGTGATCCGTCACAAAAATTCCCGTGTAACCTGCCGTCTTGCAGGCATATGCCATGCCCGCGCCGCCGCTCCCGGCACAGGCGCTGCCTTCCGTCGTATGTAAATGCGTCTCATATAGATAAGGGTATGCCGCCCTGTATTCCTTTGCCGTCATTCCGTCTCTTCTCCGTCCAGAATTTTTTTCAGATAATTTTTCAGTATCGCGATAGCCACCGTGTTTTTGCCGCCCCGCGGAATGATCAGATCCGCGTACTTTTTCGACGGCTCGATAAACTGTTCATGCATCGGTTTGACCGTCGTCCGGTACTGGCGCAGCACGGACTCCACGCTTCTGCCGCGTTCCGACATATCCCGGGTAATCCTGCGCATCAGCCGCTCGTCCGCATCCGTGTCCACAAAGATTTTCAGATCCATGAGACTGCGCAGCGGCTCCGATTCCAGAATCAGAATGCCTTCCAGCATCAGAATCCGCTTCGACTGTACCGTCACCGTCTCCCGTGACCGGTTGTGAATGCTGTAATCATACACGGGCCGCTCGATCGTCCGCCCCGCTTTCAGCGCCATCACATCCTCCACCATGCGCTCCGTGTCAAAAGAGGCCGGATGGTCATAATTCAGCTTTTCCCGCTCCGCAAACGGCATGTCATCATGCGCCTTGTAATAACAGTCATGTCCTACCAGCTCGATACCTTCTCCAAAATAGTCCTTGATAATCTGTACGATCGTCGTTTTCCCGGAGGCCGTCCCGCCGGCCACGCCGATCACATAAGTTCTGTCCATCCGCAGTTCCGCCCTTTCTCTGCCGTATTCCGTTATACGAAAAGGATGTCCCGGTCCCGGACCGGAAGGCATCCTTTTCTGCCGCATGTCTTATCTGATTTCCTGTATCCATCCCGCAGGCGCCTCGATACGGCCCATCTGAATGCCGGTCAGCGTATCGTACAGCTTTCTCGTGACAGGCCCCATATCCGTCATTCCCGCCGGCAGGCAGATCTCCGTGCCGTGATCCACAATCTTTCCGACCGGAGAAATCACCGCCGCAGTGCCGCACAGGCCGCACTCCGCAAAATCTTTCAGCTCTTCTTTGTATATTTCCCGTTCTTCGGTTTCCAGGCCCAGATATTCTTTCGCCACATACATCAGAGAACGTCTCGTGATCGAAGGCAGGATACTGCCGGATTTCGGCGTTACGACCTTATTGTCTCCGGTGACAAAAATAAAGTTTGCGCCGCCCGTCTCCTCGACCTTGGTGTGAGTCGCGGCATCCAGATACATATTCTCGTCAAAGCCCTGCTTATGCGCATCCACAATCGCATACAGGCTCATGGCATAATTCAGCCCCGCCTTGATATGGCCCGTGCCGTTCGGCGCCGCCCTGTCAAAATCACTGATGCGGATGGTAATGGGTTTTACGCCGCCTTTGAAATACGGCCCCACCGGCGTCGTGAAAATACGGAACTGGAATTCGTCCGCCGGTTTCACGCCGATAACCGGCCCGCTCGCATACATAAACGGCCGGATATATAAAGTAGCGCCGCTGCCGTAAGGCGGCACGTAGCTCTCATTGGCTTTTACGGTGCGAATGACCGCTTCCACAAATTTCTCTTTCGGATAGACCGGCATTTCCAGCCGCCGGCACGAGTCTTCCATCCGCTGCCCGTTCAGATCGGGCCGGAATGTCACGATGCGGCCGTCTTCTGTCGTATAGGCCTTTAATCCCTCAAAGCACGACTGCGAATACTGCAGGACACCCGCACACTCGTTGATTACCAGATCCGCATCCGCCGTCATCGCGCCGTCGTCCCACACGCCGTCCTTCCAGTTTGCCACAAAACGCTGATCCGTCCGCATATACGTAAATCCCAGATTGCCCCAGTCGATATTTTTCTTTTCCATCTCCGATTCCTCTCTTTCCCATCGTAAAACATCTGCGCGCCCACAGACGCCGTATTATGTTTATTATCATACGTTACCCGGGAAAAGTCAATTCTTTATCATATATCCTTAATCGCAACAATCGTTGCGTATTTCCCCGCAATCTGTTCCCCGGGCGCATCCCGCTCAGAATCAACGCCCGCTCTGCAACGCGTATTTTATCGTCATGGAAGCGGGACAGAATTATTGAGTCGCAGCCGCATAACCGAAAAAAGTGTAACACTCACAAAGTACCCGGAACGTTACACTTTTTCTTTTTATCGGAATACAGGCGGTTCCCGCCGTTTACACCAGATTCCGTATCCCCTCGCAGATCCGGCGGGCAACGACGGGATTGTTCATGGTATACAGGTGGATGCCGTCAACGCCGTTTGTCAGAAGATCCACAATCTGGTTGATGGCATAGGCCATGCCGGCGTCAAAGAGCGCTTCTTTATTGTCCTCGAATTTATGCATAATCCGGGCATATTTTTCCGGCAGGCCGGCGCCGCAGAGCGTTACCATCCGCTCGATCTGCGCTTTGTTGGTGACAGGCATGATACCCGCCTCGATCGGCACACCGATTCCCGCAATCGCCGCGTCTTCCAGAAAGCGGTAGTATGCCGCATTGTCAAAGAAAAGCTGTGAGATCAGATGGGTTGCGCCGCTGTCCACTTTTTCCTTCAGATGATGCAGATCGGCCGCCCGGCTTTCCGCCTCCTGATGGGTTTCCGGGTAACATGCCGCACAGATGTGGAAGTCATCGCTCTGTTCCCGGATAAATCGGATCAGGTCATTGGCATACAGAAATTCCTTTTTCGGTTCATAGTCCGGGCTGCGGTCTCCCCGCAGCGCCAGCAGGTTAAAAATGCCCGCCTCCTTGAGTTCTTCCAGCATCCCCCGGATCTCGGCCTTTGTATAGTTCAGACAGGTCAGATGCACCACCGGTTCGATGTGATAAACTTCTTTGATCTTTTTCGCCAGTTCGATCGTCTTATTGTTGACGGCGCTTCCGCCCGCGCCAAAGGTTATGCTGATAAAATCAGGCTGCAGACCGCTCAACACTTCCAGTGTTGCATCGATGTCCCGCAGGGCCGCACCGCGTTTGGGCGGAAAGATCTCAAACGAAATAACCTGCTTTTTTTTCGCTTCAAATAGAGTGTCCAGATTCATACCGCTTCCTTCCTTTCGTACCGGTTTCCCGCGTTTCCATTGCGCTTATAACTGGGAAACCACAAATATATCATAAATGGCTTTGATCGCCGCTTCGAAATCGCTGTCACTGACACCGATAATAATATTCAGCTCACTGGAACCCTGATCGATCATCTTGACATTGACATTGGCATGCGCCAGCGCGGAAAAAATCCTGCCGGCGGTTCCCCTTGTGGAACGCATTCCCCGCCCTACCACAGCAATCAGCGCCAGATCGGACTCAATGTCAATCGAGTCGGGACGGGTCAGTCGATGCAGCCCGGCCACAACCTTTTGCTCTTTTTCGATAAATTCATCCAGGTGCACAAACACCGTCAGCGTGTCAATCCCCGAAGGCATATGTTCAAACGAAATGCCGTTTTCCTCAAAGACCTGCAATACCTTTCTGCCAAATCCCACTTCCGCATTCATCATATCCTTTTCAATATTAATGGAACAGAAGCCGCGCTTGCCGGCAATTCCCGTAATCGTATATCTGGATTTCTGACAGGTACTTTCCACAATCCATGTCCCCCGGTCTTCCGGCGCATTCGTATTGCGGATATTGATGGGGATGCCCTCTTTGCGCACCGGAAAGATCGCATCCTCATGGAGTACCGTCGCCCCCATATACGAAAGTTCTCGCAGCTCTCGGTAGGTGATTGTCTCAATGCCCTCCGGCCGCTCGATAATGCGGGGATCGGCGATCAGAAAACCCGATACGTCCGTCCAGTTTTCATAGACATCCGCATGGACTGCCCGCGCCACGATAGACCCGGTAATGTCCGAGCCGCCACGGGAAAATGTCTTTACACAGCCGTCCGGCGCCGCGCCGTAAAAGCCCGGGATAACCGCGCGCTCCGTCTCCGCCAGGCGTTCCCGCAAAAGTCTGTCGGTCTCCTCCGCCTGAAACACACCGTTTTCGTCAAAGCGCACCACCTCCGCCGCATCCAGAAACGGATAACCCAGATAATGCGCCATAATAATGCCGTTCAGATATTCGCCCCGGGAAGCCGCATAGTCCCGCCCGGCCTTATTCTGAAACTGCGTTTCGATCTCCTTTAATTCCGTTTCCAGAGAGAGTTCCATGCCGAGCCCGGTTATGATCTCCTCAAACCGGAGCCTGATCTGCTTTAATTCCTTTGCAAAGTTTTTGCCCTGTTCGGCCAGCGCATAACAGTCATACAGCATATCCGTCACCTTGGTGTCATGCATATGCCGCTTGCCCGGCGCGGACGGCACCACATACCGTCTCTCCGTATCGCTGCGGATAATCTCTCCCACCTTCTGGAACTGCTTCGCACTGGCAAGGGAACTGCCGCCGAATTTCACAACTTTTATCATAATTTTTCTCCTCACTCCACTTATCCGGTCATTCTTCAAACAGTCTGCGAATCAGCATATGGCCCTTTTCCACGCGGATACCGGTCTTCGATGCGGCGTCTTCATTATAAAGCGTACCGCCCGGTATCGGACGGCTGCTGTCGTATAACAGATACGGCACATCGCTGCCCGTATGGGTCCGCACCCGAACGGGCGTCGGATGATCCGGCAGAACAAGCATCCGGTACGGTTCTCCCGCCCCGTCCAAACCTTCTTTCAGTGGTTTTATGACACGGCTGTCAATATACTCAATGGCCTGTACTTTCTTTTCCGCACTGCCCTGATGTCCCATCTCGTCCGGAGCCTCGATATGGATATAGGCAAAGTCATAGCCGTCCTGCGTCAGCGCTTTGACGGCCGCAGCCGCCTTGCCCTCGTAATTTGTATGCAGACCGCCGTTGGCTCCCCCGACTTCGATATTGTCCATGCCTGCACCCACCGCAATGCCTTTCAGCAGATCAACCGCGGAGATCATCACACCCTTTTTCCCATGTTCCGCCATAAAATCAGAGAGCATCGGCCTGGTGCCCGCGCCCCAGAACCAGCAGCAGTTTGCCGGACGCAGCCCCTGACGGATTCGCTCTGCATTCAGCGGATGGCGCGAGAGTATCTCATAGCTTTTTTTCATCATCTCACAAAACATGCGGTCCTTTGGAAGATAAGCCCCGATCGCCTGTCCCAGCACGTCATGGGGCGGCGTCAGCTCCATGACCGTTCCGTGATCCCAGATTACGCAATGCCGATAGCTTGTGCCCACGTAAAAGCGGTATGTATCATTTTCCAGCTCCCGCTTTACCGCCTCCAGCAGCACTGCCGCATCCGCGGTGCTGATCTCGTCCGCACTGTGATCGATAATCGTCCGCTCCGCAAAAGGAACGCCCTCCTCCCCGGAAAGGGTAACGATATTGCAGCGCAGTGCAATATCCGTGTCCTTCATCGGCACACCGATACTCAATGCCTCCAGCGGAGAACGGCCGGAATAATACCGTGCGGGATCATAACCGAGCACCGACAGATTGGCCGTATCCGAGCCGGGCTTCATTCCGTCGGGTATTGTATGTACCATACCGGTCTCCGATACCGCGCTCAGCGCATCCAGATGTGCCGTCCCGGCATACGCGAGCGGCGTAAGGCCGCCCAGTTCTTCCAGCGGTTCATCCGCCATCCCGTCGCCCAATACAATGACATATTTCATATTCAGTCCTCCAGACGGATTCTGCCCAGAATCCCCTTCAAGCCGTCCCTGCGCTCCGCAAACGCCTGCTCCGCCATCGGCGGCGTCACAAACCCGTATTCCTGCGGCTTATCCGCCAGACGGATCACTGCAATCTCCCCGAACACTTCCCGCGCCTTCGTTTCCTCCAGTTCCCGGCTGTCCGCCCGTACAAAAAAGCGTCTGACAACCGTGCGGTAATCAATCGGCTTCACTTCCTCCGCATCCCAGAAACACATAACCGTCTTACCCTGATGCCGCGCACAGTCCACCACATCGGAGACAACCGCGCTGGCCGTCGGCAGCTTGCCCGCTCCCTTTCCGTAGTACATCGAATCGCCGAGCATATTGCTGTGTACAAACACGGCATTGTATACATCGTGGATGCCGTGCAGCGGATTGGTGTTGGAAATCAAAAACGGCGCAACCATCACAAAGCAGCCCTCGTCTGTCAGTTTGCTGATGGCGAGCAGTTTTACCGTGCGCTCCAGCTCTTTTGCATAGCGGAAATCTTCCACCGTAATCTGCGTGATTCCTTCGGTATAGATGTCTTCATAATGCACCGTCTTACCAAGCATCAGGGAGGAAAGAATGGCAATCTTCCGGCAGGCGTCATGCCCTTCCACATCCGCCTCGGGATTTTTCTCCGCATAGCCTTTTTCCTGCGCTTCTTTTAAGACAGTCGCAAAATCGGCGCCCTCGCGCTTCATTTTTGTCAGAATATAGTTTGTCGTCCCGTTTAAAATCCCGGTAATGCCATCGATCTTCTCCGCCGTCAGAGAATAGTTCATCGGCCGGATAATCGGAATACCGCCGCCTACACTGGCCTCAAACAGATAATTACAGTTATTTTCTCTCGCAAGCTGCAGCAGTTCCGGCCCGTGCGCCGCCACCAGCTCTTTATTGGACGTGCAGACACTCTTACCCGCCAGCAGCGCTTTGCGGGAAAATGTGTAAGCCGGTTCCAGTCCGCCCATCGTCTCGCAGATCACCGATACTT
The DNA here is from genome assembly GCA_910585205.1 of uncultured Lachnospiraceae bacterium. Taxonomy (GTDB): domain Bacteria; phylum Bacillota; class Clostridia; order Lachnospirales; family Lachnospiraceae; genus VSOB01. Next base: position 25,429 of record CAJUCC010000012.1, read on the forward strand.
CGGGATCATGCAAAATGATGTCAAAATCATGTACCACCTTATCTTCGTTCGGATCCCCGGGAAAATCGCGCAGATCAAGAATGTATCTGACACTGATTGCTTCCCCCGCTTTTTTGTTAATCATATCTCTGTTTTCTTCCAATACATGCGCTACGCCGCTTCCCACCGTGCCGTAGCCCAAAATCGCCGCATATACCATATTTTTTACTCCTTAGCAAGTATTTTTACCGTTTGGACGCCCTTCTGGACCTCCATTTTTTCAATCATTTCGGAAATATTCCGTGTCGTCGGCAGAACCTGTACGCTGATGCTGAGAGAAGCCACCCCGTTTATGGGGATACTCTGATGAATGGTCAGGATATTGGCCCGAAACTCGGCTACGATTTTCAGCACATCCGACAAAAGCCCCGGCTCGTCATCCATCTGCACGGTAAAGGTAACGGTTCTGCCCTGCGAACTGTCATGAAAGGGAAAAATATCCTCTTTATACTTATAAAAAGAACTTCTGCTGATCCCCACAGCCTCCGCCGCATCCTGCACGGTCGCCGCCTTTCCCGATTCCAGAAGCCGCTTCGCCTCCACGACTTTCAACAAAACTTCGGGAACCGCCTTCTGTTTCAATACAAAATATTTGCTCTCATCCTTCACGGTACATCACCCCTCCTGTCCGTTCTATAAGGACAGTTGTCTGTCAACGAGAGATATTCTATCACAAATACAGGGGGAATACAAGGGGGAATTTTCGGGAAAAAGGGCAGACTTTTCAGCTTCTTTTCTGTTCAACTTATGAAATGTTCACGGTTATTCAGATACATGTGTTTGGCATGCCCGCAAACGGAGCAAAATTATAAATGCAAAAGGGCGTAAGCCATATATCCCGGCCCCACGCCCCTGTACACGATTTTATTCATCTATTACAAATTCAATATCCGCCAGATTCACACCAGCCAGATTGCGGCTGCAAATACGCATTTGGCGTATTATGCCCTGCCAATCACAGCAGGCTCTTATACAGCTCCGTAATATCTTCCACGCTTGTCTCACGGGGATTGCCCGGTCTGCAGGCATCGTCATAGGCAGACTGCGCCAGGAACGGAATGTCTTCCTCTTTTACGATCTCTTTCAGATCTCTCGGGATTCCCACGTCTTCGGACAATTTCTTCACTGCATCGATCGCCGCTTTCCGGTACTCCTCCTGTGTCATGGACTCTGTTCCGGCTACGCCCATCGCCTGTGCTATGTATTTATATTTGTCACCGGTCGCCTCCGCATTGTATTCCATTACCGTCGGCAGAATAATCGCATTGGCCACGCCGTGCGGTGTGTCATACAGTGCGCCGAGCGGATGCGCCATCGAATGCACGATGCCAAGTCCCACATTGGAGAAGCCCATACCTGCCACATACTGTCCAAGCGCCATGTCTTCCCTGCCTTCGGGTGTATTGTCAACCGCACCGCGGAGAGAACGGGCAATGATCTCAATCGCTTTCAAATGGAACATATCGGACAGTTCCCATGCGCCCGCCGTGATATACCCTTCGATCGCATGCGTCAGCGCGTCCATACCGGTGGCTGCCGTAAGTCCCCTGGGCATGGAAGCCATCATTTCGGAATCCACAAACGCCACAACCGGAATGTCTTTCGGATCCACGCAGACCATCTTTCTGCTCTTTTCCGCATCGGTGATAACATAATTGATCGTCACCTCCGCTGCCGTCCCTGCCGTCGTCGGCACGGCGAAGATCGGAACGGATTTATTGCGGGTAGGCGCCACGCCTTCCAGACTTCTGACATCCGCAAAATCAGGATTGTTGATAATAATGCCGATCGCTTTCGCCGTATCCATGGAAGAACCGCCGCCGATTGCAACCAGATAGTCAGCACCGGATTTTTTGTAAGCCTCCACTCCGGTCTGCACATTTTCGATTGTCGGATTGGGTTTGATATTCGAATACAGTTCATAGGGAAGTCCCGCGCCGTCCAGTACATCCAGCACCTTTTTGGTCACGCCGAATTTTACCAGATCCGGATCCGAACATACAAAAGCTTTCTGAAATCCTCTGCCCTTTGCCTCTGTTTCGATCTCTTTGATCGCCCCTGCCCCATGATACGATGTTTCATTTAATACAAATCTGTTTGCCATACTGCCATTTCTCCTTTTCTGCATATATGTCGCAAGTTGCAGGCAAAAATCTCTGCCCATATCAGACATTATAGCACAAAAACAAAGGAGCGGACAGCCGGTTACAGCACTTTGTTCAGAAAATCAATCGTGCGGGGCTGTGTCGGATGCAGGAGCACCTCCTGCGGCGTGCCTTCCTCCACAATCACACCCTCGTCCATAAAAATAACGCGGCTTGCCACCTCTCTCGCAAAGCCCATCTCATGGGTGACAACGACCATCGTCATGCCGTCCTTTGCCAGTCCCTTCATAACTTCCAGCACTTCCCCGACCATTTCAGGGTCAAGAGCGCTCGTCGGTTCGTCAAAGAGCATAATATCGGGATTCATGGCCAGCGCCCTGGCAATCGCCACACGCTGCTTCTGGCCGCCGGACAGGTTACTCGGATAAACCTGCGCCTTTTCCGCCAGACCGACCATCGACAAAAGCTCCATACCCTTTTTATGCGCTTCCTCTTTGGTCATCTTTTTTAATTCCACCGGCGCCAGCATAATATTCTGAATCACATTCAGATTGGCAAACAAATTAAAATGCTGGAACACCATGCCGATGTTTTCCCGCGCCTTATTAATATTGATCTTTTTATCCGACAGGTTATAGCCGTCTACAATCACTTCCCCTGCGGTAATTGTCTCCAGTGCATTCATGCACCGCAGAAACGTACTTTTGCCGGAGCCGGACGGGCCGATCAGGCAGACAACCTCACCTTCACTGACTTCCACATCCATCCCTTTCAGTACTTCCAGATGCCCGAAACTCTTTCGGAGTCCCTTTACACTAATCTTGCTGCTTCTATTTTCCATGGGAAATCTTCCTTTCCAACGCCCGCGCCGTTTTTGAAAGCGTCGTAATGACAATCAAATACATAACGGCGATAATCGCCCACATACGGAATGTCTCAAAAGTTCTCGCAATCACGATCTGTCCCGCCTTTACCAGTTCCGGGAAACCGATCACGGAAAGAATCGACGTATCCTTCAGCGTAATGATAAACTGATTGATAATAGAAGGAATCATAACCCGGATCGCCTGCGGCAGAACGACCTTGCGCATGGCTTTTCCGTAGGGAAGTCCCAGACTCCGCGCCGCCTCCATCTGCCCTTTGTCAATGGACTGAATACCGGCACGCACAATCTCCGCCATATAGGCGCCCGCGTTCATACTCAGCGAGATAATGCCCGCCGTCAGCGCTTCCAGTCGGATTCCGGTCGCCATGGGAATGCCGAAATAGACAAAAAATGCCAGCACGATCAGGGGGACACCCCGGATACAGTCTATGTATATATTGGCGATAACATTGAGTGCCTTGTTTTTGGACACGTTGAGCAGACCAAAAAACAGGCCGATAAACGCCGCAAAAACAAGTGACAGCAGGGTAAGCTCCAGCGTCTTGCCCATTGCGGCGAGCAAAAACAGCCCATTCTCCAGGATCAGATTCAAAAACGACATTGCAGACCATCCTTCCTCACAGTTCTGTACGTAAGTGACCGCACATGCCCGCTGCCGGACATATGCGATCCATTTATATACGGAAATCTTATTTTGTGTAAGTTGCTATGATTTCATCATATTTTCCGTTTTCCTTAATATTTTTCAGGCCGGCCTGGAACATTTCCATCAGTTCCGCATTCTCACCCTTCTTTACGGCAAATCCGTAAGGTGTCTGGGATTCGTTCACGTCGCCGGGCATTTCCATCCCTGCACCCTGCTGGATGTTGTACGCCATAACCGGATAATCCTCAAAACATGCAACAGTATTGCCCGTGATAACGTCCTGATACATGGTCGGAGAATCGGAGAATTCCACAACCTCAAAGCCGTGCTCTTCGGCAATGGATTTTGCAAAAGCCGCACCGTTTGTACCGGTCTTAACCGCCACTTTCTGGCCGGACAAATCTGCGAAAGAAGCAATTTCGGAGCCTTTCGCCACAGCCATTGTCACACCCGCATCATAGTAAGAGTCGGAAAAATCAAACTTTTCCTTCCTCTCGTCCGTAATGGACATACCGGCAATCACGCCGTCCGCCTGTCCGGATTCCACCGCCAGCAGCGCAGCGTCAAATCCAAGCGGCTGCAGCTCATAGGTAAAGCCCTGATCTTCGGCAATCGCAGCCAGCAGATCCACGTCGATTCCGACAAACTTGTTGGATGCGTCATTGAATTCAAAGGGCGCAAACACCGTATCCGTGGCAATGATATACGTTTTGGAACCGCCGCCTGCATTTTCTGCCTCCGCGCCTTCCGCCGTATCGCCGCTTTCCGTTTCCGCACTCTGTGCCGGTGCAGAGCCTTCCGCATCCGCGGCAGGCGCCTGTGCATCATTTCCGCAGGCGGTCAGTGATAAAATCGTCGCTGCGGCAAGCATAACAGATAACAGTTTCTTTTTCATAATAGTTCCTCCTTACTACTGTGTTTCGGGATAATTGTATACAATTATCCCACAAAACACGTTATACCATAAAAAGCTTTTCCTTGTCAAGTCCGACACTATTGCAACGGATATTTTTCTGTCAGTGCATCAACGATCACACGCGCCTTCGGAATCGCCGCTTCTCCCTCTTTAATAACAAGCGCAATCGCTTCCGCAATCTTGTCCATGTCTTCCGCATTCATGCCTCTGGAAGTAACGGCCGGCGTTCCCAGACGAATGCCGCTTGTGACAAACGGAGACTGCGGGTCATTGGGAATGGTATTTTTATTACATGTAATATGCGCCGTATCCAGCAGCTTTTCCACGGCCTTGCCCGTCAGCTCGAAATTGGTCAGATCGACAAGCATCAAATGGTTGTCGGTGCCGCCGGAAACAATACGGATGCCTCTGTCTGTCAGTCCCTTACAGAGCGCCTGTGCATTGTCCACAATACCTTTCTGATATGTTTTAAATTCATCGGAGAGCGCCTCCCGGAAGCAGACTGCCTTCGCCGCGATCACATGCATCAGCGGGCCGCCCTGGATGCCCGGGAAAATGGCTTTGTTGAAATTATATTTTTTCGCCGCTTCTTCATTGGCCAGAATCAGGCCGCCCCGCGGACCGCGGAGTGTCTTATGCGTCGTCGTCGTCACCACATCCGCATACGGAATCGGGCTTGGATGCAGTCCTGCAGCCACAAGTCCGGCGATATGCGCCATATCGACCATTAAAACCGCGCCGACCTCATCCGCCACCTCCCGGAACTTCTGAAAATCAATTGTCCTCGCATAAGCGGAAGCGCCTGCGATAATCATACGCGGTCTGGATTCCAGCGCAATCTCCCGCAGCTTGTCATAATCGATAAATCCGTCGTCATTCACGCCGTAAGGAACAATCTTAAAATATTTGCCGGAAATATTAACCGGGCTGCCATGTGTCAGATGTCCGCCATGATCGAGATTCATTCCCATAATCACATCGCCCGGATTACAGATCGCAAACTGTACCGCCAGATTCGCCTGCGCGCCGGAATGCGCCTGCACGTTTGCATAATCACATCCGAACAGCTTCTTTGCCCGCTCTATGGCAAGATTTTCCACCACATCCACGCATTCACATCCGCCATAATAACGCTTTCCCGGATAGCCTTCCGCATATTTGTTTGTCAGCGGGCTGCCCATCGCCGCCATAACCGCTTTGCTGACCCAGTTTTCGGAAGCAATCAACTCAATATGGCTGTTCTGCCGTTCCTGCTCGTCCACGATCGCCTGCGCGATCTCGGGATCAACATTCCTTACTTCGTCCAATGAATACATCGTTTTTCCTCCATTAATGCATCGTTTACCGTTTATTTTTTCAGTGAGTATAACACAGGCGGACGGGTATCGCAAGAGGGACGCCCGCATCCCGTCATCGCTTCGTCAGGGCAGATACTTTTCATTTCCCAGACGGATCTTCAGATATTTGGCATAGGCCGCAAACGCCGCGGGAATCGGATATTTTTCTTCCGTTTCATCCTTTTCCGCAAAAAGAAACGGCATGCCGGCATGCCGTACAGGGCGCTCAAGTTCATCCACGCGGATGGCATAGCCAATCATATGCCACTCTTTATGGGTGAAAATGTGACGGGCATTTTCCAGACGCCTGATCTGAAGTACTCTGTATTCTGCCGCGCTTAAATAGGAAAGAACCTCCTCCTCTGTCCGATGTCCGTCCAGCGAGGGGAACTCATACATGCCTGCCAGCAGCCCCCGGGACGGCCGCCTGCGCAGGGCGGTCCGGTTTTCGTCCTGGATGAGTAAAACCGTCTTTTCTTCGATCTTACGGGGTTTTGCACGTGATTTTTTCGGATACGCGGCCGTCTCTCCCGCCGCGGCAGCCCGGCACATGCCGTGCCACGGACATACCGCACATTTGGGCGCGCCGTTGGGAATGCAGACCACGGCGCCCAGTTCCATCAATGCCTGGTTAAAATCACCCGCGCGCGCCGGCGGCATAACGGCAAGGAGCTGCCGCTGTACGTCTCTGCGCACCCGCTGTTCCGTAATATCCCCCGCATCCATACGCACCCTCGCCAAAATGCGGAGTACATTGCCGTCCACAGCCGGAACCGGCCGGCCGAACGCAATCGACGCAATGGCCCCTGCCGTATAGCTGCCTATACCGGGAAGCTGCAAAAGCGCTTCATACGTATCCGGGATCACACCGCCGTATCGCTCCCGGATCTGCATGGCGGCCTTTTTCAGGTTGCGCGCCCGGCTGTAATACCCAAGTCCTTCCCAGAGTTTCAGTACTTCTTCTTCCGGCGCATCCGCCAGGCGGGAGACATTCGGAAACGCCTGCAGAAACCGATCATAATACGGCCTGACCGCCTCCACCCGTGTCTGCTGCAGCATGATTTCCGAAATCCATACCCGATAGGCATCCGGCTTCTCACGCCAGGGCAGAATACGGTGCCCACTGTCATACCACGTCAGCAGCGGTTCCACCAATGCCTGCAGCTCTTTCTGTATTTTTTTGTCTTCTATGCTCAACGCAGCCGGTTGCATTCGTATTTTTCCAGTGTCAGCAGACAGTTTTTCAGTGCTTCGTACCGGCTCTCAATCTCTCCGTCCGGGATCTCCACATCCAGCGAAACCGCCATGGTATTGACCATATCATCGGTAATCCGCGCCTGCAGGGCGGCAAGCAGGTTCAATTTTTCCTTATGGGTATCCGCATCCAGAAAACGAACCAGAAACGGGTCCAGCACAGCCTCGTCCTCCTGCTGCGCCTCCTTTGCATCGCCCTGCGGCAAGTCATCGGCTTTCCCTGCCTGTCCGTTTCCTTCACGCCGGTCATTTTCCGGCGCTGTATTCTGCCCGTGCGTTTCTTTTCCTTCTTTGCCGTCCTGCGGCGCCGTGCCGCTTTCCTGCTCCTTTGCCGTGTTATCCGACGGATCGTCCGCCCCTGTCCGAATCCGGATCGGCTCATCCGGGTTTGTCCGCACCTGCAAAGGTTCCGTTTCCTGTCCCACCAGCTCCGTAACCAATGCAAAAATCTCTTTCTGCCGTCTCTCCGTATATTTCCGTTTGTCTACCTTCCCCATAAACTGGGAAAGTTCCGTGACATAAACCGTATAATCACCGTATAGCGCCTGATAGACTACCATCCGCTCCCCCGTTTCCGAATGTATGGCCGGCGTTACGATCCGGTATAAATCGCCTTTATAATGTCTGTATATCTGATTCGCTTTTGGAATTTCTCTCATATTTTCACCTGACTCCTGTTTTTCTGATTCTGTGTCTCCGACAATTTCTCCCGTGTCCGCCTGTCAACGCACTTTTGGTATATTCCCGAGCAGAACTGTCATCACATGCTATTAATGTATCATATTTTACCCCGAAAAACAATTGCAGTATCCTTTTTTCTGTGCTAACATGATTAGCAATGTTACTGTTCTGCCCCTGTTATGCGCAAAAATCACATTTGCAGCGCGTCGGCTGAACTGTTGCTGCAACGGTAAGAAGGAGAAACAATATGGCTGAACATACGAAAATACCTTATAAAATTTATCTGGAAGAAAATGAAATTCCCACCGCATGGTACAACCTGCGCGCCGATATGAAAAACAAACCGGCCCCGCTTTTAAACCCCGGCACGCTTCGTCCCATGACCGCGCAGGAACTGCAGGATGTCTTCTGTGATGAGCTGGTCGCACAAGAATTAAACGATACGACCGCTTATATCCCGATTCCGCAGGAAATTCAGGACTTTTATAAAATGTACCGGCCGTCGCCGCTGGTAAGGGCCTATTGTCTGGAGGAAAAGCTGCAGACACCCGCAAAAATCTACTATAAATTTGAAGGAAACAATACGAGCGGCAGCCACAAGCTGAACTCCGCCATCGCACAGGCATACTACGCAAAGAAACAGGGACTGAAGGGTGTCACGACCGAGACCGGCGCGGGACAATGGGGGACGGCGCTCTCCATGGCCTGTTCCTATTTCGGGCTGGACTGTCTTGTCTATATGGTAAAGGTTTCTTATGAGCAGAAACCTTTTCGGCGGGAAGTCATGCGGACTTACGGAGCAACCGTCACACCCTCGCCGAGTATGACGACGGAGGTCGGAAAGAAAATTCTCGCCGAACACCCCGGAACAACCGGAAGTCTGGGCTGCGCGATCTCCGAAGCCGTGGAAGCCGAATCCACGCGGGACGGATACCGTTATGTTCTGGGCAGTGTCTTAAACCAGGTATTGCTTCACCAGACGATAATCGGTCTGGAGACAAAGGCTGCCCTCGACAAATACAAGATCGTACCGGATATTATTATCGGCTGTGCCGGCGGCGGTTCTAACCTCGGCGGACTGATCTCCCCGTTTGTGGGAGAGATGGTACGCGGCGAACGCAATTACCGCATTATCGCCGTGGAGCCCGCATCGTGTCCGAGCTTTACCCGCGGCGTTTTCGCTTACGATTTCTGTGATACCGGAAAGGTATGTCCGCTCGCCAAAATGTATACGCTCGGAAGCGGTTTTATCCCCTCTGCCAACCATGCAGGCGGCCTCCGCTATCACGGAATGAGTCCCGTGCTGTCACAGCTCTACCATGACGGCATTATGGAAGCGATCAGCGTGGAACAGTCGGCTGTATTTGACGCCGCTGTCCGGTTTGCCCGGGTGGAAGGCATTCTCCCGGCTCCCGAGAGCAGCCATGCCATCCGTGCGGCCATTGACGAAGCGCTGAAATGCAAAGAAACCGGGGAAGAAAAAACGATCGTCTTCGGTCTCACCGGAACCGGCTATTTCGACATGGCTGCCTATGAGAAATACAATAACGGTGAAATGCAGGATTACATTCCCGGTCAGGAAGAACTGCAAAAAGGATTCGACGGTATTCCGCGTTTTCCGGGAAATGAATTCTAATCGGATCATCCGCAAAAAAATCGCGCCCGCGCGGGCTGCGGCATAAAATATACCGACAACAAAACCGGGCTGCTGAATCTCTCAGCAGCCCAGTCTTTTGAGCAATCCACGGCATCCCTCCACAATATCGTCATACGTCTCGTCAAAGTTTCCCGTATACCACGGATCGGCGATCTCCGCTCCTGCCCTGTCCGTATAATCCAGCAGCAGCGACAGTTTTCCCTCCCGGTCGGGTCCGACAATGCGCTCCATGCTGCGCAGGTTCCAGCGGTCCATACCGATTAGGTAATCATATTCCGCATAATCTTTCCGCGTCATCTGACGGGCATATTTTCCCGCCGTGCTGATGCCCTCTCCGGCAAGCCGGGTACGCGTCCCCCGGTGCACGGGATTACCGATCTCCTCCGCACTGGTGGCAGCGGAAGCGATAAAGAAATTATCGGCAATGCCGGCTTTTTGAACCATGTCTTTCATAACGAATTCCGCCATGGGGGAACGACAGATATTGCCGTGGCAGACGAAAAGTATCGAAATCATGTTTATTTTTCCTCCTGAAATAAAATCTATTTTGATTTTTCCTTTTTCTTCTTTTTGATAATGTATTTTATCTCATTTACAGAGATACTTCTTTTATCCTCATCTGCTTCAAATATTTTCTTTAATTCGTTCCAGTCTATTTTTTTGATCGCTTTTTTAGTAAATGGATTCATTAAATCATTTCCAGTAAATATATTTTTTCTAATATGTGATATAACCGGCGTATGTTCATCATACACAATATCGGATAATTTATATTTCTTTGATATTTTAAATGAATTTCCTATATAATTACAATTTCCGGTTATACTCACAGCAATCGTTTCTTTATCAAAATATGTAGGTTTTTCAATTATATCTTTTAATACCTTCCTGGGAAACTTTGCTAAATCAAATGAAAACCTATAATAATTCTCCAATGATATTCTTTCATCTGTCATCGTAAACTCACTATTAATCAATAATGGATTTTCCTGCTTTATATATGAACAAGTGACCGCACAAACAGCATTGTGAATATCATAATGATTTCTATTCCCAATTAATATCCCTAAAGTAAGTTTATTCTTTGCTTCCCAGCTTGTCCTGTGTCGAATAACTAATTTATCAGGAAATATTATTCGTGGTTCTCTATTCAAAATAAATGCAAAAATGTAGCTTGTTAAAATAGCGATAGCTGCAACTTCAGCTATATTTTGTACAAAATAAATAATTGCAGTTACAATACAATTACGTATCTGAATGTTGCCACTCACAAATTGACAATATAAAAAATCCTTAAATGCTATATCTAAATTATATCTATACTTATATAACAAACATGAAAATATAAAAATATCTAATACATAAAATATCATATACCATAGAATACTTTTAAAAATTTTCTTTATCATCTGTCTTCCTCAATTATCAACATAGTTTTATCATCTGATTCATAAGCTCTTGTTGTCATTTCATCTATTGTCATCTGATAAAGTTTTTTACCAGAAACATTTTTTATAATATCTGAAAATCCATCGCTGCATATAATTATTTTATCATTGTTCAAAATATCTATAGTACCATAATTGACAAAATTCATGGCTCTAAAATCGCCATTAAGCACTCCATAAGAATAAGGGTGGGATTCACTATTACATATCTCATTTCTTATTTCGTAAGCACTAAACTCCTTTTTATGATTTGCTATCTTTTCAGTTTGACATTTAGTAAATATAGTCTTATCACCTTTATTACTAATAACCAGTCCATAGCAGTCTCCTATATACGCAAATAATAATTTATAATCTCGCATTACTGCTATAATGCCTACTGTTCCTGGTAAAAAATTATCAATCCATTCTTTTTTACTGTTGTATATATTAATTTCATCATTACCCTTTTTTATTGCATTATGCAATAAATCCAATATATTTGCATTTTCATTTATATTATCAAACAAAAATTTGTAAGCTGACTTAACAAACAATTTTGATACATAGAAGGATGGACTGGGATTAGGATATATCCCATTTATCTTATCTCTTGAGACGCCATCAACCAATAAATAAATACCTCTATCATCATCACACAAATAAAAGTCCTCATTAGGTTTATTTATATTTTTACTATTTATTATTGAAATTGAACTACTTTTATATTTTACCATATCATTTATAACCTTTCATCTATAAAATTTCATATCTCTGTCCAATTTATTTGCAGAAAATTTAATATACAGAAAAGGCTACACATTTCTGCATAACCTTTTCCCAACGACAAAATCAATCAAGTCTATAGGTAATCACTCCTATGATTCACTCAAATTATATCATGGAATACTCAATATTGCTACTGAATTTTCCAGATTAGCATTACTCTTGTATGCAGATTATCCATAAGCACACCGCAACTTTCAGATATTCCCCTTTGTCCATCTTCCTATATACACATTCTGCTTCTTTTCCACAATAATAATTCGTCCAAATTTCCCCAATCCTTTACCGCATACCGCCATAAGGATAGATTAACCGCTATCGCTAACCAGCTATTTTCCATCTTTCCGATTAAACTAATCCGCCTAAACAAGCTATTTTTATATTGAATTCCTTGCAATTCTCTGTCTACGCTCCATTTCTGCCCCTGATTTCCGCTCCATTCTGTCCATATATGCAAGTCTATTATCCATTGCCATTACACCATTTGAAGCGGAGTCAGTACCTTATACGGTGTTTTAAGTTTTCTTACTGCTATATCCATCATTCCTTAGTTCGCTATTTTCCGTTTCCGCATCCAGGCTAATCACCGTTCCTGTTGGTTTCCGTTTCTTTGCATCTTCCGTTCTGCAATGGTTTCCAATCTCTAACCTCATATATTGCTGATTGATAAAGAAAAAGCGTATTTATTCCGCATATCTTCTCTACAGTTATATTTCATTTCCCATAGACATAGAATTTTTACTGCCTCCTTTTGTAAGAGTGGATAATCCGTTTACCTGTTATAATTTATGTAACATATGGAGAAGTTATCCTATTTTTTCGCATAAGCTTTTCTCTTACATTCATCCCCATCCAAAAATCTTTTCCTAATGACTTTTTCCACAAATACGCTCTTTACATACAAAAAATCCTTTTATTGTATATCAATGTAACCCATTCTCAAGTAATCACTTCTTGAAGTATAATTTTCTTTATATTGTTTTTTATATGTAATCTGCAGCAGAAATTCAAGGTTGCACATTACCTCATAACAGTACTGATTATATATCTTTTTTCCATATCTGCAATTCTCTTCCATAAATATTTCATTTTGCAGTTTTAGTATTTTATCTAAGATTACTATTGCATTACTTTGTAGTGAAATTTGCTTAAAATAAAAACTCTCGAATCTTATTTTCTTCCACAAATCCCGTTGTCTATTATGCAAAAATCTATATATAAAACCTTTTCGATTCAACTTATTCGTAAATAAAAAATCTATTTTTCCACAGGCGTTTTCAACATCCTGATAACTAAGTTCACTTAATTCTGTGTATTGATGCGCTATACGCTCCAGCTGTTGATCATAACCTGCAATAATACTTTCCAATCTGGCATCCAGATAATCCTGCTCCTGTTTTTTTAGTTGTTCCCGTATTTTCTCATCTGTGGCTTCCCAAATCCAATTTTGCAGTTTCCTTTTGGATTCATATCTTAGGCTTGCCGTTTCACTCATACTTTTACGAACATAGTTAGAACTTCTTTCTAAATAATAAGCTCTGACCAATTCTAAATCTTCGACAATATGCAAATATTCTATATTCTGGAAATGACTTAAAAATAAAATACTCGCATCATAATAATTTTCCAGCGCATCTCTCCTTTCATTTACATAATCAGAGCAGTTCATAATCAATGTAACAAACGAACTCGTAAATATGCCAGACATAATCACTATAATAAAGTCCCTCCAGTCAGATAAATTGAATGGAAGAATACTACCTATTATATTTTTGAAAATATCTGTGTAAAGGTGAAACTGCAAAATAAAATAAGTAAAAAAACTAATAATAATTAATCGTATTGACCAGATAATACCACTCTTTTTTCCTCTCATAATATCTCTTCTCGTTGTTCTTTGTCTTATCGAAAGCTATAGTCTTACTTATCTATATCCTCTGCTAATTCTATCCTATATAGTATTTTCGAACCCTGCATTTCCGAGTTCTTGTCTACTTTGTAGATTGAAACGTTCAAGTCCGTTTCCATCTGCAAAGTTTAAATTTATTTCCTCTCAGTTATATTCCTCTCTCAACACTCCATAATACTCTTCCCTGCCGTATTTGAGCGCAATTTGCGGAGTTTTGTATCGATTAGGATTCTGATAAAACGGATAACTTTTATAAGTTTTTCCCATATAAGTTTCCCTTGTTAATTCATAGCCAGTTGTATATCCATCACCAACCAAAAAAACGTTCTGTTAAAGATAGTTAATTCTCACCTGACTGCCGGGATGCAAGTTCATACATGGTTTCCGCATCCTTTTTTTGTCGTTGTCTTTTCCATAATAACGGCAAGAACAATGATCGCGATTAAATTCAGACCAAATCGAATGAGTGCAAATTTGCTTCCCAACTGTGTTATTTCAAATAATATCATCGGAATTTTTGTCGTTGACCAAGCGCCGAGAAAGATGAAGATATTGGTCATAGAAACTCCTTTTTTAAGAAAAACCATTGCAACAGGAAACGAAGCATATAACGGGCCTGACGAAAACGAGCCCAAAATAAAAGCCAAAATACCCCCTTATTCCGGCATCCTTTCCCATGAATTTCATGATGGTTTCTTTTGGCACCCATACATCAATCAACCCTAAGAGCAGGAAAACAGGCGGTATGATAGATAACATTTCCAAAAGGTTATTCAGAGAAAGAGAAACAACCTTTTTCCCCAATCTCGGTTCGGCAATCAAAAGCAGCACATTTAGCAGGAGCAAACACAGAAAAAACAAATACCTTTTTACAATTTTTTTAAGCCTGTTCATGACATAATCACTCCCATTACACAAGATGTAATAACCGCAAGGATCAACGATAAAATATTTCTTTCCAGTGCAATACGTTTCCCAAAACAGTCCATTTCAAGAGGCAATGTAGCAATGTCAACCATCATAAGCGTTGAAATAAAGATGGCAATCTGTGCATATCCGGCTCCGGAGGCCAAAAGTGAGGCAGCAAGAGGAAACGCTACAAAACCGGGAATTAAAGTAACACAACCAACGGCGGCGGCAATAACCATGCCTAATGCCCCGGAATCTGTTCCGAGAAGTTTGGAGATTGTTTGCGTATCCAAAAAAGTCAGGATAAAACCAATTAAAAGCAAAATCGCCAGGACAGATGGCAATATATTTTCCAAAGACCGCCACTACTTTTTTAGCACAAGTTTTGTTTTTGATCTGTCTTTCACAAATGAAATCAATAGCCCCAATATTGCCGTTCCGTATAAGATTTTTGTAAACATCCTTATATACACTCTCCATAAAATTTTTTCGTTGATAAAAAGATAACACAGGTCGGCTCATAAATCCACTCTTTTACCGTCGATCAAAAAACGCCCCGCCGAAGCAGAGCGCCTTACCATTCCCTGTCAAATTGCCCGGAACATTTTCTGCGACACAGGCTTTTGCCTTTTTCAGTTCCTTCCTCGCCATCCCCCCCAATCCTCCCCCGCTTCCGTCCATCCCACGCAAACAGCGCTTCTTTTGATTCATCCGCAGCCATTTTCTCAATATTACAAAGGTACGGCTAATGGTCGCCAGATTCCACTGTCTGTTCAAGTGACACTATAAATGCGATCCCGGAATCCTCCGGGATTTGAATATCGCCTCCCTCTACGTCCTGCAATGCAACAGGCATTTCTTCCGGTTTGTCTTTCTGGCTGCCGCCGGAAGAACCATATGCCATTACTGCGTCCTTCAGGCTGACACCCGGAGCCGCGAGCGCGAGGACTGCTTTCCCCATCCTGCGGATATTCTCTCCTGAATTAGCCGCTTTTCCCAAGGCAAACGCAAGCATGAGCGGGGCGGGGGGATGTAACTGCTGTTGCCTGGCCAATGTTAATTTCTTTCACGGTAAAACCATTCTTTCTGTAGTAACAGTATTCTCAACGCAGCTTTTTTGACTTTAGCCGGTAAGATTGCGGTATCAATCAGCCGAACGCCGTTTTGTAACGCTGTCCCGACAGAGTTTACACATTCTTCGTCCAAAAGACTGTAAATGCCTGTCCCGTAGTCAGGCATATCACTTGTGTTTGCGCTGGCACACGCAGAAAGTCCCAATGCAGACAGACAATATCAAAAGAAACCTTGCAAGTTTCCGCTTTTTTATTGCAGAGAAGTAACAACGGGATGATCCTTAAAGCCGTATACCCGCTTCACCTCATTGGGGTTTCTCGTATCTAACATCTGTGGGCGGTGTAAATCAAGTTTGGAAATCTCTGCCCTGTCATTATCAGACAATTCAAAATCCCAAATGTTGAGGTTTTCTTCCATTCTTTCTTTATGTGTTGATTTTGGTATTGCTATAACATTGCGCTCAACATTCCAACGGAGTATTACCTGTGCAACAGACTTACCATGTGCATGCGCGATCCTGGTAAGTACTGGGTTCGAAAACATATTATTTAATCCCTCTGCAAACGGCGCCCATGCCTGCGGCTGAATGTTGTACTCTTTCAAAATTTCAAGTTCGTCTTCCCGCTGATAAAAAGGGTGTAATTCTATCTGATTAACAGCAGGAATAATGTCTGTATTGTAGCAAAGGTCGATAATGCGGTCACTAGGGAAATTGCTTACGCCAATGGCACGGATAAACCCTTTTATATATAATTCTTCCATTGCACGCCATGCTCCATAATAATCGTCAAATGGCTGATGAATGAGATATAAGTCCAAATAATCCAATCCCATTTTTGACAATGTCCGCTCAAATGCTTCTTTTGTTTTTTCATACCCCATTTCCGGCATATATGCTTTTGACGTGACAAAGAATTCTTCTCTCGGTATGCCGCTTTTGCGGATTGCAGCCCCAACAGCACTTTCATTTTCATAAACACTGGACGTGTCTAATAAACGATACCCAACCGAAATTGCGTCCGAAACAACCTGCTTGCATAGTTGTAAGTCCGTAATTTGGAATACGCCGAAACCAACCGCCGGCATTTCAATACTATTGTTTAATTTTAATGTTTTCATAGTGGATAACGTAACCTTTCTCTAAATATGCCGTATCATTTTCGCTATGATACTATCCTGTCAAATGTTACCGATAGGATTTTTCAAAAATCCCGGCGCAGTCCTCATCTGTCATTTCGCAAGGGTTACTTTCAAACAGCCCGCCCTGCATGGAACGTGCGCCTTTCGCCAAAGTCATAGCCTCATCGGGAGTAAATCCGAAATCGCTCATTTTCAGATCCGCTACACCGCAGTCCTCCTGCAGCCTGACAAGCGCGGTAATAAAATCTTCCGGCTTATCGGCATTTGCAATTCCCATAGCCTTTGCCATTTTGATAAACTGTCCATCGCAGGCGTGACGCTCAATAAAAAATTCCGCAAAGGCTTTCGAAATCATAATCAGTCCTGCGCCGTGCGGGAGATTGTGGTGGTATGCGCTCATAGAGTGTTCCATGCTGTGCTGTGCGATCGTTGAAGTAAGCTGCATGGTTACGCCTGCAACCGTGCTTCCGTAAGCGATATGCTCCCTCGCTTCTATGTCCTTCCCGTCCTTTACCGCACGGGGCAGGTATTTTGTGATGTTTTCAATCGCAGACAGGGCGATTGCTTCACTTAAAACATTAATGCCTTTTGACATCATCACTTCGGTATTGTGGAACAGAGCGTCAAAACCCTGATATGCCGTGTATTTTGTGGGAACGGTTGTCATAAGTTCCGGGTCGACAACTGCCAGTACGGGAGTAAGCCCCGGATCGCCAAAGCCGATTTTTTCTTTTGTTTCCAGATTGGAGATAACACCGAACCCGTTCATTTCCGAACCCGTGCCGGAAGTCGTCGCAACCGCAACAATCGGAAGCCCTTTCTTTTCAAGGGGCTTGCATTTGCCGGTGCCGCCGAACACATAATCCCAAAGGTCGCCCGCATTGGTTGCCATTGCCGAAATCGCAGCCGAAGCGTCAATAACAGCTCCGCCGCCAAGCGCCACGATAAAATCACATTGGTTTTCCCTTGCAAACGCAGCCCCTTCCATGATTACGTCCTTAATCGGATTTTCCATGATCTTGTCAAAGAGGGCTGTTTCAACGCCTGCTTTTCCAAGCTGCTCCAAAGTGCGGTCAAGATAACCGTTCTCCCTTGTGGACTTGCCGCCGGAAATCAGTACCAGCGCTTTTTTTCCGGGCATCGGCAGGCTTCCCAATTCATTCAGTGCTCCTCTTCCGAAAATGAGATTGGTCGGATTGTTGAAATTAAAATTCATGGTCATAATACATGGTCCTTTCTTTGTTTTTTCGAATTAAAACTTATGTTGACAACCTCGTCTGTCAGATGTAGTGTTATTGTAGAAGCTAAAGTCAGGTTTATGTCAAGAGAAATTTTATGTTTATTTTAAAAAGTGGAAAATCGTGTGAATTATTTGATTGGAGAAGTCGCCGCCGCTGGCGGGAATGTCTATTAAGTCAATCGGGGAAGTTCTGGTTTGCTGTAAGAGGGCTGCGTTTCTTTCGGAAAACGCAGGGAAATGCTTCATGCCCGGCCGGAAGAAGCGGATCGGCAGACAGAAGCATTCCATGAGACAAAGAACAAGTTAAAGTATAAATGTTAGTATTATGACACGGCACTTGCTTCATCCAACGAATCATAAGCATCGCTGTCTGCAGTTAAAACCATTGTTGCTTTCATTCTGTCTCACCTCTCTTTACCAAATCAACTGCCTGCTCAAGACTCATTTCTCCCATATCCTGTTTATCGGGTTCTGCGTCTCTTTGTCTTACGGATACAGACATATTATGTTTCTCGTTTTCACCTATGATAATCATATATGGCACCTTATCTATGCGCGCTTCACGGATCTTATATCCAAGTTTTTCACTTCTGACATCCACCTCTGCCCGAATACCATTCTCTTCCAAAGCCCTCTCAATTTTCTTAGCGTAACCATTATATTTCTCTGAGATCGGAAGAACCTTAACCTGCACAGGTGCAATCCACGCGGGAAATTTCCCTGCATAATGTTCCAGTAAAATACCAATAAAACGTTCTATCGAGCCAAACACAACTCTATGCAGCATAATCGGGCGGTGTTTCTCTCCATCTGCCCCGATATAGTCAATATCAAATCGTTGCGGAAGCTGAAAATCAAGCTGAATCGTTCCGCATTGCCACGTTCTGCCTATGGAATCTTTTATATGAAAATCCAGTTTCGGTCCGTAAAATGCACCGTCTCCTTCATTTACCGCATAAGGCTTACCCATTCCCTGCACTGCTTTTTCTAAAGCTTCCGTGGCAAGCTGCCACTCCGCATCACTTCCGATGGAATGCTCCGGTCTCGTTGACAATTCAATTTCATATGAAAAGCCAAACTTCTGGTAGACTTCATCAATAAGACGCATAACACCCTGTATCTCATCCATTACCTGATCTTCTCTCATAAGAATGTGAGCGTCATCCTGCGTAAATGAACGTACTCTCATAAGACCATGTAATGTTCCGGACTTTTCATTGCGATGCACAAGCCCTAATTCTCCCATTCGCACAGGAAGCTCTTTATATGACCTCGGTTCCAGTTTATATACCAGCATTCCACCCGGACAACTCATTGGTTTGATTGCATAATCATCATCTTCAACCTTCAGAGAGTACATGGCATCTCTGTAAAAGTCCCAATGGCCGGATCTCTCCCAAAGGCTTCTTTCCAACATAATGGGTGTGGAAATTTCAACATATCCTTCTCTGCGATGAATGTTTCTCCAATAATCAATCAGCAGGTTCTTCAATACCATTCCCTTTGGCAGAAATACCGGTAATCCCGGTCCTTCATCAAAAATCGTAAATATTCCGAGTTCCTTCCCTAATTTTCTGTGGTCTCTTGCTTTTGCTTCTTCAACCATACGCAGATATTCATCCAGTTGCGCTGCCTTGGGAAAAGAAATCCCATAGATTCTCGTAAGCATTTGATTTTTTTCTTTCCCTCTCCAATAGGCTCCTGCCACTGACAACAGCCTGATTGCTTTAATCTGGCACACATTGGAAATATGTGGTCCCGCGCAAAATTCCCCGTATTCTCCCTGCTTATAAAAGCTGATTTGCTCTGCATCATCCAACTCCTGAATCAGCTCAGTTTTATATTTTTCACCCGCGTTATCCATAAACCTAAGAGCTTCTTCTTTCGACTTCTCACAGACTTGCAGGGAGAGAGACTCCTTTACAATTTTTCGCATTTCCGCTTCAATGATCGGTAAATGTTCTTCTGAAAATGAAAACGCAAATTGAAAATCATAATAAAATCCATTTTCGATTGCCGGGCCAATGGCGCACTTCGTTTCCGGATATAAGCGTTTTACAGCCTGTGCAAGCACATGCGCACTTGTATGCCAAAATGCCTTTTTTCCCTCCTGTTCTTCAAAGGTTACTTCCACAATTTCTCCGTTTTTTCTCAGAACCTTCATAACTTGCTGCTCCTTTCCTTTTTCAGTTTTCACGATTCGGCAACAACATAAGAAAAGCACCCATAAGACCATAATCATATCGTCTTAAGGGTGCACTTAGCACGGTTCCACCTTAACTTTTCACTTCAGATTCTATCAAATCCTATCCTTTAACGCAGGCATACGGTAACACTTACTCGTTTCGGCATTACAGCTCTGGAATGGTTTTCGTCTGATTTTCACATAAACAACTTCCACCAAGCGCTGTTCTCTCTGGATGTTTCCAACTAAACTACTTGTTTCCGTCATCGCTTTTCTTATGTTATTTATGGTAATTTATCACAACTTCTTTATTTTGTCAACGCTCATTTTCGCCAAAACGGTATGTGAAAATGAATCCGATGCAGGCGTACCAACATGGTAAAGAAAGGCAGAAGTTTCACGGCGGACAGACTTTCAGAACTCTGCCGGATTCATTATCCCAAAGATTTCAGATTCCTGCGATATTCCCGCATCTCCTCCTCGCTCACCGTATCCATAATGTACTGCAGTTCACCGATCACGGAATCTCGCTCTTTCGGCAGGTATGCCGTTACCGGATAAAAATTGGAAACGGAATCGGCAAACAGGTGCGTCCGTATCTGCAGGTTTTGAATAAACACCTGTAACTCCCGTAACCGCTCTTTCTCTCTGGCCGGAATGAATCCGCCTTCCCGCTCCATGCGGTACAGCTCCGTATCCGGGAACAGCGTGAGTGAATCCACAGAGATATAATACGGGTTTAACCGGCTGAACAGCTTCGCACTGTTCACCGCATTCCGGTATCCGTTCCCCCTCCCCGCAAGCCCGGTCATATAGACAAAGTAATATTCTATCCCCGCTTCATCCAGCTTCCGGCACTGCTCCAGAATGTCGGCCGCCGTGTATCCTTTGTCCGCCAGGGCAAGCGTGTCATCATCCCCGCTTTCCGTCCCGATGCTCAGTCCGTTTATCCCCATTGCCCGGAGCTTCTTAAGCTGCCAAACTTCCTTGTCCCTTATATCCCGTATACTTGCAAACATTGCCATTGTCCGGCATTTGATCAGATAATCCCGTACCGTCAGGGCACGGAGTTTTAAATTCTCATAACGCATGGCAAACGGATTTGCTCCGGTCCAGAATATGCGCCTTGCAGATGGCTGGCAGCTTTTGATCTCCGCCAGATCTTCCTCAAACTCCTCCATCGGCGCCATGCGGAAACACGCGTCTTTGTAAAGACTGCAGAAACGGCATTTCCGATAGGTACAGCCGGAGGTTGCCTGTATTATGACAGAATGTGCCTCATAAGGCGGCCTCCACGTTCTTCCCGTAAAATGCAATTCAAAAGCACCCCCCCCTACAGATGACGGACGTTCTCACGATAACGCCGCAGTTCGCTCTCACTCACATTCCGCACGACATCATCAAGGAAAACCAGCAGTTTTTCCTTATCCTCCGGAAGCGCACCCTGCATCTGAAATGCATTGGATGCCCCAAGCGCCGCAAAAGCCGTGGGAATCTGCAGATTTTGCACCAGTGCCCGGATTTCTCTGTATTTCTCCATTTCGCTTTCCTCTTTCCAGTTACCCTTCCGTATTTCTTTATACAGCCCGGAATCCGGATAAATCGTCAGCATATTTGCGCCCACTGCCATTGGGTGCAGTTGATTGCATACGGCGGCGGTGGCTTTCGCCCCGTCCTCTCCGCGCCCCGCACCGGATATGCCCGCCAGATAAAAGAAACTGTAGTTGTTGTGATTGTTGTGATTGTTGTTGTTGTGATTGTTGTGATTGTTGTTGTTGTGATTGTAGTGGTTGTAGTGGTTGTAGTGATTGTAGTGGTCAAGCATTTTTGTAACGCTTATGGCTAATAAAATTAGTTTCCAAGTTATGAAGCAGTCCGTACCTGATAAGGTGTACGGTGTAGTGGTTACTTTATCACAACAATCACAACAATCACAACATTTCCCCTGTTCAGGGCTTCCTCTATCCGCCTTGCCAGCGCCCCGTCCACACCGCCTGCATGGATTTTGTACTCATATGGGTCAACCCGCAGGCGCAAGGTCGCCCCTTCCGGTATGTCAATGCCGTTTTCCGCAAAAAGCCGGTTGATGGAATCATTCATGCCGCGCCGCACCTCATCATTCCATTCCTCATCGTTCATGATCCCGCCAAAGTTCTTCTGAATCACCGGGTCATAGCTGTTCACTGCCGCCGGAAGCCCGTTCAGGACACGCCTTTCGGATTCCGCACATATCTCGCGCTCCCTCTGTGTCAGCCCCTTCACATAATAAGGGGATTTTG
>CAJUCC010000013.1 GCA_910585205.1 uncultured Lachnospiraceae bacterium
AAAAATATACTGACGGTTATCTTTACGGTTATCTCGCTGGCATATGTGTTCCCCGTGGTGCTTGTCCTGCTGAACTCTTTTAAGAAAAAAACAAGTATCAATCTGAACCCGTTTGCCTTCCCGAACGCCAAGTCCTACGTGGGGTTTGACAATTACATAAAAGGAATCGAGAAGATTGAATTTTTCAAGTATTTCGGGTATAGTTTATTTATCACGACGGCTTCCGTTCTGGCCATTCTGGTGCTCTGTTCCATGTGCGGCTGGTATGTGACCCGGGTACGGAACGCTTTCACAAGAGCGCTGAAGTTTGGCTTTATCTTTTCCATGGTTGTGCCGTTCCAGATGTTGATGTTCACACTGGCGAAGACGGCGGATACCCTGCATCTGAATACACCCGTGGGGATCATTATTGTATATCTGGGATTTGGAGCGGGCATGGCGGTGTTTATGTTTTCCAACTTTGCCCAGAGTATGCCGCTGGAGATCGAGGAAGCCGCCAGCATCGACGGATGCAATCCGCTGCAGATGTATTTTAAGGTGGTATTCCCCATTATGAAACCGACGTTTGTTTCCGTGGGTATTCTGGAGATCATGTGGGTATGGAATGACTATCTTCTGCCGTACCTTGTGCTGGATATTAAAAAATATAAAACCATTCCGATCGTAATACAGTACTTAAAGGGCGGATTCGGTTCCGTGGATATGGGAACGATTATGGCCTGCATCGTTATGGCAATCCTTCCGGTTATTGTATTCTATATCGCGTGCCAGCGGTACATCATCGAAGGTGTTGTGGCAGGCGCGGTAAAAGGCTGATCGTCAGGGCGCTTATTATTTTATGAAGGGAGAGGGGATTATGAAAAGACAATGTGGGATACTGCTTCCCGTTTCCAGTCTGCCTTCCGCGTATGGGATCGGCGCATTCTCCAAAGAGGCCCGCGAGTTTGTGGATATGCTGCAGGAGACAGGGCAGCATCTGTGGCAGATACTGCCTCTGGGTCCTACGGGATACGGGGATTCCCCGTATCAGTCGTTTTCCACGTTTGCAGGCAATCCGTATTTTATCGATCTGGAAGAGCTGACGGGGGAAGGGCTTCTGACAAAGGAAGAGTGTGAAAGCTATGACTGGGGAGACTGTGCGGACACGGTTTCCTATGATAAAATATACCGCGGGCGGTTTGCGATTCTGAGGAAAGCATACAGCCGGTATTCCTTCCGGAATGACAGTGCGTTTGCGGCGTTCTGGGACAAAAACCGGATGTGGCTGAAAGACTATGCACTGTATATGGCAGTGAAAGACAGTATGGGCAGCCTGTGCTGGTCCGACTGGGACGACGGGCTCCGGCTGCGGGATGAAAAGGCGCTTGCGGACGCCGAAAAACGGCTGGAAGATGCGATTCGCTTTTATGTTTTTGTGCAGTATATTTTCCGCAGGCAATGGCTGGATCTGAAACGCTACGCCAATGACAGAGGGGTGCAGATCATCGGTGATATTCCGATCTATGTCTCGTTTGACAGCGTGGATGTGTGGGCGAACCCGGAACTGTTTCAGCTTGACGGGAACCGGATACCGACGTCCGTTTCCGGCTGTCCGCCGGATGCGTTTTCGGCTGACGGACAGCTCTGGGGCAATCCGCTGTATGCATGGGAATATCATAAAAAGACCGGGTATCGCTGGTGGATTGACCGGATGAAGGCGCAGTTTGAACTGTTTGATATTGTGCGCATTGACCATTTCCGGGGATTTGACGCTTATTATTCCATTCCTTACGGCGAGGCGACCGCCGTAAACGGACACTGGGAGAAGGGCGTGGGCATCGATCTGTTTACGCATATTCGAAAGGAGCTGGGCGATGCGCCGATCATTGCGGAGGATCTGGGGTATGTGACGGATTCCGTGCGCCAACTCCTGGAAGACACCGGGTATCCGGGGATGAAAGTTCTGCAGTTTGCGTTTGACTCCCGGGAGGAGGGCTGTTATATGCCCTATAAATACCCGTGCAACTGCGCGGTCTACACCGGAACCCATGACAATGATACGATCACAGGCTGGTACGGAAGTCTGTGTGAAAAAGACAAAAAAACCGCGGAGCTGTATCTGCAGAATGCGCACAGACCTGTGGAGGAGATCCGGTGGGATTATATCTGCTGTGCGCTGAGCTCGGTTGCGGATACCTGCATTATCCCGGCACAGGATTATCTGGGGCTGGACAGCCGCGCGCGCATTAACACACCGGCCGTGCCTTCGGGCAACTGGCAGTGGCGCATGGAAAAAGGCGCGTTCACGGTAACGCTGCAAAAAAAAATGCGGTCCCTGGCGGAAGTCTACGGCAGATGTTGATTGCCGCGGACAGGCGGAATTGTTGACTTTTGTGACAAACTGTTTATAATAGTAAGAAAACCCGGTTGTTTACCTGTGCCGGGTTTTCTTTTCATCGTATCCGAAAGAAAAGATACGAAACGGGGTTTATGTCAGAGGGGAAAGGCGGCGGCCATGGATAGCGTAACAATAAAAGATATAGCAAAGAAATGCGGCGTCAGTGTCAGCACGGTCTCGCGGGCGATCAACGATTATCCGGGGATCAGTCAGAGCACGAAAAAGAAGATTATGGAGGCTGTCCGCGAGAATCAGTTTATACCGAATAACAGTGCGAGAAATCTGCGGCAGTTGGAGGGAAATTCGATTGTCGTTTTAATAAAGGGAATTGATAATCCGTTTTTCCAGCCGATGATCGGGATTCTGGAAAAGATTATCCGCGAGCGGAAATATGCTTTTATCCTGCAGAATGTCAATGCGCAGGAGGATGAGATCGAAGTGGCGCTGGAGTTGATTCGGGAGAAAAAACCAAAGGGGATTATCTTCCTGGGCGGATATTTTTATCATGCGGAAAAAAAGATCCGGCAGCTCAGTATTCCCTGCGTCATCGGCGCGGTGGGCGGTATGGACCATACAAACGGCGCGGTTTTTTCTTCCGTCCATGTGGATGACATTCAGGAGAGTTATAAGATCGTTGATTATCTGTGCAGGATGGGCCATAAGCGCATTGCCATGCTTGCGGCCTGCCGGGGGGACCGCAGCATCGGCGCGCTGCGTCTGGAGGGATACCGGCGTGCGCTGGCCGATCACGGACTGCCGATTGTGGACGAACTGATCCGGTATGCGCGGCCGGACGAGGATGTCTATGCGATGGAACGGGGATACCAGGAGGCGAACAGGCTTCTGGCCGGCGGCACGGCGTGTACGGCGATCTACGGGATTTCCGATACGGTTGCGATCGGCGCCTGCCGGGCGCTGAAAGAGAAGGGAAAGAAGATTCCCGGAGACTATTCGATTGTGGGTTTTGACGGACTGGAAATCGCAACATTTTATATTCCGACGATTACGACGGTCAGACAGCCGGTGGAGGAGATGGCGCAGGAGGTTGCGCGGATTTTATTTGACACGATTGAGAAAGATGCGCCGGTGCAGCACCGGATTTTTGACGGGGAGTTACTGGTCAGAGAATCTTCGGACTGTCTGAGCGCAGAATGGTAAGACGCGGGCTGCGCAACGCCATGGATTTGCAGCCGGGCGCGGAAAGGAGTGGCGGGAATATGAGACGCAGCGGTATATTGATGGCCGTCTCCAGCATTCCGTCCCGGTATGGGATCGGATGTTTTTCCGGGGAGGCATATGCATTTGTGGATTTTCTGGAGCAGGCGGGGCAGAAGCTTTGGCAGATACTTCCGCTCGGGCCTACCGGCTATGGGGATTCGCCGTATCAGTCTTTTTCCACGTTTGCGGGGAATCCGTATTTTATCGATCCGGAAACGCTGGTGCGGGAGGGGTATCTGACACGGGAGGACTGTGATGCCTGTGATTTCGGAGATGACGAAACCTGTGTGGATTACGAAAAGATATATCAATCCCGGTTTGCCCTGCTGCATCGGGCTTATCGCGCCAGCCGTCCGCAGGAGGACGACGCGTTTCTGGCGTTTCGGGAGGGAAATGCATACTGGCTGGATGATTATGCACTTTACATGGCGGTGAAAGATGCGTTCGGCGGCAAAAGCTGGACGCTCTGGGATGCGGAAATCCGGCTGCGGGAGCCGCAGGCGATGGCATATTATCGGGAGCGTTATGCGGACGAAATCCGGTTTTACGAATTTCTTCAGTATCAGTTCAGCAGACAGTGGAAGGCGCTGAAAGCATATGCGAACGGGAAAAAGATCCGCATTGTCGGGGATATTCCCATTTATGTGGCGCTTGACAGCGCGGATACCTGGGCGAATCCCGAACTGTTTCAGCTTGATGAAACATGCACACCGATTGCGGTGGCGGGCTGCCCGCCGGATGCTTTTTCCGCCACGGGACAGCTCTGGGGCAATCCGTTGTACCGGTGGGACTATCATAAGCAGACCGGATACCGGTGGTGGATCCGGCGGATTGCTTACTGCTATGAGCTGTACGATACGGTACGGATTGACCATTTCCGGGGGTTTGACGAGTATTATGCCATACCGTACGGCGAGCCGACGGCAGAGAACGGGCAGTGGGAACCGGGGCCGGGGTATGATATTTTCCGGGCGATGCGGGCGCAGCTCGGCCGGATCGATGTGATCGCGGAGGATTTGGGCTTTCTAACGCCGTCCGTACTGAAACTGGTGAAAAAGACCGGGTATCCGGGTATGAAGGTTTTGCAGTTTGCGTTTGATTCCAAAGAGGAAAGCGTTTATCTGCCGCATAATTATACACAGAACTGTGTTGTTTATACGGGTACACACGATAACGATACGACGGTGAGCTGGTATGCGTCTTTAAAACGACGGGAGAAAACCTTTGTAAGGCGTTATCTGCACTGCAGAAACGGAAGGGATGTGCCGTGGGCGATGATCCGCGCCGCGCTGTCGAGCGTGGCGGATATGGCCGTGATTCCGATGCAGGATTATCTGGGGCTGGACGGAGAGGCACGCATGAATCTGCCCTCCACGCTCGGCGGCAACTGGACATGGCGGATGCGGGCGGATGCCTGTACGCAGGAGCTGGCGGCGGAAATCCGTGCGCTGGCAAAACTATATGGAAGATTGCAGGGGGAAAGCAAATGAAAAAACAGACAATGAAAAAATGTATGGCGTTATTACTGGCGTATCTGACGGTCTTTACCGTGTCCTGCTCGGTTCCCGGAATCGGCAAATCCGGGGATTCGGAAAAGGGAGAGATGGAAGGGCAGAGCTTCGCGGAGGCGCACGACGCCTTTCAGACGACGCTGACAACGCAGGACAGCGACAGTGATTCGATACCGGAGCCGCCGGAAGGCGTTTTTGATCTGGTGAAATACCCTTCCAAGGTGGGCGATCTGTCAGCTTATGTGTCGAGTGATCCGGGCGACGGACAGAAGCACCCCATGATTATCTGGGTTGTCGGCGGATGGGGAAACGGTATCAGTGATTTTCCGTGGACATATCCGGAATGGGAAAATGATCAGACCGGTTCGGCGTTCTGGCGCTCCGGCGTGCTGACCATGTACCCTTCTTTCCGGGGCGGCTGCGGCAATCCGGGACATTACGAGACATTGTTCGGCGAGATCGACGACATCGTATCGGCATATGAATATGCGGCGTCTTTGCCGTATGTTGATCCGGACCGCATTTATCTGGGCGGACACAGTACCGGGGCCACCCGTGCGCTGCTGGCGGCGGAATATACGGATCAGTTCCGCGCGGTGTTCTGTTTCGGCGCCGTTGATGACATCAAATATCATAACAACAGTCAGTTCACGTTCGATACGGCGAAAAAGGACGAATACGTGATGCGTTCCCCGATTCACTGGCTGGATGATGTGAAGACGCCGACTTTCCTGATTGAAGGCAGAGACGGAAATGCCGAAAATCTGGAACGGATGCTGGAGGCAACCGAAAACGAAAATATTCACGGCTATGTGCTGGAGGGAGCGGATCATTTCGCGCCGCTCGGGCCGATCACACCGCTGCTGGCGGAAAAGATTCTGGCGGATACCGGCGCGGAGAGTGCGATTTCCGTGACACAGGAAGAGCTGGAGCAGGCGATGCAGCAGAAACCGGAGATTCCGCTGCCGGTTATGGCATGGGCCGAGATAGAGGAGCTGGGCCTGCATTTTTCCTATCCGTATCTGTGGGAGATGGAAGACGTGTCGGATGAATATGATCTGAGCGTCATGCTGTATTCCCCGTATGACGGTGAGAATGTATGGGATATGGCAAATATGTATTTCGATGTCTATACGGGGTATGAAGACGACTTTATGTCGGAGATAACTCAAAATCTGGAGAGCGAGGGATACCGGGTAGAGGAGACGGAGATCAGCGGCTGCCCTGCCATTGATGCATACGGGCAGGAGACGGACGATACGGGCAGTGTATTCAATAACCGCTTTGTGCTGATTGCAAAGGATGATGCCTATATCGGTTTCGATTTCTTTATCCATCAGAGTTTCGGAACGGATGCGGACGAACTGTTCCAGGCTATCGTGGACGGCATCGAGCTGAGCGAGGGAACCGGAGAGACCGGTGAAGGAGAGGCGGAAGACGCCGGCTGACGGTCATTCCGCCGGGGGCGGCGATTGCCGGGAAAGGGCGGAATTGTGATAAGCCGGGTCATATGTGACATCCTGTAAAAACCATGCCGGAGGCGTAAAGCCTTCGGCTTCTTCTTTTGTCCGAAATTCCACTTCCGCAATCGTCAGCGGTGCAAACGGCGCATGAAAAATATCCAGCTCGATCGTATGCTGCCCGTACGGGATCAGATACCGGTCCTTGGATATGACATTGCCGTCGCATTTTGGCAGGAGGTGTTCATAGCTCTCCCGGTTCAGCGGCAGGTTGTACTCTTCCCGCGCCAGCATGCCGCTGCCCTTATATGTCAGCCAGTATGCGTCGTCTTCCCGGCGGATGCGGACAACGGGATCCGTATTCAGATATGCCTGCTGCAGATGTCTGACCGGGTAGCGGCCGAGATCGGCGGGCAGTTCCCGGATTGTAAATTTGCGTTCGATTTCCATGGTTTTTCCTTTCGGCGGCAGAAACACTCTGCCGGATCAGTTATTGTGTGTCCCGGTGCGGGGATGTACCGACACCGGTATCGTCAATAGTATATGCGATTTGCGGCGTAAAATCAATGCGTTCGGTTCCGCGGCAAAAAACGGGCACAATACCGGTTGAAATCTTCCATGGAAAATGGTAATCTGTACCTGTGGAATGTTATCGTAGAGGAAAGGCGGTTAGATCATATGAGTAAAGTATGTGTCTTCTTTGCGGAAGGATATGAAGAGATAGAGGCGCTGACCGTGGTGGATCTGCTGCGCCGCAGCGGCATCGATACGGCGATGGTATCGGTTACGGGAGACAAAGCCGTGACAAGTTCACACGGCGTTGCGGTCGTTATGGACAGCCTGTTTGCGGAGACGGATTTTTCCGAAACGGAAATGCTCGTATTGCCGGGCGGTATGCCGGGCACGAAAAATCTGGAGGCATGCGGACCGCTGATGGCGCTTGTGGACGATTTTTATCGGGAAGGAAAATATGTGGCGGCAATCTGTGCGGCGCCGAGCATTCTGGGGCACAGAGGCATGCTGAAAGGGAAGCGGGCCTGCTCTTTTCCGGAATTTGAGAGCCATCTGGAAGGCGCGGAAGTAACGCGGAACTGTGTGGAGATTGCGGACAAGGTGATTACGGCAAGGGGAATGGGCTGTGCCATCGATTTTGGTCTGGCGCTCGTGGCGGTTTTCCGGGGCGGAGGTGCGGCGGATGCTTTGGCGGAAAAGATCGTATACCGGAAATAGCGGTATCTTGTGCGCATCGGGATCTGACGCCGGGGGCAGGCCGTTTCGGCGGCATATATGCAGACGGCGCCGGGTGTATGCGGGTGCGCTGGCATTTTTTCTGGCGGCTGCTACATATCTGGCGTACCGGTGGAACGTGATTCCGCACAGAACTTACGACAGCGCGGTGTTCGGGATTGAAAATATCAAAAGCAGCCAGGACCGGGACGGGGACGGCATTGACGATCAGACCGATATTCTGGCGGCTGCAAGGGCGTATACGGCGACAGAACCGAGATGCCGGAGCCGGTATTATGAGGGAGGTTATCCCGACGACGGCTATGGTGTCTGTACGGATGTGGTGGCGTTTGCACTGCGGGATGCCGGTTTTGACCTGATGACGCTTGTCGATGCCGATGTCCGGCAGCATCCTGCGGATTATAAGATTGCGGAGCCGGATCCCAATATTGATTTCCGGCGTGTGCGGAATCTGCGCGTTTACCTGGAGCACAATGCGATTTCCCTGACAACGGATCTCTCGGAGATTGCGCAGTGGCAGGGCGGCGATATAGTCGTATTCCGGCGGCACATCGGTATTGTATCCGACCGGCGCAACAAAAAGGGGATTCCTTTTGTCATCCACAATGCGAATCCGCTGCAATGCGGATACGAGGAGGACATACTGGAGACCTGGGGCGAGATCGTGGGACACTACAGGATCAGTGAATAGGACGGGACAGGAGCGGTATGTGGGAGACGGCTTGTGATCGAAAGAAGGCGGAGAAAAAGCTGCGTCGACAGTTTGTGATACTGGATGTGTTACTGCTTCCCTATGTGTGGCGGACGGTCAGGCGTCTGTTTGGCATTTCGTTTTCTCTGTTTCCCGGTTACGCAGGCGTATGGTATTTCCCGGTATTTGTCCTGCGGGTGTTTGCTGCCGCATATATCTGGCCGCTATATCTGACGCTGGCCTGTATTTGTTATTTTATGGACGATTATAAAGAGAATTGCCTGGACCGGAAGGAAGTATTCCGGATGCTGGCATTGTTGTTGATCTGCATTGTGGGACTGTGCTCCGTGGAAGCGGTTTTTAGTAAAATGATATTGGTGACATAGAAAGGATACGGTGATGGAACGAGAGAATTTCGGATCCCGCCTGGGATTTATACTGGTCAGTGCGGGATGTGCGATCGGAATTGGCAATGTATGGCGGTTTCCCTATGTGGCGGGGCAGAGCGGCGGCGCGGTATTTGTATTTTTTTATCTGCTGTTTTTGCTCTGTATGGGTGTGCCGGTACTGACAATGGAGCTTGCGGTCGGACGTGCCAGCGGGAAAAGCGCGGTACTGGGGTATCGGGCGCTGGAGAAAAAGGGAAGCAAATGGCATATACACGGCTGGTTTTGTATTGCGGGCTGTTACCTGCTGATGATGTATTATACGACGGTTTCCGGCTGGATGGTCAGCTACTTTTTTAAGTTTGTCGCCGGGACGTTTTCCGCGGGGATGGATACGGAGGCGGTCGGCGGCGTTTTCGGCGCCATGCTGGCAAGTCCCGGGGAAATGGGCGGCTGGATGGCCGTTACGGTGCTGGCCGGGTTTGTGGTTTGCAGCTTCGGGCTGCGCAAAGGGCTGGAGCGGATTACGAAAGTGATGATGGCGGCTTTGCTTGTGTTGATCGTCGTGCTGGCCGTGCACAGTTTTCTGCTGCCGGGTGCGGGAGAGGGCGTTGCCTTTTATCTGATGCCCGATCTGCAGCGGGCGGGAGGGATCGGCATGGGCACGGTGATTACGGCCGCCATGAATCAGGCTTTCTTTACATTAAGTCTGGGAATCGGCGCGATGGAAATATTCGGAAGTTATATGGCGAAAGACCACACGCTGACCGGAGAGGCGGTGCGCATCTGTGCGCTGGATACCTTTGTGGCGCTGATGGCGGGGCTGATTATTTTTCCGGCCTGCTTTTCCTTCGGGGTACAGCCGGACGCGGGGCCGTCGCTGATTTTCGTGACATTGCCGAATGTGTTTGTCAATATGGCAGGCGGGCGCGTATGGGGCGCTTTGTTTTTCCTGTTTATGACATTTGCCAGCTTTTCCACGGTGATTGCCGTGTTTGAAAATCTGCTGGCCGGCTGTATTGATAATTTTGGCTGGAGCAGACAAAAGGCTGCGGTAATCAACTGTATTTTTGTGCTGGTTGCGAGCCTGCCCTGCGTACTGGGGTACAATGTCTGGAGCAGCGTGCATATTATAGGAGCAAGGGATGTGCTGGACAGTGAAGATTTCCTTGTGAGCAATCTGCTGCTGCCGGCGGGTTCCCTGATTTATCTGCTCTTTTGTGTCACCGGATGGGGATGGGGCTTCGACCGGTATCTGGCGGAGGCCAATACGGGGAAAGGGGTGCGCCTGCCCGGCTGGCTGAAACATTATTTTCGGTTTGTCCTGCCTGCGTTGATTCTGCTGATTCTGATACAGGGTCTGCTTCCCGCCTGAAAAAAGGCGGCGATGCGGCGGAAGCGGCCGGCAGTCAGATAACGCAACTGTAAACAGGGTATAGCAAGGAAGGAAAAGGAGGGAAACAATCATGAAAAAAGCAGCGGCAGTCATTGCGGCGCTGGTACTGGCAATGTCCTTTGGAACGGTTGCCATGGCGGCGCCTGCGTGTACGAATCATTTTACCGATGCAAACGGGGACGGCCTGTGCGATTACTGCGGCCAGGCCTGCTATTATGCAGACGCAAACGGGGACGGCCTGTGCGATTACTGTGGCGCAACCTGTCATTATGTGGATGCGAACGGGGACGGCCTGTGTGACAACTGCAATGCAACCTGCCACTATGTGGATTATAATGGGGACGGCCTGTGCGATAACTGCAGCGCAACCTGCCACTATACGGATGCGAACTATGACGGCATCTGTGATTATTGCAATGGCGGATACTGCGGACGCGGCGGCTGCGGCGTTGCGGCGCCCGGCTATGGCTATGGGTACGGCGTCAGAAGGGGCCATCACGGCGGCCATCATCGCGGCCATCACTGGTAACATGCACGTGACGGGAAACCGTAGTTGACAGTATAGAGAAGACGGAAAGAAAAAGAGCTGCAGGCGGGCGAGGAAGCCCGCGCGCGGGCTCTTTTTTCATGGTGCAGGAAATTTTGGGGATTTCCGCACGCGGAGAAATTACGGGAGGCGTAAATACATGAATCAGGATTTGACAGTGGGAAAACCGGAAACGGTGCTGCGCAGGTTTTGCCTGCCGCTGTTCGGAAGCGTAATCTTTCAGCAGCTTTATAATATCGCGGACAGCCTGGTGGCGGGCAAGTGCATCGGTGAAAACGCGCTGGCGGCAGTCGGCAACAGTTATGAAATCACGCTGATTTTCATAGCGTTTGCCTTTGGGTGTAATATCGGCTGCTCGGTGATTGTCTCGCAGTTATTCGGAGCGAAGAACAATGCGGATATGAAGACGGCTGTCTATACGGCTATGATTGCCAGCGGTGTGCTCTGCGCGGTATTGATGCTGTTTGGCATTTTGTGCTGCACGCGGCTGCTTTTATGGATTCACACGCCGGAGAAAATACTGGCGGATTCGGTTCTGTATCTGGATATTTATATCTGGGGTCTGCCGTTTTTATTTTTCTATAATATTTCGACCGGAATATTTGCGGCACTGGGGGATTCCCGGACGCCTTTTTTCTTTCTGGCGGTATCTTCGACATCCAATATTGCGGTCGATATTCTGTTTGTGGAAGCGTTTCAAATGGGCGTGGCCGGTGTGGCCTGGGCGACGTTCCTCTGTCAGGGCATCAGTTGTGTGCTGGCCGTCTGTGTGGTTTTGAGGCGTCTTTCCGGCATTCCCACCGATAGGAAACCATTGCTGTTTTCCGCCTCATTGCTGAAAAAGACTGCCATGATTGCCGTCCCGAGTATGTTTCAGCAGAGCTTTATCTCCATCGGTAATATTTTGATACAGAGCGTGATTAACGGGTTCGGGCCGGGGGTCATTGCCGGGTATTCCGCGGCGGTCAAACTGAATAATCTGGTGATTACTTCGTTTACCACGCTGGGCAACGGCGTGTCCAACTATACGGCACAGAATCTTGGCGCGGGGAAGAAAGAGCGGATTCGGGCAGGATTCGGTGCGGGGATCCGGCTTGTGTGGAGTGTGTGCGTGCCGATTGTTGCGTTATATTTTCTGGCCGGCCGGATGCTGGTTCATTTCTTTATGGACCAGCCCACGGATACGGCGCTCTCTTCCGGTCTCTGGTTTTTGCGCATTGTGGCGCCGTTTTATTTCCTGATTTCCGTCAAACTGATTGCGGACGGCATTTTGCGCGGCGCGGGCATGATGCAGAAGTTTATCATTTCGACCTTTACGGATCTGATATTGCGGGTGATCCTGACGCGGATCCTGGCGGGCTTGATGGGGCCGGTGGGGATCTGGTGTGCATGGCCGGTCGGGTGGTCGATCGGGATGGGGCTGTCGGTTCTGTTCTACAGGAGAGGATTCGCCGGGAAAGGCGCCGGAGCGGACAGGGAGCAGCCGCCGAGATGCGGGACAGCGCAAAATTCTGAGGAAATAGATGCCGGCGCATAAATTTCATGCAAAGATATTGCAAAAAATGCAAAAATTCTTTATGATATAGGAGCAATACCGTTTGAAGGGAAAACGCATATTTTGAAATAAGAGACGGTTTATTACAGAAGCCGAAAACGGGGAGGAGATTTCATGGCAATCGGGAAAAAGAAAGCAGTGCTTATGCGGGCAGTTTCAGAATTAAAGGAAGCGGATTATTCCAATGAACCGGAATTGAACGGCATTTATCGAAGACTGTCAAACGGAAGAAAGCAGTTTGCCGAGGTTTTTGAAAAAAATATCAGAGCCGTTATGCAGATCAGTTCGCTGGATTTGACGATGCAGCATCAGACGGATAAAATTCTCGATATTTCGCAGAAGGTGACAAAAGCGACAGAGTCGATTTTTGGCAGCGGAGATTCGTTTGTATCCGGAAGGGCAAACAATCAGCACGAGGAAATGACCAATACGATTATCACCGTTTCCGAGGCAACGGATGAGGTGAATCAAAAGATAGAGAACAGTCAGGAAGAACTGACGGCGGTAAAGGAACTTTCCGAACAGACAATCGCGGCATCCCGGGAGATGCAGCAGGATATGGATAATCTGGTCAGTGTAATCAATCATATGAGCGAAGTGATCGCAGGCATTGATTCCATCTCGCTGCAGACCAATCTGCTGGCGCTGAACGCTTCCATTGAGGCAGCGCGGGCTGGGGAGGCAGGCAGAGGATTTGCGGTAGTGGCCGGACAGATCCGCGGACTGGCGGAGGAAACACAGAAACTGACGGCCAGTATGGGAGATTTTGTCGAGGGGATTAAGAGCGCATCGCAAAAGAGTGTGGACAGTGCAAACGATACGATCAGTGCGCTGAATACCATGTCGGAGAAGATCGGCATCGTCTGGGAACTGAACGATGCGAACCAGCAGCATGTCTCCAAAGTGAGCGAATCGATCAGTTCCATCGCCGCGGTCAGCGAAGAGATCAGCAGTTCGATGACGGAGATGGAAAACCAGCTTCGCGACAGTACGGAGTTTATGCGCGGCGTCAGTGATGAACTGCGCAAGGCGGCGCAGCCGGTTGTGGAGATTGAGAAGACACTGGATGAAACGGTGAAACAGATGGGCGTTATGGCAGAAGATGCGTTTTACCATCTGGAAAACAGGGAATTTGCAAAGTATGTCAGCAACGCCATTACCGCGCACCATGCGTGGCTGGAAAACCTGAAAAGGATGGTGAATACGCAGGAAGTGCTTCCGTTGCAGCTGGATTCGTCCAAATGTGGGT
This sequence comes from uncultured Lachnospiraceae bacterium, assembly GCA_910585205.1. Lineage (GTDB taxonomy): Bacteria > Bacillota > Clostridia > Lachnospirales > Lachnospiraceae > VSOB01. The sequence goes on from CAJUCC010000013.1 coordinate 13,639, forward strand.
TCGGACATTTCTATTATGCAATGACACCCCGGATTCCGGCAGTGCTGCCGATCTGGAACGGACTCGGCGAGAAGCATAAGCGGTTCCACAATTACGGTGCGGGTGTTATCAATGCGCTGAACAGCGGCGACTATATGCAGGCGCAGCAGATATGCCAGGAAGCGGAAAACTATTCGCAAGAACTGATTTCGGACCTGGAAAAGATGCGGCAGATTGCCGCAAACGCATAGAGGCTGTAAAACGTTTCGTGCCCTGCAGGGCACGGAAGCGTTTTGCCGAAGAATCCTGCAAGCAGGATTCTTTTTCATATAGAGAATAAATATAAGGGGGATCAGCATTATGGCAGCAGTTTTGAGTGACGAAGTGAAGCAGGCTTTACAGGACATCTATTACAACGAGCGAACCGGCCGGGGGAAAAAAGCGTTTGCTCTGCTGGAACAGGCTTCGAAGGAAGGGGACGGAGACGCCAGCTGCGTTCTGGCCCGGTGTTACTGTGGAAGGCAGTATGTATGGGCGGGGCACGGTTTCCCGGAGGATGATGATATGGCAGTCAGACTGCTCCGCAAATCCGTGGAACAGGGCAGCGCTCTGGGAGTGCTGGTGGCTCTGCGCAGCGGAGAGCTGAAACCGTCCGTCCAGAGAAAGATGCCCTTTGCCAATCTCCAGGAAGCCTTTGACACCGCGTTGGAACTGGCGGAGGGAGGCGACGCTTTTTCGCAGTATGTCGTGGGGAACGCCTATTTCTGGTGGGATTTCCTGCGGATTCAAAATAAAAGCAGAGATTCGTTTCCCAGTCATGAGGCTTTCCGGGCATATCTGAAAGAGAATATTTCCCGGTGTGAAGACTGGTTCTGGAAGGCGTTCCGCGGCGGCGTATACCTTGCGGCCAATAATCTGAATAAGTATTATCGTGAGGGCGACGAGGATATTATTGCTCCGCAGCCGGAGAAAGCCAGAGACATCTACAAAATCGGTGCGGAGGCGGGACATCCTCTCCTGCAGGCGGTTTATGCGGACGACCTGAGCGAGGCGGGACGCAAGGAAGAGGCGTTTCGCTGGTACAGGGAGGCGGCCGAAGGCGGCCATCCGGGTGCATGGTATGACGTGGGCCGCTGCTGCTTCACGGGCGAGGGCACGCAGCAGGATGACGAATATGCGGTGTTGTGTTTCCGAAAAGAACTGGAGCGGGATCCCATTCACACCGGATCGTGTAATCTGCTGGGTAAGGCGTATTTTTATGGCCGGGGTGTGCAGCAGGATTATGCAAGAGCCTATGAATGCATTTCGACAGCCTATTACAAACAAAACAGCACATGGGGTGTGTTTTATCTGGCGAGCTGCTGCTTTTACGGTTGGGGTACCCAACAGGATTATGAGAAAGCCAGAATGTTTCTGGAGGAGATAACCTGGAGCTACTGGGAGGCCGACTATATGCGCGGTTATCTCTATTGCCACGGATTAGGCGGTGTGCCGGAGGACATTGCCAAAGGCGTGGAATATCTGCGAAAGGCAGGAGAACACCCACAACCCAAAGAGGAGCTGCGGCATTATAAAAAGACACTCTTTGGCAAGTGGGTGCGGCGCAAATAAGAGACTGCGAACGCAGCCCACGGATACCTGTGTTTATCCCGTTCCCCTTCTGTTATGCTTGCATTACGGTCTCAATTCATGTAAAATATAGCGGGGAATCAATAAAAGGAGCATAAGAAATGGAAGAAACAGAGAAAATGCAGCAAGATGAAAAGGAGACCGTCTCCAAAAATTTCATTGAGCAGATGATTGATAAAGACCTGGAAGAAGGAGTTTATGACTGTGTGCATACCCGGTTTCCGCCGGAGCCCAACGGGTATCTGCATATCGGGCATGCCAAGAGCATTCTTCTGAATTATGGGCTGGCGCAGAAATATAACGGAAAGTTTAACATGCGCTTTGACGATACCAATCCGACGAAGGAGAAGACAGAGTTTGTGGAATCGATCAAGGACGACATCCGTTGGCTCGGTGCGGACTGGGAAGACAGGTTGTTCTTTGCATCCGATTATTTCGGCACGATGTATGAATGTGCGGTGCGGCTGATCGAAAAAGGGAAGGCATATGTGTCCGATCTGACTGCGGATGAGATTCGGGAGTACAGAGGCACATTGACCGAACCGGGGAAAGAAGACCCGGGCAGCAAAAGGAGTGTGGAAGAAAACCGCAGACTGTTCGAAGAGATGAAGGCCGGTGTCTATCCCGACGGCTCCAAAGTGTTGCGGGCGCGGATTGATATGGCTTCGCCCAATATGAACATGCGTGATCCGGTTATTTATCGCGTGGCGCATATGACGCATCACAATACCGGGGATGCATGGTGTATTTATCCGATGTATGATTTTGCGCATCCGATCGAGGACGCGGTGGAAGGCATCACCCATTCGATCTGTACGCTGGAGTTTGAGGATCACAGGCCGCTTTACGACTGGGTGGTCAGAGAGCTGGAATATCCGCATCCGCCCAGACAGATCGAGTTTGCCAAGATGTATCTGACCAACGTTGTCACCGGAAAACGGTATATCAAAAAGCTGGTGGAGGACGGTATCGTGGACGGCTGGGATGATCCCAGACTGGTGTCAATCGCTGCGCTGCGCCGCCGCGGATTTACGCCGGAATCGATCCGGCGGTTTGTGGAACTGTGCGGCGTGTCCAAGAGCAATTCATCCGTTGACTATGCCATGCTGGAATACTGTATCCGGGAAGACCTGAAAATGAAACGTCCGCGGATGATGGCGGTTCTGGATCCCGTGAAGCTGATTATAGACAATTATCCTGCGGGGCAGAGCGAAATGCTGGAAGTTTCCAATAATATGGAGAACGAAGCGCTGGGAACCCGTCAGGTGCCGTTTGGCCGGGAGCTGTATATCGAGCGCGAAGACTTTATGGAAGAACCGCCGCGGAAGTATTTCCGCATGTTTCCGGGCAATGAGGTCCGCCTGATGAACGCATATTTTGTGACATGTACCGGCTGTGTGAAAGACGAGAACGGCAAAATCATCGAAGTGCATGGAACCTACGATCCGGCGACGAAATGCGGCAGCGGTTTTGCGGGCAGAAAGGTAAAGGGTACGATTCACTGGGTTCCGGCGGACGAAGCCGTGAGAGCCGAAGTGCGGTTGTATGAAAATATAATAGATGAAGAAAAAGGGGTCTACAATGAAGACGGAAGCCTGAACCTGAATCCCGATTCTCTGAAGGCGCTGAAAAACTGCCTTCTGGAACCGGCGCTTGCGGGTGCGCAGCCGGAGGAAAGTTTCCAGTTTGTGCGGCAGGGGTTTTTCTGTGCAGATCGCAAGGATTCCGGAGAAGGAGCTCTTGTGTTTAACCGGATTGTCTCGTTAAAGAGCTCGTATGTACTGCCAAAACAGGAGGGTTAGCCATGACAGATGTAGTTGGGGGCGGATGTCCGTCCGATGCGGATTTTGTATTCGGAAAAAAGTATACCTGCCCGGTATGCGAACGGGAGTTTAAAAATCCCACGGTAAAGTCATCCAAGGCGAGGATGATCCGGTCGGACATTGATCTGCGGCCGATCTATGAAAAGATCAATCCGCTGAAATATGACGTGGTATTATGTCCGCGCTGTGGATACAGTGCACTGGAGCGGTATTTCAATACCGTGACACAGGTACAGAAACAGTTGATTCAGGAAAAGGTGTGCGCGGCTTATAATCCCCGTGAGGAAAAGGAGACATTTTCCTATGAGGATGCCCTGCTGCGGTATAAGATGGCGCTGATTAGCACAATGGTCAAAAACGCCTATGACAGTGAAAAGGCATATGTCTGTCTGCGGGCGGGGTGGATGCTGCGGGCATGGCAGGAAAGCCTGACCGATGAGCCGGAAAAGCGGGAGAAGCTTGCCGCACAGGAGACGGAATTTTTAAAGAACGCGAAGGAAGGCTTCGATGAGGCCAATATCAAAGAAGATTATCCACTCTGCGGCATGGACGAAAGTACCGTTGATTACCTGCGGGCAGCGCTGGCGCTCCGCTTCGGAGAGCACGACGCGGCTATGAAGCTGGTGTCGGGCATTATCGCTTCCCGGGAAGCAGGCAGCCGTATCAAGGAAAGAGCAAGGGATTTGAAAGACGAAATCGTAAATCAGACAAAGGGACAGAGTGAAGCATGAACGATCTGGTCATGGAACTTGACAGCCACAGCGGCAGGCATTTATATGAGCAGATTTATGACCATATCAGACGGGAAATCAGGGAAGGGAAGCTTCTGCACGGAGAGAAGCTCCCTTCCACCCGCTTTCTGGCATCGTATCTGCAGGTATCCCGCAGTACAGTGGATCTCGCCTATGAACAGCTTTTATCGGAGGGGTATATCGAATCCCGGCCGTATAAAGGCTTTTTTGTTTGCAAAATAGAAGAACTGTACGATCTGCGTGTGTCCCGTGACAGTGCGGAGGGATGCGAGGACGAGGCGGACCGGCATTTTCTGTATGATTTTTCCCCCAATGTGGTGGAACTGGGCAGCTTTCCCTTCCGCACATGGAAAAAAATCACACGGGAAATTCTGACGGACGAGAAAAAGGAACTGTTTGCGCTGGGAAATCCACAGGGCGATGCGGAACTGCGGGCAACAATCTGCCATTACCTGCATACATCCCGCGGTGTGAACTGTACACCGCAACAGATCGTAATCGGCGCCGGCAACGATTATCTGCTGATGCTTTTGGAGAAAATACTGGGCAGAGAGCGGCATATTGCGCTGGAAAACCCGACGTATCACAGAGCTTACCGGATGTTCCGCTCGTTTGACTGGCAGGTGGAGACGATTTCCATGGATGAGAGCGGCATGCGGGCGGATGCGCTGTATGAGAGCCGGGCGGATCTGGCCTATGTGATGCCGTCGCATCAGTTTCCGACAGGAATCGTTATGCCGATTGGCAGAAGGCTGGAGCTGCTCCGGTGGGCGGCGCGGGCGGAAGACCGTTATCTGATTGAGGACGATTATGACAGTGAGTTCCGGTACCGGGGAAAGCCCATCCCGTCGCTGCAGGGCTCCGACCAGACGGATTGTGTCATCTATATCGGCACATTCTCCAAGGCGATCGCACCGGCGATCCGGGTGAGCTATATGGTGCTGCCCGGACGGCTGCTGGGCCGTTACCGCAGCCGGTGCATGTTTCTCTCTTCCACGGTATCCCGTATCGACCAGTCCGTATTGAATCAGTTTATCCGGGACGGCGCATTTGAGCGGCATTTGAACAAAATGCGGAAGATTTACGGCAGCCGGCATGACAGGATGCTTTGGGCCTGTCGAAAGTATATTGCGAACGGCACCGTTTCGGGAGAAAACGGAGGACTGCATCTGATTTTACATTATCAGGGGGAAAGAACGGAAGCGGAACTGCTTGCCCGGGCGGCAGAGAAGGGAATCAGGCTCTATGGGATGGCGGATACCTATATCGGGAGACTGCCAGAGAACTGGCAGCCCACATTGATATTAGGATACGCCGGCCTTCAGGAACAAGAGATTGAAGCGGGTATTCGGCTTCTGTCAGATTGCATCTAAGGAACCGTCGCTGTCATCGTCGTCATCGAAAAATTCTTCGACCGTGGTGCCGGAAGCCTCTTTTGTATCGGACTTTGCGTTATCGGCAGTTGCGGAATCCGCGTTTAAGGATACATAGGAGCGTTCGCCGTCGGATTCTTCCTCGGAATCATCATCCAAATCTTCGTAATCGTCTTCTTCCGCGGGGACTGACTGTCTGCTCTTCATGAAATAATAAGCGCCTGCAAATGCCGCTCCGATGGTGGAGACGAAAAGAAGGAATTTACCAAATTTTTTGGCCATAGTGTTTCTCCTTTCACTTTTGTATGTTACTTCTATTATAATATTATTTTATGAAAAAGCAAAGAAAATATGTATACAAATTCCTTGCAACCCTTTTGTAACTATGATAAGATAGGATTCGACCCGTATGGTCAATTACAGAAGAGGAGCGCTGCCGATGAACGAGAAATTCTTTGACCTGAAAAAAGAAAAACAAGACAGGATGATTAATGCAGCGTTGAAAATATTTGCGGAAAACGGATTCCGCAGGGCCAGTACGGACGAGATGGTGAAGGAAGCGGGCATCAGCAAGGGCCTTTTGTTTCACTATTTTATCAGCAAGACGGGACTGTATCGGTTTATCTTTGATTACAGTGTGAAATATCTGGTCATGGAGATGACTTCTTCGGTCAATGTACAGGAGACGGACTATTTTCAGATCTGCCGGCAGATCGAGAAGGCGAAACTGGGAACGATGAAAAATTTTCCGTATATGCAGTTGTTTTTGCTGCGGGCGGAGTGCGAAGACGCGCCGGAGGCGGTGGAGGCGGTGCGGGAACCGGCGGAAACGCTGCTGGAGGCATATGATACGATTCTGAAACGGGTGGATTTTTCCGGTATCGCCGGCATTGCGTCGGAGCGGCTTGCGAAGATTGTCGATTATACGCTGAACGGGTTGTTGGCGGAAATGGTAAGAGAGCCGGAATTCAATCCGAAGGTATATTATAAAGAAGCGCTCCGGTATCTGGAAGATATGGAGATGCTCTGTGGGAAACAGGGATAACGGGAAGGAGGAAGTCGCATGAATCGAAAGGATTTTTATCAAAAAGTCATTGCACTTGTCGTGCCGATGGCATTGCAGAATCTGATTAATGTGGGGGTGTCGGCGACCGATGTGGTCATGCTCGCCAGGATCGGTGAAGAGGTATTGTCGGGATGTTCCCTGGGCGGCCAGGTCTTTTTTATTTTTAACCTGTTTTTGTTCGGGACGGCGTCCGGGGTATCTGTGCTGACAGCGCAGTACTGGGGGAAGCGGGATACGGATTCCATAGAGAAGTTATTGGGTATCGTGATGAGGCTTGCAGTTACTGTAGGGCTTATTTTTATGTTGGGCAGTTTTTTCTTCCCGGCACAGTTGATGCGCATTTTTACCGATGAACCGGAAATTATCGCGGAGGGCGTGAAATATCTGCAGATTGTAGCCTTTACATATCCGATGGTCGCTTTGAGCATGACATACCTGAATCTTATCCGCAGCATCGAAAAGGTGATGATTTCGACGGTTATCTATGCGTTGTCGCTTGTTCTCAATTTTGCAGTCAACGCAGTGCTGATCTTCGGCCTTTTCGGCGCGCCGCGGCTGGGCATTGTCGGCGCGGCGATCGGCACACTCTGTGCCAGGGCGCTGGAACTTGTCATTATGCTCTGGTACGCATATTTTCGCAATCGGGTGATTCGCATCCGTTTGTCCGCTCTGATCCATCCGGACCGCGGGCTGATCCGGGATTTTCTGCGCTATTCCAGTCCGGTCGTGCTGAACGAGTTCTTCTGGGGCGCAGGATATTCCGCCATCGCAGCCGTTATCGGACATCTGGGAAGCAGCGCGGTGGCGGCCAACTCGGTGGCGCAGGTTATGCGCCAGCTTGCCACGGTCGTTGTATTCGGGATCGGAAATGCGGCGGCGATTCTGATCGGCAAGGCGATCGGAGAGGGGAAGAAGGAGGAGGCGGAGCTCTGCGCAGGAAGGATGCTGCGGCTGACGGTCTGCTTCGGATTTCTGGGCGGTGCGATTGTATTTCTCGTGCGGCCGCTGCTTGTCAGCGGGTTTGGCTATACCGGGGTAACGGCTGTCTATATGAACAGCTTTTTGATGATGATGTCATATTATGTGGTGGCGCATTCCGTCAACGGTACGTTTGTGGTCGGGATTTTCCGCGGCGGCGGAGACACCCGCTTCGGGATGCTGCTGGACTCCGGTATTTTATGGGGCTGCTCGATTGTGTTTGGCTCTCTGGCGGCTTTTGTCTGGCATCTGCCGGTCAACGTCATTTATTTCCTGCTGCTCAGCGATGAGCTGGTGAAATTTCCGCTCTGCTGGCTGCGGTATCGGCAGCGGAAATGGCTGCGCAATGTGACGAGATAGCAACTGTTAGATAACGTATGTTATGCAAAAGAAAAGGAGTGCCGGGCGACAATGGGGCTGCAGTTTTGTATCGGAAGTTCGGGAGCGGGAAAGAGTGAGCGGTTGTACCGGGATGTGATCCGGTGGTCGCTGGAAGAAGAAAACACCCGTTTTTTTATTGTGGTGCCAGACCAGTTTACGATGCAGACGCAGAAGGAACTGGTGACGCGGCATCCGCGGGGCGGGATTATGAATATCGATGTGCTCAGTTTCGGACGACTGGCACACCGAATCTTTGAGGAGACGGGCGGGGGACACAGACCGGTACTGGACGATACGGGCAAAAGCCTGATTCTGCGGCGGATTGCGGCGGGATGTGAGGACAGACTGAAGGTAATGGGGTCGCATATGCGGCGGATCGGGTATATCCATGAGGTAAAGTCAGCGATTTCGGAGTTTATGCAGTATGGAATCGGGCGGGCGGAGCTGACGGAGCTGACGGCGTACGCCAGACCGCGGGGAAGCCTGTATTATAAGCTGCAGGATCTCGGCGTTCTCTATGAGGCTTTTCTGGAAGCGGCGGCGGACTTTGTGACGACGGAGGGACAGCTCGGGCTGCTGGCCGAGGCGCTGGATCATTCGGAGATGATCCGGGGCAGTGTTGTGGTATTTGACGGTTTTACGGGTTTTACGCCGGTGCAGAATCAGGTGATCCGCAGGCTTTTGCTGCTCTGCCGGGAAGTCCGGGTGGCGGTGATGATGGACGGGGATGAGGATGCGGAAGCGGATGACGGGGAACAGAAACTTTTCGCTTTCAGCAAGAAAATGATTCGTTCGCTGCGCCGGCTGGCGGAGGAAGCGGGCGTGCCGTGCAGGCCGGATATTATTCTGCAGGGGAAACCGGTGCCCCGCTTTCGGGACAACCCGGGGCTGGCGCATCTGGAGCAGGAATTATTCCGCTTTCGGAATACATCCTATACGGAGGAAACCGACGCCGTTCATCTGCTGGAAGCGGCGACGCCGGGGGAGGAAGTACGCCATACGTGCCTGCAGATCAGGCGCTTGGTCCGGGAAGAAGGGTTTGCGTATCGGGATATTGCGGTGGTGACAGGTGATCTGGCGGTGTATGCGGATTATGTGGAGGAAGCCTTTGCCCGTTTCGGGATTCCCTGTTATGTGGATGCGACGAAAGGGATTGCACTGAATCCTTTTATCGAATACATGCGGAGCGCCCTGAAAATACGGCTGCAGAATTTTTCTTATGAGGCGGTGTTTCATTTCCTGCGGAGCGGGTTTGGCGGGATTGCCGCGGAAGAGACAGACCGGCTGGAAAATTATGTGCTGCGGCAGGGCATACGGGGGCGGAAACGCTGGCAGGAGGCTTTTGTCAGGAGAAGCCGGCGGGAGCCTTCGGCGGCGGAGGCGGCGGAACTGCAAGCGCTGAATGTCACGCGGCGAAACCTGATGGAAACGCTGGAACCGCTGCTTGCGGAGGGCAGGACGGCTCGTGACTATGTCAGCCAACTGTATGACTTTCTCGTGCGGAGTCAGGCACACGAAAGACTGGCGCGGCTGGAACAGGAATTCCGGGAGAGCGGTGATGCGGTCAGAGAAAAGGAATACGGGCAGATATACCGGCTGGTGATGGAACTTCTGGAGCAGATTTATGACCTGATCGGGGAAGAAGAGATGTCGCTGCAGGAGTTTGCGGATATACTGGACGCGGGGTTTGGGGAGATACAGGTGGGAACCATTCCGCAGAATGTGGACCGGATTCTGGTCGGGGATATGGAACGGACCCGTCTGAAGGAGATCAGGGTATTGTTTTTTCTGGGGGTCAACGACGGCAATATCCCGGGGAGCGGCTCCGGGGGCGGGATTATTTCCGATATTGACCGGGAATTTCTGGCGCAGGGACAGTGGGAAATGGCGCCGTCGCCGCGCCAGCAGATGTATATCCAGCGGCTGTATCTGTATATGAACATGACAAAACCGAGTGAACGTCTCTATCTTTCTTATGCGCGCGTAAGCGGAGAGGGAAAGGCGCTGCGCCCGTCCTATCTGATCGGCACGGTGAAAAAACTGTTTCCGCTGCTGCAGATCGAGAGAGCGCAGAGCAGGGAACCATGGGAGCAGATCGAAGTGGCGGAGGACGGATTCGGGGTGCTGGCGGAACAGCTGCGGGAATATGCCGGCGGCAATCCGGTTTCCGAGCCTTTCTTCTTTACTTTATACGGGACATACGCACAGAATCCGCAATACCGGGAACGTCTGCGTACGCTGGAGGAAACCGCCTTTTTCCGCTATCGGCATGATCCGCTCGGGGAACGGCTGGCACATGCTCTGTACGGGACGATACTGGCCGGCAGCGTGAGCCGGCTGGAACGGTATGCATCCTGCGCATATGGCTATTTTCTGGAGTACGGCCTTTCTTTGCAGGAGCGGGAGCTGTTCGGGTTTCAAGCGGTGGATATGGGAACACTGTTTCACGGCGTTTTGGAGGAATTTTCCCGTCTGCTGGAAGAAAACGGCACGGACTGGCTGCATTTTCCCGCGGAACTGGGAGAACGGCTGCTGGAGGCGGCAGTGGACGCGCAGGCGGCGGTATATGGAGATTCGGTTCTGTTTTCCGGCGCCAGATACCGGTATGCCGTGGTGCGGATCAAACGCATTCTGCGGCGCACGGTCTTTATGCTGCAGGATCAGCTGCGAAAGGGGAGCTTTCGCCCGGAACATTTCGAAGTTTCCTTTTCGTCTCTTTCGGATCTGGAGTCGCTCCATATCAGTCTTTCCGAAAAAGAAAAAATGCATCTGCAGGGCAGAATCGACCGCATTGACACCTGCAGGGACGGGGAGCGGATCTATGTGAAGGTAATCGATTATAAGTCGGGCAACAAAAGTCTGGACATCGGCGCCGTCTACTATGGTCTGCAGTTACAGCTTGTCGTTTATATGAACGCGGCCGTGGAAATGATCCGCCGGCAGGAGACGGGAAAAGAAGTGATTCCCGCCGCAATGCTGTATTATCATATAGCAGATCCGATGATTGCGGACGAGGGCGGGAGCCTTACGCCGGAGGCGCTGGATGAGAAGATCCGGGAGAGCCTGCGGATGAAAGGAATTGTAAATGAGAGCGAAGATGTGATTGCGAGACTGGACGGTGTATTCGGCAGCAAATCACAGGTGATCCCGGTGGAGCGGAAAAAGGACGGCAGTCTGGGAAGCCGTTCGGGAACGCTGCCCGTGGAGGATTTGCGCACGGTATCGGACTATGTGAATCACAAGATTCGCGGGCTCGGACAGGAAATCCTGCAGGGCGGAATCGAAAAACGTCCCTATGCCTATGGGGCGGAAAGCGGGTGTGATTACTGCACATATCGCAGTGTATGCGGTTTTAACGAACGGATTCCCGGCTATGAAAAACGGCATCTCGATACATTGTCCGGGGACGAAGCGCTGGAGCGGATGCGGGATGCAGCGGGCAAAGGCCGGCCGGAAGTGAAGGGAGATGCATAAGATGGGATTTTCGTATACGGAGGAACAGCTTGCGGTAATCGACAGCAGAGGCTGCAGCCTGCTCGTCTCGGCGGCGGCCGGAAGCGGCAAAACGGCGGTGCTCGTGGAACGGATTGTGCGGATTGTCAGTGACGCGGACAATCCGGTGGACATCGACCGCCTCCTGATCGTTACCTTTACGAACGCGGCGGCCGCGCAGATGCGGGAGCGGATCAGCGAGGCGCTTGGCAGGCGGCTGGAGGAAGACGGGGACAACGCGCATCTGCAGCGGCAGCTTACACTGCTGCACAATGCCAAAATTACGACGATTGACAGCTTCTGTCTGTTTATTCTGCGCAATAATTTCAATGACATCGGTCTGGATCCCGGTTTCCGGGTGGCGGACGAGGGGGAACTGAAGCTGCTGCGCGGTGAGGTGATGGAGGCTTTTCTCGAAGAATGGTTCGAAAAGCAGGATGCCGATTTTCTGCATTGCCTGGAAAGTTTTCATCCGGGCGGGGACGAAAAGGCGCTGGCGGAGCATATTCTGCGTCTGTATGATTTCTCACGCAGCCTGCCGTTTCCGGAGGCGTGGCTTGTGCAGGCGGCTGCAGAGTACGCACCGGAAGACGGGGAGCGTGCAGAGGACGGACAGGCGGCCCGGGAAGCAGAGGCCTGGCTTACGTTTGCCGTCGATGATATGAAAAATACCGTATCGGCCTGTGCCGCGCATCTGGAAGCGGCGCTGGCTGTCTGCGAACAGCCGGACGGGCCTTATATGTATGCACCGGTGCTGGAAGCGGAACGGGAAATGCTGTCCGCGTGTCGGGGAGAGACATTTCAGGAATACGAGGCCGGGTTTGCCCGCATAGCGTTCGGGCGGCTGCCCTCCAAAAAGGACGACAGCGTATCCGGAGAAAAGCGGGAGCTGGTCAAAGGGATGCGGACGGCGGTCAAAGATGCGGTGGAGAAGGTGCGCGGACGTTATTTTGCCATGTCATGTGCGCAGGCGTTTGCCGATCTGCGGGAGAGCGGCCGCATTGTCAGAACGGTTGTCTCGCTGACACTTGCGTTCGGCGCGCTGCTCGCCGAAAAAAAGCGGGAAAAGAATATTCTGGATTTTAACGATATGGAACATTATGCCCTGCGGATTATGCTGGAGGAGACGGAAAACGGCCATGTGCCGTCGAAAACGGCAAAAGAGTACCGGCAGTATTTTCATGAGATTATGATTGATGAGTATCAGGACAGTAATCTTGTACAGGAATATCTCCTGCAGAGCATTTCCGGGGAGGCAGAGGGCCGGTATAACCGGTTTATGGTGGGCGATGTAAAGCAGAGCATATACAGATTCCGGCAGGCAAGGCCGGAGATCTTTATGGAGAAGTACGGCCGTTACGGCGATACGGGGGCGGAGCGCAGGATTATTCTGCACCGGAATTTCCGCAGCCGGCATGAAGTGACTGATATGGTCAATTATGTATTCTCCCGGATAATGAAGCGGGATCTGGGCGGCATTGCGTATGATGCGGGGGCGGCGCTCTATCCGGGCGGCGCCTATCCGGCGTATGCGGAGGCGGCGTCGGAGCTTTTGCTGCTGGCTGCGGACGAGGCGTCGGAGCTGTCCAGGGTGGAGCAGGAGGCGGCGCTGGTGGCAGGGCGTATCCGGCGTCTGCTGGCGTGTCATCAGGTGACGGATGCGGAGAGCGGTTTGATGCGGCCGGTGCGATACGGGGATATTGCCATACTGCTGCGCACCAATGCGGGATGGGACGAGACGCTGCAGCGTGTGCTGAAGCAGCAGGGAATTCCGGCGCATACCACGTCTTCCAGAGGGTATTTTTCGTCGGAGGAAATTCGGACGATGCTGCATATGCTGCGGATTCTGGACAATCCGCTGCAGGACATTCCGCTGTTCGGTGTGATGCATTCCCTGATCGGGGGATTTACGGACAGCGATATTGCAGCCATACGGGCAGCCGCCCCGGAGGCAAAGCTGTACGAGGCGCTGGAAATCCGGGAAAAGGCGGCGGCGCAGACAGCGGCGGAAGCGGCCGTGCAGGAAAAGGCTGTGCGTCTGCTGGCCTTGATTCGCACATATCGCGCGCGGATCTCCTATGAACCGGTGCGGCAGATTCTGCGGGAAATTCTGGCAGAGACAGGGTATCTGCAGTATATGACGGCATTTCCGGACGGCGGGGTGCGCAGGGCCAATCTCGAAATGCTGCTGCTGAAAGCGGCGGACTATGAGAAGACGGGAAGTCACGGGCTCTTTTCCTTTATCCGCTATATGGAACAGCTCGAACAGTATGAAGTGGATTACGGGGAGGCCGGCACGGTGGACGAATACGCGGATGTGGTGCGCATTATGAGTATCCACAAGAGTAAGGGGCTGGAGTTTCCGGTCTGCATCGTCGCGGGGCTTGCGAAACGGTTTCATACACAGGATGAGACGCGCAGCCTGCTGACGGACGTCGATCTGGGGATCGGCTGTGTGTATGTCGATCCCGCGGCACGGCTGAAACGCAGCACACTGCACCGGAATGTGCTGGCGCGGAAGCAGAAGCTGGACAATCTGGGCGAGGAGCTGCGGATTCTCTATGTGGCGATGACCCGGGCAAAGGAAAAACTGATTATGACCGGATGTATCCCGGAGCCGGCGAAAAAGCTGGCTGCTCTCGGGATGCAGGAAGGGGAAAACGGGTGGACGGCGCCCGACGGGATGATTTCTTTTCTCACCCGTTCCGGCGCCGGGAGCCTGCTTGATTTTCTGCTTCCGGCCTGGCCCGGCGTGGTCGTAACCGATGCATCTTCCCTGCGGGCGGATGCGGTGGAAACACTCGTAAAAGACCGGTGGCGGCAGGAGAGGCTGGCGGATTACGGACAGGAAATCTGTGTACCGGCCTGGCGGGATGCATTTGCAGAGCGCTTTGCCTATACCTATCCGCGGGATCTGAGCCGGCTGTATACCAAAACAACGGTGTCGGAACTGAAAGCAGAGCGGATGACGGAAGCGTCGGAGGGGGCGTCAGCGCTGTTTTCTGAGCAGCGGGAGGCCTATATTCCCCGTTTCTGCGTACCGGAGGTGAAGCAGTCGGGGGCGGCCAGAGGGAGCGCTTTCCACAGAGTGATGGAACTGCTTGATTTTTCCGCCGTTCCCGTGGGCAGCCCGCAGACGGAAATGACCATTATGGTCAAAAAAAGCGTGGAAGACTTTCTGCGCAGCGGCCGGATGCAGGCGGAAGAAACGGCCTGCGTGGCTGCAGACAAAATCGGCGCGTTTCTCTGCAGCGGTGCGGCGGTGCGGATGCAGGCGGCGGCGGTGCGGGGGGATCTGCACAGGGAACAGCCTTTTATGCTCGGGCTGGCGGCAGACCGGCTGAGGCCGGAGTTTCCGCATGAGGAAACGGTGCTGATACAGGGGATTATCGATGTATACTGGGAAGAAGACGGGAAACTGATCGTTCTGGATTATAAGACTGACCGGATAGGACAACCGCAGGAACTGGTTGCCCGGTATCGGGCGCAGCTTGACTATTACGGCGAAGCGCTGGCGCGCATCACGGGAAAACAGGTAAAGGAAAAGCTGATTTATTCCTTTTATCTGGATCAGACCCTGGAATGCCCGTGAAGACGGGAGAGAAAGTTTACAAAAAATGATCTGGAAGCAATATTCAGAATTTACAGCGATAACGAAGTCAATCGGTTCCTGCCGTGGTTTCCTTTGAAAACGATGGATGAAGCGGAGCTTTTTTATGCGCAGCGATATGAAAGCGGGTACAGCCGGGTCTGGCGAAAATATTGGGAGCACTCCGCCGTTCATTTTGTCGAGACAGAGCAGGCGCTTATGGACAGACCCGGTTTTTCTGCAAAATAAAAAGCCTTTGCAATCAAGGCTTTTAAAAGCAGATAACGGGAATCGAACCCGCCTCCTCAGCTTGGGAAGCTGATGTTCTACCAATGAACTATATCTGCCTGTCAGTATTGCGGCGAATCCGGTATTCGTTCCGCTGTCTGCCTGTTTATTATAGCATATCATTTGCAGAAAAGGCAAGGATTTTTTTATGGATGCATGTCGTCCCACTTATGCACCGGGCTGCGGGCATAAGCGGGACGGCATCTCACTGACTGAATTACAATCTGTTTCGGAGCTGTCCCGCAATGTGCGGAATGCCTGTTATAGAAGAGAAACGCCTTTTCTGCGCATTTCCGCCCGCGTCTCTTCCGGCCAGAGAGAGGACTGCACTTCACCGATATGCGCTTTGCGCAGGAAGAACATACAGATACGTGACTGTCCGATGCCGCCGCCGATGGTAAAGGGAAGCTCATCGTGCAGGATGGCTTTCTGGAACGGCAGTTCGGCGCGCTCCGTGCAGCCTGCTTTCTGCAGTTGGCTGTGCAGAGAATTCGCATCCACGCGGATGCCCATGGAGGAGAGTTCCAGTGCAATGTCCAGCACCGGGTAATAAACCAGAATATCCGCGTTTAATGCCCAGTCGTCATAGTCGGGCGCGCGGCCGTCATGCGGTTTGCCGGAACGGAGTGTGTCGCCGATCTGCATCAGGCAGACGGCGCCTTTTTCTTTGGTAATCAGATATTCGCGTTCTTTCGGCGTCTGCTGCGGATACATGTCTTCCAACTCCTGCGTGGTCAGGAAAAAAATGTCTTCCGGCAGGATTTCTTTGATGTAATCATATTGAATGGACATATATTTCTCGGTTTTCCGCAGAACTTTATAGACAATTCTGACAGTGTCCTGTAAAGTTGCCATCGTTCGCTGTTGCCGGGAAATGATTTTTTCCCAGTCCCACTGGTCCACATAGATGGAATGGATATTGTCAGTCTCTTCGTCACGCCGGATCGCGCTCATATCCGTATAAAGTCCTTCTCCCATCTGAAAGCCATATTTTTGCAGGGCATGACGTTTCCATTTCGCAAGGGAATGAACGATCTCGGCCTGCGCATCGTTTTGCTCTTTGATGCCGAAAGAAACCGGACGTTCCACGCCATTGAGGTTGTCGTTGAGACCGGAAGCCGGGTCAACGAATAAGGGCGCCGAAACACGCAGCAGATTCAGGCGTTCGGCGAGAAGCTTTTGGAAAAAGTCTTTTACGGTTTTGATTCCCACCTGCGTTTCGTGGAGATTCAGTGCAGACTGGTAATCGTCTGGAATAACACATGGTTTCATAAAAATGTTTGTCCTTTCATTAAAATACAGATGTTATTAAATTGCCCGGAGGGAATTTCGATGTATATCCCCTGAAAAAGTATGTATGATAAAAAATATTCATACCTATTTAACCGCTTTTGGAGAAGAAATGCAAGATATTTCTGTTTGATCGCAAAAAGGTTTGCGATATAATGGAAACAGTGACCAATCAAATAAAATCGTTTGTAAGGAGGATGCCGTATGGGATGTCTGGCTGTTTTATTTGCGCTGGAGGAAGCGGATGTGGAAAAACTGAGGGCGGTGGAGAGAAAAGAGCGCGCCGCTTATATGCACGAAGAGATCGAGGAAGTGTTTTTTGACACATTTCCGGAATATCTGTGTGAACTGGACAAGTCGTGGGATGCCATGCACCGGATGTTGACCGAAGTGAATTGTTAGTAAAGTGGGTTTTGCCAAAAACAAGTGGAAGAAAAGCTGGTGT
>CAJUCC010000014.1 GCA_910585205.1 uncultured Lachnospiraceae bacterium
AAACAGGCTGCAGCGGGAGTTTCAAGCAGACCGGGCGAACCACAAGTGGTGTACGGATTTCACATATCTGTTTTTGAAAAACGGGGAAACGCGCTATAATTGCAGCATTGTTGATCTGTATGATCGGAGCGTCATTGCAAGTGTGACAGACCGCCAGATCACCAGCGGCCTTGCTATCCGGACTTTGAGGAAAGCGCTGGAATCACAGCCGCAGATCAAGGAAGAACTGATCCTCCACAGCGACCAGGGCTCCCAGTATACATCAAAGGCCTTCGTGGAATTTTGTGAATCTGTCCATGTAAGCCAAAGTATGAGCAAAGCAGGATGCCCTTACGACAACGCCCCTATGGAAAGATATTTCAACACGCTGAAAAATGAATGCATCAATCTGTATGAGTTCCAGACACAGGAGGCGTTGTATCAGGCGGTGGAGGAATTTGCCTATGTCACATACAACCATGTTCGTCCGCACAGCTATAATGGATACCGTACACCTTATCAGGTACGGACTGCTTCATAACTTGGAAACTAATTTTATTAGCCATAAGCGTTACAAAAATGCTTGACCACTACAATTCTTTAATTTCTTCTGTTTTGAAAAATATTGTGCTGTTAATGATGTGGAAATTTTAAAAGAATCATAGCTGCCTTCAAATGTAATCTGACCGCCATGTATTCCCGATAACGGTCCTATTTCTATGACATGATCCGAAATGCAAATCACATCAGGGTCATGCTCGACGATCAATATAGTATTTCCCTTATCCCTCAATTGCATAAAAAGCTGATTAATACGGTCAAGATCTGCCGGATGAAGCCCCGTGCTTGGCTCATCAAAAATATATAATAATTCATTTAAGCTGCTTCCTAATTGACGGATCATTTTAATCCTTTGGGATTCCCCTCCTGACAAAGTAGATGTCTGGCGGTTCAGGGTGAGGTAGCCAAGTCCGACACCTTCTGCAAAAGTGAGCTGCTTTAACAATTCTTCTATTACCGTATCCATATAAGAACTCTGTATCTGCTTTAAAAAAGCAATCAAATCTGTAATTGTCATATTCGTACAATCAGCAATACTTTTTTCATTAATTTTACAATTCAATACCTTTTCATTTAAACGGCCTCCCGAACATGATGGACATTTCTTATCTACTACAATCCTCTGAATATCCTTCCTATATTGTTCTGTCCCACGACTATTCTTAGATAAAAATGTTCTTGTAATCCGTGGAATTAGCCCTTCGTACATTGATGTCGGCGGCCAGTCTTTTGTTGGATTTTGAGGCTTAAATCCCGATTGATAGAGCAATATATCAAGTTCATCCATCGTATAGTCCTTGATTTTCTTGTTGTTGTCAAATAGTCCAGTGGTTACATAGCGCTTCCAACGAACACCGCCCGGATAAAATGTTGGGAAACGAATCGCCCCCTCATTCAATGATTTTTCCTTATCCAAAAGTTTATCTATCTGAAAATCCCGAACTACACCAAGTCCCTGACACTCCTTGCACATCCCCTGTGGATTATTAAACGAAAATACATCCGAATATCCTACAAATGGATTCCCAATCCTGGAAAAAAGCAGACGCAATAAACTATAAATATCCGTCACCGTTCCGACTGTTGAACGTGTGTTATCCCCAAGGCGTTTTTGATCTATAATGATTGAAACCGGCAGGTTTTGAATGCTTTCCACATTTGGTTTCCCATAATGCGGCAAACGATTTCTGATAAAACTGGAATAGGTTTCATTTAGCTGTCGCTGTGATTCTGCTGCAATTGTATCAAATACCATTGCGGACTTTCCAGAACCAGACACCCCGACCACGCTCGTAATTTTATGCTTAGGAATTGATATTGAGATATTTTGCAAATTTTTCTCTTTTGCACCTTTCAAACTAATTTTATCTTCACCCATATAGGCCCTCCCATCTTGACATTTCCTGATATCTATTATATAATAAAACCATGACAAAACCTGTCATGGTTAGGAGGACGAAATGAGCAAACCGCAAAAACTTTTCGATCTGATTGCATATGTTAATATGAAAAGAAGATTTACAGCAAACGATGTAGCAAAAGAATTCGGTATTTCAGTACGAACAGCACATAGATATCTCTTGGAGTTAGATGCTATGGGGATTCCCTTATATACAGAACCTGGCCGCAATGGTGGATACCGTGTTTTATCAAATCGGATGCTGCCACCGCTTATATTTAGTGAAGATGAAGCACTTGCAATTTTCTTTGCTTTTCAATCCCTGCAATATTATAAATCACTTCCATTTGAAGTGGATATTGCCTCTGTTTCCCGTAAACTCTTTTTAGGACTTCCAGCAGACGCAAAACCACAAATAGAAAATCTAAAATCAACATTAGCTTTTTGGCATCGAAAAAGAGAAATTGAAACACCTCAGTTAAAAAAACTAATACAAAAAGCAGCACAAAAAAAGGTTATAAAAATCCAATATCAATCGCAGAGAAAACTTACTGGCAGGATAATTTATCCTATTGGCGTTTATGCGAATGACAATATATGGTATGTACCTGCCTTTGATTATGGTAAACAAACTATACGTTTATTTCGTGCAGATCGTATCATAGAAGTTGAAGACGCAGAGGGAAATTTTGAACCAATAACAGAAACATTAAATGATATTTTATATTCCTATAGAATTAAAGATCCCGTTCATTTATATGTAAAACTTTCAGAAAATGGAATTGTACGTTGTAAGGATAATCCATATTTTGAAACAAATATCCAGTATAATTCTGATGCCACAGGTGGTTTTATTGATACAACAATAGATAAAGCAGATTTAAATTTTGTCAGCAATTTTTTCATGAGCCTGGGAGATGAGGCACTGGTAATAGAACCTTTGGAAATTCGGGAATTCATTCTTGCTTCTGCCAGAAAATTACTTGAGCAATACAGCTAACATTATCTCAAGTCAAAAACAATTTATGTTTAAATGTTTTATATAATCATTCTGTCAACTCAACACCCCTTTTAACAATCCTATCTCCACAACATATCCTATATCTAACCTGTCAACTCAACTATCCCACCCAAAAAGCAGTGGATATGTTTCCGCACAGTACAACAAACAAAAAATCCGGGAGCCGGAACAATTTTTCCAAACTGTCTAGGCTCCCGGAAATCCCTTGTTTTCTGCACTTTTCCGCTATTCTATTTTTCCACCCTTGACATCAACACGACACACTCAACATGCCCGGTCCCCGGAAACATATCCACCGTCTGTACCCGTTCCACCCGGTATCCCTTGCGCGTCACATACCGCAGATCCCGTGCCAGCGTCTCGGGATTGCAGGAAATATAGACAACCCGCGCCGGACGCAGCGTGCACAAAGCCTCCAGAAACGCCCTGTCGCTCCCGCTCCGCGGCGGGTCCATAAAGACAACATCCACTCGTTCCCGCCGCGCCGCCAGCCCGCGCATAAATTCCCCTGCATCCTTTCGGTAAAACCTGATATTTTTTACATGATTATTCTCCGCGTTGATCGCGGCATCTTTCACTGCGCCCGGATTCAGCTCCACGCCGATCACTTCTCCGGCGCTGTCGCTGGCTATCAGACCGATCGTGCCCGTTCCGCAGTAAGCGTCCAGAACCCGCTCCTTTCCCGTCAGGCCGGCATACCCCACCGCCGTGCGGTAGAGAACTTCCGTCTGCACCGGATTCACCTGATAAAAGGAACCGGGCGAGATGCGGAAACGTTTCCCGCACAGAATATCCTCGATATATCCCCGTCCGTACATCACCTGCATTTTGGGCCCCAACACCATACTTGTGTGACGCCCGTTGATATTCTGTACAATCGTCGTAATCTCCGGGTGCCGCTCTGTAAGCGCTCTCACAAAATTTCGCCGGGAAGGAAAGACAGGCGAAGCCGTCACCGGCACGACCATTATCTCACCCGTTGCATGCCCCGTCCGCACCAGCACATGCCGCAACAGCCCGGTCTCCCTGTCCTCGTCATACACCGGGATTTTAAAAGAAGACAGCAAACCGCGAATCGTGGCAATCACCGCGTCCGCCCTCTGATCTTCCAGCAGACAGCGGTCAACCGGCACAACCCGGTGGCTCCCTTCCTCATATACCCCGGAGATAATGTTCCCCTTTTTGTCCCGGGCGAACGCCGCGCTTACCTTATTGCGGTAATGATACGGATCGTCCATGCCAATGATCGGCTCCGGCTCCGCAAAAGAAGAAAGCAGCCGGCATATCTGCTTCTGCTTTCTCTTTAACTGCTCCCGATAGGGCATATCAATATACTGACACCCGCCGCATTTCCTGAAAACAGGGCACGGGGCGGTATTTTTTTCATTTGCTCTCTGATTCATCTCAATATTTCTCCGGGTAGTCCGTTCCGGTTTCCCCCTGCAGCAAACGGATATACCGTTCCGGTTCTTTCCGCATCTTTAAAAAAGTATCAAAGGCCAGCAACAGCATTTTATCACCGTTGTCTCCCATCCCCGGCTCCCTGCGGTCCAGTCTGGCCTTAAAGTGATCGATCTGCCATACCATAATATCGATAACCGTATATCCTGCCGTGACCGCCCCGCAGGAAAATTTCCGGTTATCCATATAGTAGCAGAAGTCTTCCAGTATATCCGCTTCTTTCGTAAGCCGCAGCCAGAAGTCTTCCCCAAACTGCGCATCCATTCCGGCATACGCGCAGAGTGAGGCCGCAAACCGCTGCGCCCGCTCCAGACATTCTTGATTCATGTTCCCATACCTCCCATGCCTTCTCTATGGTTTACACAGCTTACAGGGATCGTCATACCCCGCATCCACCGCCTCTTTTTTGGTGTCAAACACCGCCCTGTTTTCCTTTTGGGGCAGCTTTTCGCAGGTAGCGCGGTGCAGTTTTCCGTTGTTTTTATTGCCGATATACGCACCTTTTCCCTTTGTCCCGGCGCTCTGCTTCTGTACCCCGGAGCCGGTGCGTTCGCCGGCCTTCCAGGTATCCGAAGGCGCACTGTTCCAGGTGATTTTCGTACCGTCTGACCGGGCTATCATGCTGCCCTGCTCATCCGTCCGAAATACGCTCACGCCCATCGCACGCAAACTGTTCAGCACGGCGGCATGCGGATGTCCGTAAGAATTCCCTTCTTCACAACTGATTACCGCATAGTCCGGATCCACCGCCTCCAGAAATTCCGCGCAGCTCGACGTATCGCTGCCGTGATGTCCGGCCTGATACACATCCGCTTTTACGGAAAGGCCGTTTTCCAGTATATCCTGCTCCGCCTCCTCCTGTGCATCACCGGTGAACAGAAAGCTGGTATCTCCGTTCTGAAAAAGCAGCGCTATGGAAGCGTTATTGGGATCATCATATGTCCCGTTCGGCGCCAGAATGGTAAACTTCCCACCGCCCAGTGTATAGACCCGCCCCGGCCTGGGCACGGACCACTTCAGTTTCTTGTCCGCCAGTGCCGTGATTACCTTTTGATACGTTTTGTTATCCTTTTTAAAATCGGCCATAAAAACATTGCCGATTGTGAATTTTGTGATAATCACGTCCGCGCCGCCGATATGATCCGCATCCGGGTGTGTCAGCACCAGATAGTCCAGTCGTTTGATGCCCTGCTTTGAAAGATAGAGCTGCAGCGCCGTACCCCGGTCATTGTCTCCGGTATCAATCAGCATGGCATGCCCGTCACACACAATCAATGTGGCATCCCCCTGCCCCACATCGATAAAATGCACCTCCGCACGGGAAGTCTTCTCCTCCGGCTCCTTACCGGCCGTCTGTGTCGTCTTTTGGGGAGCCGCTTCCACCCGGTACGCACCTTCTGAGCCTGTCGGCGCCGGCAGTGTCACCGTCCCGGTCAGAATCAGCAGTGCGGCAAAAACCCACCAGAACTTTCTGAAAAAATGTTTGTTCATGCCCTTACTCCGCGCAGGTTCCTGTCAGTTTTTCGTATTCCGCTTCCCGAAACCCTGCCAGCACAGCCGTTTCCGTAATCAGCAGCGGGCGCTTTACAAGCATCCCGTCCGTTGCCAGCAGTTCCAGTTTTTCCTGTTCCGACATCTCCGTCAGTTTTTCTTTCAGATTCATAGAACGATATAAAAGGCCGCTTGTATTGAAAAAGCGCTTGATGTCCAGACCGCTCTGTCGATACCATGCTTCCAGCTCTTTTACATCGGGATTTTCCTCCTTGATGTCGCGCGCCTCATATGAAATGCCATGTGCATCCAGCCATTTTTTTGCTTTCTGACAAGTGCTGCACTTGGGATACCACAAAAATAACCGACTCATTTTCATTTTCCTCCTGTTTTCCTGTTCTGTTCTCTTTTCCGCTATTTCCCGCCTGTACTGCGCAGCGCTTCCATCTCCGCCGATGCCCGCTCACGCTGCCGCCGCTCGTTTTCGTCTGCCGCCGCATCCAGACAGATGCCATGTGCCCGTTTGCCGCCCGCCTCGTCGATCGTCACAAACGTAATCATGCCTTCCATGCGGCATTCGCCGTCCATTGCATCCGCACCCGTCACCATTACCGTAAAGCTGCTCTTTCCCACATATACAACGCGGGCCGCAAACCGGACGATCGCCCCTTTGTGCACCGGCTTTCGAAAGCTCATATGGTGCAGATTCCGGCACACGATGCCCTCACTCGTTCCGCACGTACAGCCTGCTGCCACAAATGCCGCCTCCACGAGCCAGCCGGCCGCCCGGGCCGCAAACAGTGTGCCGTGATGATTCAGATCTTCCCCTTTCACCAGATGTGACGTTTCATATTGTTTCATTGTTCGCCGTCTCCTCCGTATCCGTTCTCGTTCCATGTCGAACCCGACATATGCAGCCCCGTACTCTGTCCCGACAAAATCCGGTAAACCGCATTGACATCGGGGATATTTTCCAGCATGGGATCCGTCTGCCCCGCGTGACCCGAGGCATCCGCAAAGGCACCGCCGCCCCAGATATAACGGCTGCGCCCTCTCCGATAACGGTCAAAAACAATCGTTCCCGAACCGTCCCGATGCATGGTCATATGGATTTCCGGTATCGTATTCCGGTTCAGCGAGGTCAGTTTATTGCCCCGGAATTGCATTACCCGGTAATTTGTAATGGCATAGTACGTCCGTTTTCTCATATATTGCTGGACAAAAAAACGGCCGGCTATCATATACAGCCCGACCAACACAAAGGGAATTCCCCACAGTTTCATAAAAAACGGGCCGTCCGCAGCGATCACCGCCAGTTCCCAGTACAGGGCAAACCCGCCCCACATCAGGCTGAACGGTACCAGGTACAAATCATATGCCGTAAAAACATGTCCCTGTCCCGGCTTTCCCCGCCAGAGTACCGATTCCCCCGCCATCAGACAGCCGCGCAGCCATTCGTATTGCTCCATTGCTTCCCCTCCTTCGCATCGTGTCACGGCAGACTTCCCGAAAACAAAACAGGAAGAGCCGCCGCTCCTCCTGTTCTGTACGATTCGCACTTCCCGTATGATTTCCCCGACTCTGTTGTCATTATAAACCGGATCAATGCCGGGCGCAATCCAAAAACAGGAAAATATTTCATTCTTAATTTTCGCTCATCTTTGCCAGTTTGGCCGCCTGATCGGCCGCTATACACGCATCGATAATTTCCTGAATGTCCCCGTTCATTACTTTATCCAGCTTATATAAAGTCAGATTGATCCTGTGGTCGGTGACACGCCCCTGGGGGAAATTATATGTGCGGATTTTCTCCGAACGGTCCCCCGTTCCGATCTGGCTTCTTCTGGCCTCCGCTTCGGCATCGTGCGCCTTCTGGCACTCGATGTCATACAGCTTGGCGCGCAGCAGCGCATATGCCTTCGCCTTATTCTGAAGCTGTGATTTTTCTGTCTGACTGTATACGACAATCCCCGTGGGATAATGGGTCAGACGCACCGCGGAATCCGTCGTATTGACGCACTGGCCGCCGTTTCCCGATGCCCGCATAACGTCGATCCGAATATCCTTTTCGTCAATCTGGACATCCACTTCCTCAGCCTCCGGCATAACCGCCACCGTAATCGTGGATGTATGGATCCGCCCGCCGGATTCCGTCTCCGGTACGCGCTGCACCCGGTGTACGCCGCTTTCATACTTCATAACGGAATACGCACCCGTCCCGGTAATCATAAAGGTGACGCTCTTCATACCGCCGATGCCGATTTCTTCCGCCTCCACCGTTTCGATCTTCCAGCGCCTGCCCTCGGCAAAATGCACATACATCCGATAAATCTCTGCCGCAAAAAGAGCCGCTTCATCCCCGCCGGCTCCTGCCCGGATCTCCACAACCACATTTTTATCGTCATTCGGGTCTTTGGGGAGCAGCAAAATTTTCAGCTTCTGTTCCAGCTCCGCCACCCGTTTCTTTGCGTCCGCCAGCTCTTCCTTGAGCATCTCCCGCATTTCCTCGTCATTTTCTTCTTCCAGCATGGCCAGGCTGTCCGTGATGTCCTGTCCACACTTTTTATATTCCCCGTAAGCCTCCACAATGGGCGTCAGATTGCTCTGTTCCTTCATCAGTCTGCGAAAACGCTCCTGATTGTTCGCAACATCCGGTTCGTTTAACTCATTCATAATCTCCTCGAACCTGCGAACCAGATCATCCAGTTTATCAAACATTCTCTTTCTCCTGCCATATACACCGGACCACTCTGTCATGGCCCGCATAATCCTTTACGATCTCCACTCTGTCATAGCCCGCATCCTCCAGAATCCGCCGCACGTCCGCCCCCTGGTCAAAGCCGATCTCCAGAAAGACGCCGGCGCCGCCGTTCAGATATGGTTTTGCCTCCCGGCTGATTCGCCGGTAAAACTCCAGGCCGTCCGCCGTTCCGTCCAGCGCAGACAAAGGCTCATGGAGACGCACTTCCTCCATCAGACCGGGTATCACATCGGTCCGGATATACGGCGGGTTTGACACCAGCATATCAAACCGGCTGCCGCGTTCCAGGCCCGCAAACAGATCGCCTTCCCGGAAATCCGCCTCCAGCCCGAGCGCCGCCGCGTTCTCTGCGGCAACTGCCAGAGCCGCCGCCGAAATATCCACACCCGTCCCCGCGCAATCATTGGAATAGCGCAGCAAACTCAGCAAAATGCAGCCACTGCCCGTGCACATATCCAGTATCCGCATCCCGTCATGCAGCTCCCGCATCGCCTCCTCCACGAGAATCTCCGTATCCTGCCGGGGAATTAACACATGTTCATTGACTGCAAACGAAAGCCCCATAAACTCCTGCACGCCCGTAATATATTGCAACGGCACATGGCACGCCCGCGCTTTGATTCCGTCCAGATAGCGCTGTTCCTGTGCCTGCTCCACTTCCGTATCTCCGTGAACCAGCAGCGTGTTTCTGTCCGTATGACAGACCGATTCCAGCAGCAGCCTCGCATCCAGCGCCGCTTCTTCGATCCCGGCCGCTGTCAGACGATCAGCGCCCAGACGATACAATGCCCCGTACTTCATGCCTCCGTCTTCCCGCCGGGCACATCCGCTTGCGCCTCGAAGTCATCTGCCGACAACGATTCCGCTTTGAAGTCATCCGCCACCCCGGAATCGTCCACCTCATATCCGTACGTATCCCGCAGATACGCCTTCCAGTCAAATACCGCCTCCACGGAAGCGATCGCCACCGCCACCATGTCTTCGTCCGGTTCCTTTGTCGTCAACTTCTGTAGCCACATCCCCGGCGCGGACAGAATGCGCACCAGAATAAAGTTGCTGTTCCCTGCCAGACGGATAATCTCATAGGAAATCCCCGCAATCACCGGAATCAACAGAATCCGCAGCCCCACCCGGTATATGGGATCCTCCACACGGATAAAGAAAAACAAAATCACACTGACAAACATGACAAACAAAAGGAAACTCGTACCGCACCGCTTATGCTGCCGCGAACTGCGCATCACATTGCGGACCGTCAACGGCCGCCCCCGCTCGATGCAGTTGATACATTTGTGCTCTGCACCATGATACTGATACAGTCTGTGAATATCCTTCATAGCCGAAATACCCACCACATAAAGCACAAAAATCAGAATACGGATCAGCCCCTCGATAATCGCCGTCAGGGATGCGTTCCTGATATATCCGCTTAAGAGACTGGAAATAAAATAAGGCAGTATCATAAATACTGCTACCGCTATGACAACCGAAACCGTTGTCGTCAGTCCCATCGCCACGTCATCCGCTTTGTCGCCGAACAATCGCTCAAAGAGCGACGGCTTTTTCGTTTCCTCCGCCGCCCCATCCTCTTCATAAAAAGAAACCGACCATGTCAGCGTACGCATTCCCAGTATCATCGAATCCACAAAGTTAAACACACCGCGCACAAACGGAATCCGCTTCAACACGCTGCCGTGCAGCACACCCCGAAACGCTTCCCGGTCAACCGCGATCGTCCCATCCGGCTTTCTGACCGCCACCGCATAGGTGTCCTTATGCTTCATCATAACCCCCTCCAGCACCGCCTGTCCGCCGATGCCGCAGGAACGATTGTACTTCTTTTTCATAATGGACCTCCAGACCGCCCAATCAAAAATAAGGTTGAGATTAAAAACCTCAACCTTTTTTTCGTATTGCTATTTGTTTCCCACGCCATACTTCTTATTAAACTTATCAATACGTCCCGCCACTCTTGCAGCTTTCTGCTGACCCGTATAGAACGAATGGCATTTGGAACAGATTTCCACATGAATCTCTTGTTTTGTGGACCCCGTTACAAACGTATTGCCGCAGTTACAGGTTACGGTTGCCTGATAGTACGCCGGATGGATTCCTTCTTTCATCGCTCTCACCTCTCTATTGTAATCAAAATCAATTCCTTTTGTATTCTCTTTTCTGCGTCTGCACTGTTATCACAGACAGCTTATTCATTGTAGCATAGTTTTTTTTCACATGCAAGCCCTTTTAAAAGAATTTAATTTTCTTTACCATGCCCACAAATTCCATATTATTTCTTGTCCGGGAAAACATATCCAGTATCTTCTCCACCGCTTCCTCCGGTTTCAGCGTGTTGAGTGCTTTGCGCATTATGTTGATCGCTTCCAGTTCTTCCCGGCTCAGCAGCAGATCTTCCCGGCGTGTGCTTGATTTCGGAATGTCAATGGCGGGAAATACCCGGCGCTCGGAGAGCTTTCTGTCCAGAACCATCTCCATATTGCCTGTGCCTTTAAATTCCTCGTAGACTACATCGTCCATCTTGCTGCCGGTCTCCACCAGCGCCGTCGCCAGAATCGTCAGGCTGCCGCCTTCCCGCATATTCCGCGCCGCACCGAAAAACCGCTTCGGCATGTGCAGCGCCGCCGGATCCAGGCCGCCCGATAATGTTCTGCCGCTCGGCGGAACAACCAGATTATACGCTCTTGTCAGACGCGTAATGCTGTCCAGCAGAATTGTCACGTCTTTCCCGTGCTCGACAAGACGCTTTGCGCGCTCGATTACCATTTCGGACACCCGTTTATGATGTTCCGGAAGTTCGTCAAACGTCGAGTAGATCACCTCCACGTTCGGCCCTTCGATCGCCTCCCGGATGTCTGTCACCTCTTCCGGGCGTTCGTCGATCAGCAGAATAATCAGATGCATCTCCGGGTTATTGCGTTTAATCGACTTGGCAACTTCCTTTAATAATGTCGTTTTACCTGCCTTTGGCGGCGAGACGATCATTCCTCTCTGCCCCTTGCCCACCGGGCTCATCAGATCCATAATCCGCATGGCCACACTGGCTCCCGGTGTCTCCATGCGCAGTCTTTTATCAGGGAAAACCGGTGTCATGTCCTCGAAATTGCGCCGGCGCGACGCCACCTCCGGCACATACCCGTTAATTTTCTTGACAAACAACAGGGCACTGAACTTTTCCGCCTGCGTCTTGACCCGCGTATTCCCTTCGACAATATCTCCCGTTTTCAGCCCGAAACGGCGTATCTGGCTCGGCGCCACATAGACATCATTCTCGCCCGGCAGATAATTCTCGCAGCGGATAAAGCCATACCCGTCCGGCATCACTTCCAAAATGCCGTTTGCAATCTCGCCGCTGTCCAGATCTGCCAGTGATTTTTCGTTATCCGTCCGTTCCCCTTTCCCGGCAGACTCCGGCCTTTCGGTCCGCTCCGGCTTTTCCGCCCGTTCCTGTTTCTCCGCATGCTCGCCCTTTTCTGTATGTTCCGGCTTTGCCGCACTCTCGGGGCTGCCCTGCGCGGCCGCTCCGCTCTCCGTCCGCACCGGCGCAGACGCCTTACGACTCTCCCTGCCGTCCAACTCCAGCATGGCTTCCACGACTTCCGCCTTTTTCATCGCAGAAGTCCCCCTGATCCCTCTTGACTTTGCAATCGCCTTTAAATCTGCTAAGGCCAATGACTCGTATTTTTCTTTCATTATGTTCCTCCCTTTTTCATTCCTGTTTTATTTTTCTCTGTTGTCCAATGGGATTATCGTACGAACGTACATGAAACGATCCGAAAACATCCAAAGTCCTTTAACTGATAGCTTTATTATACATGACTTTACGCGGAATGCAAATACATTTTAGAAAAAGCAAGGCAGGGAAGGCGTCGTCTGTCTGCACATGGGACAGGCAGACAACGCCACACATACGACGTCAGCGCCGCCCCTGCCTTTCATACTGCAAAAACACATACTCCAGATCAAAGTATGTCTGTTCTTCGCTGTCCCGGGTAATCTTCCATTCCGGCATCCGATCCAGATCGGGAAAATAACGATCCGCCTCGTAAACGCGGTTAATCTTTGTAATATGCGCCACATTGCAATAGGGAAGCATCTGGCGATAAACGCTCTCCCCGCCTGCAATATAAATATCATCGGAAGCATACTGCTGCAGCTCCTGCAGCAGTTCTTCCAGCGAATGCACAACAAGAGCGTTGCGGACGCGCAGATGCGGGTCGGTTGAGAGAATAATGTTCATACGGTTGGGCAGAGGCATCCCCTGCGGAAATGTTTCCAGCGTCCGATGCCCCAGCACGATCACCTTCCCCGTCGTCTCTTCCCTGAAATATTTCTGATCGTTGGGTATCCGTACAAGCAGTTCATTTTTCCTGCCGATCGCCCAACGATTGTCCACCGCCGCAATTAAATTCATCCTGTCCTCCTGTTATCCGCTCCTGCCGCCGTCTCAGTCTCTGTCCCATTTGTCACAGAGGGAATTGATCTGATCGGCAAACTTGCCCAAATCTTTGTTTGTACCGCCTTCATTTTTCCGAATCACGCTGAGCAGTCTCTGTCCGGCTGCCAACAGACGTTCAAATATATCACTGGCCTTTCTCGATTTTTTCTTAACCGGTACCGGACCTGCTTCGTATTCACAGATATTGTTCGTGAGATCATACCGCGTTCCGCTGTAAGGCGCGCTGGCCGCAAAGCCATACTCCTTCTCCAGACAGCTTCGAAACGCTTCACAGATACTGTCCTCTCCATGTACGACAAAAACATGTGCCGGCTTTTTCGTGAAACCGTTGATCCACTCCAGCAGCCCGTTTTTATCGGCATGACCGCTCATGCCGGCCAGCTTTGCAATCCTCGCTCTGACCGTAATGGTCTCTCCAAACAGCTTTACTTCATCCGTCCCGTCCACCAGAACCCGCCCGAGCGTGCCGACCGCCTGATACCCGACGAACAAAATCGTACATTCCGGCCGCCAGAGATTATGTTTCAGATGATGGCGGACGCGGCCCGCATCACACATGCCCGATGCGGACAAAATCACCTTCGGCGCCTCATCAAAATTGATCTCTTTGGATTCCTCACTCGTAATGGCGAGGTGCAGGCCCGGAAACTGAATCGGATTGATACCGTTATGGACCAGCTCCATTGCCTCTTCGTCAAAGCAGTTGTATATATTTTTGTTAAATATTCCCGTCGCCTCCACAGCCAGCGGACTGTCCACATACACCGGGAAATCCGGATAGCCTTCCACCAGCCGGTCCGCTTTTATTTTGCGGAGAAAATACAGCATTTCCTGCGTACGGCCCACGGCAAAGGAGGGAATCACCACATTACCGCCCTTGGCAAAGGTATCACGCAGAATCTTTGCCAGCTCCGTTACATAGTCCGGTTTATCCAGCGAATGGAGCCTGTCGCCGTATGTGGACTCCATCACCACATAATCCGCTTCCTTTGTCAGCTTCGGGTCCCGGATCAACGGCTGATTCTTATTGCCGATGTCCCCGGAAAAGACAATCTTCCGCTTCTGTCCCGCTTCTTCGATCCACACTTCAATGCTGGAAGATCCGAGCAAATGTCCAATATCGGTAAACCGGATGCGGATGCCTTCACACAGACTGATTTCCTTATCATAATGACACGGCACAATACGGTTGATAATACCGTCCGCATCCTCCATCGTATAGACAGGCTCCTCAACCTCCAATTTGGCATGACGTTTCGCTTTCCGGTTTTTCCACTCCGCTTCCTGCATCTGGATATGCGCACAGTCGCGCAGCATAATGCTGCACAGATCGGCAGTCGCATCCGTCATCAGCACCCGCCCCCGGAACCCCCGCGCATACAAAAGCGGCAGCATCCCCGAATGGTCAATATGCGCATGTGTCAGCAGTACATAATCGATCATGCTCTCCCGCACAGGCAGCGGCGCATTCTCAAATACATTGACACCCTGCTCCATGCCGTAGTCCACCAGAATATGCCTGCCGCATGCTTCCAGATAGTGACAGCTCCCCGTTACCTCATGGGCCGCCCCGATAAACGTTAATTTCATAGTCACCCCGCCTTTCCTGTCAACCGTTTTTCTGTGATTCCCCTGATACCCGAATCGCTTCCCCATATGTCCCGGCTGCCGGATTCCGGCCGCCGGTTGTGGCATACACAACAATGCCGTCTATAAAGCTCAAAAATGGAATAAGCTGCAAAATCGTGTGCATCACTGCAAGCGCTTTTCCCATATACCCCTCTCTGTATGCAATCCGTATCTCTGCGATTGTGTATGCAGAAGTTGCCAGATTACAGCAGAGCGCATACCAGAATACCAGCCCAAACATCCATCCCACACCGATCCAGGAAAGGATGCTGAGCAGCCCCAGTGTCGCCGTCATCAGCAATCCCTCCGCGATGAGAAGAACACTCAGCCCCAATATATTCAGCAAGAGGGCAAGATCCGTCACAATCCGCATTACGTTAATCAGTCCCCGGATCTCATACAGCCGTTTATACCGCGCAAAGCTCCGCGCATTGACCACATGTAAAATAAGCAAAACCGGCGGTGTCAACGGAATCAGCCACAAACCGCCGCTCCGTCCCGTCAGCATAGAAAGTCCATACATAATCGCCGGCGGTATGTAAAAGCCGACAGCCGCATTGATAAAATGAACCACGACCATCGTGACCCCCAGCCCGCTGCGCAGGCCGCTCTCCTCCTGTAACCCCTTCTGCAACCATATCCCCTCCTCCGAAAATCAGCCCGCCATCGCGATCTGCAGCAATAGCACCAAACCGTACAAAGCCAGCAGATGCAGCGGGTAAAAAAGATAAAACCCCCACACGCTCCGCACATTTCTGCCGCCTCTCTGTCCTGCGCTCCGTCTGCCATTATAAAACGGAATCATCAGAAATGCCGGAAAACTCCAGAAATTCCACGAAAATACACAGAAACCGGCAAACGCCGCCAAAGCATGGTATCCAAAAAAGAAATAAAACACCGCGATCAGCGCAATCCCTTTATATGTGTAATCCAGCCGGCACACATATGCCAGACCGCCGCCTGCCACAAACACCAGCCCCTGCAGCAGAATGCGTACGCCATCCGTCGGCACGTAAAGCCGGCCATTTCGCCCCTTCCACACACAACCGTCCCGTATCCGTTCTGCCGCCGCCATCAGCAAAAGGCCCAGAAACAGTGCAAACAGTGTATTCTGCGCCGCCCCATACCATATCTGCCCATGGAATGCCAGATTATACGGAATTTCCGAAAGCACCGCAAAGCAAAGCAGACGCATACCATATCGTTTCCGATTCTTTGTATGAAAAAAACCTTCCGCCAGCAAAAATGCGAACAGCGGAAACGCCGTCCTGCCAATATGCCGCATCCCCATATATACGGCATTCAGCCGTTCCAACTGCGCAGCCGTATAAAAAGAAAGACGCATATTGACACAGCCTTTCAGCACAACGGCCGCAATATGGTCAATAACCATGGAAACAACAGCCGCCCCTTTCAGAACATTGCCGGTCAGAAACCGATATTTTGTTTGCACAGCATTTTTGTTCATCCGTCGCTCTGTCCTGTTTTTGTCTTTTATCATATTATAGCATGCGGCTTTTCCGTTCCGCAATCATAATCGGCCGGAAATACGGGCGCTTCCTTCTTTTTTATCCGGCAAACGGATTTCCGTCCGCGAACCCGTTAAGTGGTTGCAATTTGGGTAATTCTATGTAAAAATAAGTAAGATACTTTAGACTGCAGACAATTTTCCGAAAAGGGAGCGGATCAATCGAAAGGAGAACAAAATGAGAAAAAAAGCACGTTCCATAATTGCCGGCATCCTGCTGTTTACATTGCTTTCCGGCATTTCCATCACTGTATGTGCCACAGAACCGGCAGATACTTCCGAAAATGCCGAGGAGGAATTCCGGGATCCGGGATACGATAACGGCGCCGATGTAGTCTATCCTTTTTTACCGGCTACATTCAACGTGCCCTGGGACAAACAGACCGATGCGGAAAACCTGCAATATCTGCTCGCTTCCGGTGACGCTCCCGGTGCGGAAGGACTGAAATGGTGGGTGAACAGCGGGTTTGACGATGCAACAAAACTGGCCTATCTGAACACGCTCAAAAATGTCAGCCGAGATACCTCCCTCTGGGTCATAAATTCCTCCCTCTCCCCGGAACAAAAGTCCGCTTATTTCAGGAGTCATGATCTCCGGGGACAGGGAAGCGACGTCCTTCTGTGGTGGTATGACAATATAGGCAGCAAGCTCACGACAGGACAGACAAGAAAGACAGATGCCAATAATTACGAATGGTATACAAGAAGTGTTTTAAATACTTTGGAAGGTGTGGAAGTTGTCACCATAGGGGAAGACAGGTATTACATTGCCAAGGCCGATCTGGACAGAAATATCGCCGCCGGTAAAATCGAGGTAAAAACAAAAACCCTATGGTGGGAAGGCGCTCCCGAAAGTGCATGGACAGCCTATTTCTACTCTGCCGCTTCCGTAGAATCCCTCGGTTGCAAACTCTGGAATTTAGCAGAATAAATGAGATACAAATATCCTGAAACAAACTCCCTTTTTGGAATTGTGCGCATACAGAGGCTTCTTTTATATGGGGTATATGTGTCGATAGGAAAGCCTGGGAAGACGGCCTGTTTCAGACGGTTGTTCAATACAAGACAGATAATGGGAGAGCCTTTGTTATATCGCCTGAAATCAAGTATGAGCCGGACATAAAAGGAATCCGGGAGTTTCCAGTACCTCCCCAGTTTTTGCGGGATTTTTCAATTTTCGGTTTTTATGTCATTCTTTATGAATGATTACACTTATGTCATCATAATCCTTTTTATATTTATGTTCTTCCTCGTCAATTTCTATGGCAAGATTAAACTTTGGGATGTATAAATCTATCCTATAATTATCAACTGGACATTGCGGAATGTACTTGATGTTCATTCCATCTAAGAAATCTTTTATTTCATTTAGATATTTGTATTCAAACCTTGCAGAACGGATATTGTATTTGAATTTGTTTGTCAAAATGTCAGCACCAACACCATCTATCTGAAATTTTAGATAATGTCTTCCATTGGAAATAAATGTGCTTTCAAAAAAATGTTCTGATAATTCTGGATTTTTCTTTATAAGATTTTTTATATCTCTCGTGATGTAATCATGTCTTTTATCAAATCTTTTTGCTATTTCAATACTATCAATTATAATTCTTTATCACCTCCAATCTATATTTCTCTAAGCAAAAAGATGATTGCTCAATAAACAATCTCCCAAATGATAAAA
This sequence comes from uncultured Lachnospiraceae bacterium, assembly GCA_910585205.1. Taxonomy (GTDB): domain Bacteria; phylum Bacillota; class Clostridia; order Lachnospirales; family Lachnospiraceae; genus VSOB01. The sequence goes on from CAJUCC010000014.1 coordinate 17,989, forward strand.
AACGTTTATTTTTTTATGGAATCTTCCTCCCCCACTTGTGGGGGAATGGTATGGTTCAAATCTTTTAAAATGTTTACTTGTGTCCAAATCGGATAAATCTTTCGCCAGCAACCTGTCGATCAGACCATCATGGACTAATTCATATTAATTTGCAGTTGTCACCGTGGGCACTTCTGTGGAAAACTCATCCCTTTATAGGCGTTGAGTTTAAACCCTTCGCAAGGTTTAAGAAGCAAACACTTTAAACCATTTGCTTATCAGATTGCAGATATGCATACTATGCACTTTTGGATGTCCAGAATTAGGACGGCTGAATTTTAAACCATCATCTGGTAATAAAATATTTTTGTGTTCGCATCATCTTTCAACGGAAGTACTTTTTTCATCACTTCCATTACATAAAATTCAATAGCAAAACGTTACCCACACGGCAGAACAGATCATTCAGTCAGCTTATATATTCAATCCTATATAATGTCGGATTCAAACGTGAACTCATTTCCAATTAGAAAATTTAATATTGCAAATTTCAAATCATCCAAACTGAAGGATTAGGATTTTTTCGACCACTTATGAGCGAATAAATTAAATCTATCACATTGCTTTTATAGCAAGATGATTCAAAGCCTGATAACAATCGTACCTACAGATACACGCCAGTTCCCCGCGGGGAACCATCATCTTACGGGACTACGGTATGTCGCATAATACTACCCACCTAAATTTTCATACCAGCAGCAGCCGTTGTGTCATAGTGTCACAACCATTCCCAATTTTGGGATTCGTTGTCCACGACGGACAACACTTTCCACTTTTACGGAATCTGTTTGAACCGAAATCGTGAGATATAATCAATCGCCAAAATTGTCGAGTCAGATTCCCACTATGGGAAGACGGTTAAACCGACATCTACTCGATTCTTCCAATCGGACTAATCGGCAGATAACCGAATATTTCAAAGGATACGCTTATAATGTGTACCCTCTAAATGAAGAAACCCTCTACCTTGAAACAGGGTAGCCCCAATCAGGATACCTACAATATAGCCACCCTATAAAGTATGTAACGCTTTGTTACACACTGGAAATGAATGTCCATGATGGCCAACAATACAGCTTCACTTCAAATGGGTATCGTGAAACGCTATAGTCCTAATGATTCAGTACTTAACAGTTTGAGAACTACTGATAATTAATAGTTGGTCATGACCATCTAATCAAATATGTGTAGAATCGCACTTATCTTGAATATGGGGTGGTGTTTTGATACCCCACACTGGATACGTCAGTTCTATCGAAGCCGTACTTTTTGGTACATGTTGGGTACTGAATTTTGCAATGTCCTTCGAAAGCCAATGTTTCATTTACACTTGATGTTTCAGAATCCACGACAAAATATCTTCATATCCATTCTTTCCATCTGCCACATCAAGTATCAAATCCGATAACTCTTTCGCATATAATTTAATTCATATCCATTGACCGCCAGGAAAACCAGCATGGCATGAACGCCAATTCTTTTATTGCCATCCATCATTGCATGATTCTTTACCAGCCCATAACATAATCTTGCTGCTTTTGCCTGTACGCTTGGATATAGTTCTTCGCCACTAAAGGACTGAAACGGACTTTCCAGTGCAGAATCAAGTAATCCTTCATCCCGTATGCCATCACAGCCTCCGGTAGATTCAATCAGCTGGGTATGGAGCATCAATACCTGTTCCTTTGTCAGCCGGATCATTTTGCCAATACCTCATACGCTTCTCTATTCTGTTCTATTAATCTTTTCGAGAGATTCATAATATCTTCATCTGGTGCATTAGAATCCTTCTCCGCTTTGCTAATATCAATAACAAGATACCTCGGCACATTATTTTTCAGAATAACAGCCGTCCCATGCTCATCAACTAATCTCGCTACTTTTGAAAAATTCTGGTTTGCTTCTGTAATCGAAACCATTGTGTTTGTATCAATTCTCATAATAAAATCTCCTAATCTACCGAATCTAAATATAGTATATACAGTTTATAGGATATACTCAACCTATTTTAGCCAGCAAAGCATATATTTTTAAAATATGCCTTACACAGCACTTTTATCATTATCAAATATACTCTTATATCTATAAGTCCTGATCCTTTCCAGTAACGCAAAATAAATCACAAGGGATTTTGCCGCTGTGAGATTCATTATCTGCTTCTGTATAAACAGGTTCTTTGTAATCACCTATTTTGTAAATATCATTATTTGTCATTGGAAATTCTGAATCTTTCGGAGACACCACTTTGCATAAGTCATTTTGATCCACGCAACCCGTATTTGTCAGGGTAGGTTCATTTGAACCTCACCTTCTGTATGCATATCCAGTATTTCATCTATAGAGAAATCATTCTCCATTGAAACAGGTTCACCCCAGTTGTCATCCGTCTGATTATCAATATTCTCATTTTCAGAATCAGTACTATTATTAAGCAAATACTTGTATTTATAGAAAACATCTTCAGGAACTATCTTATCAAGAAATTCTTCACCTGAATAACCTTTTTCTACCGCTTGTTCATATTTCTTTTCATTCTGCTGGTTTCTATAATGCACATATCTATGTATACGTTTTATCTCTTTTTCTGGATATACCGCTCCATGTCTAACCATACAATAATATTTCTGCATGAGTGACCTGCTTTCATTTGCCCTTTTATCAACAATATCTTCTCCCAACTCAAAATCATCACACATAATAACAGTATCAAATACAGACGTTTCATGCTGTTCTACTCCCACTTAAACCGAGTGGAAACAGCTTCAAAATGCTGTACCACGGTGAAACCCCCGCAAATATTCCAATGACACTCACCGTGTAAAATTTACTCTTGTGTTTGCTCATTCTGTTTGTTCTCCAACGCTATCAAATCCAATGTATTGAAGTATCCCTGTGTGCCACAGAACACCAGAAAGAATCCTCCCGTTTTTGGATTGATGCCACATCTGATAGGGAACATGCCCTTTTTAATCAATGAATATATTTCCTATTTAAAATAATTCATTTATATATTCTCTTTTGATTTACTGGCAGATAGAATATACCTATCTTCATTTAGGTTTAATTCACTCAACACCAGATTTCGTGTGTTAAAAGTGTTAAAAGTTTTAACAGCCTTCTCTTCTATATCCGATTTCTTTCTGTACAAAATATAATAAGAATCTCATATCTAACATTTCTAACTTGTTATACTGTCAGCCTGAAAATATTAAATTTATTATTTTACATGGTAAAAAGACCACACTAAAAACAGCGCGGTCTTTTATATCGTTTACGTTTTCAAATATTCAGTTTTCATCATCATTTAATGGAATTATTAGTAGAAGCACACAATCGACACTGTTGATAGTTATTAGATTTTCCTGAATTTCGGTGTTACAGTTTGTTTTGATTGCCCTGTAATGGCAATTTCTTTATGCAGTGACCAAATAATCAACCGCCCTCTTTATCCTTGCCATCTCATTGGTGTAAATCCTGTATGCCGCATTCTTCGCTGATTCCACGGAACCATGCTTTTCAGACTGTAACCTCCTGATACTGCCTTTCCCGAAAACATATAGGTAATAATTATCCTCTTCTGGTTCATGATTGATACGAAATTCCATTTTTATCACACCGCATAAATTGATCTCACAATGACTGCATATGATCACACCATCTGATACAACATCTTTCCATTCCAGATCTTTGAACTGCATTTAATGTCTCCTTAATTATTTATTTCTCAACGGACACCACTTAGGGCTTGTTTTTGGTGGATGATCTACGCCAAGTCTGCCAAATATCCGCATCGTATCATTTTCTTCACAACAATAGTAATCTTTGCAAATAAAATCCGTACATTGACATCTCTCGCATTCAGCGCAACGTGGTACTCTATTCATCTATTGTCTCCAATTCACCAATCGCAATATCAATAAGATAATTAACCGCCCATGATAAATTAAAATCGGCACAGCCTTCTTTTTTTTAATATTTGACTAGCTTTTTCATAGTCTTCTTATTTACCAGTGCCATTCTATCTGTTGCTTTAAATTTCATATATTTAGTTCCTTTCCTGATTTGATTTTTCTTTTCTACATTTTTCGCATATTTGAGGAATTATCTTCTTTATCCATTCATTTCCACACTTATAAGTTTCGTTTATTTGCTCCCTAACTACGCTACAAGGATTATATTTGTATAAATCATTATCTTTACATAAATCGTCCTCAATCTCATCTATAGCAACCTTCAAATGGTTATTTACAGTTCTGGATAAATCGTCAATATCTATTTCCCCATATAAATGTGATAATCTGCTTATATTTTCTTCTGTAATAATTGCTACTCGTTCATTTAATTTCACTATGTATCTTTTCCCTCCAATTTTTCTAATGGACAATCCCTATCCATAATAATCCTGCTTGTACTTTTCTTATTCAGGAAACAATAATCATCCAAATCCCAATGCTGGCTCATGTTCTGCCTAAAAATACAGTTATTACAATTCTCTGGTGCATTGTCCACATATATTTTCATACAAACCTCCGCTATGCTCTTACAGAAAATCCTTAGCTTCTTAAATATTCAACCGCCAGTTTCAGAAGTTTTCCATTATTTACAGTATTATCCACGGTATCATCCCAAACATGAGGGGTTTTACTGTTCGTATTTAATCCACCATGTAATCCCTGATTCCCCCATTGTGCCACTTGTACGCCAGTAGCATTGTAATAATTGTCCATATATTCCGTATCAATATAAACAGATGCAGTAACTTTACTTCCTTTTATTTTAGGTTCAACTTTCACCGCTGAACGTAGAAAATCATATTGCCGCCTGTAAGATTTCGGATCATAACTGTTATAGTATCCCTGTAGAAAATAGTTCAGTGTTTCATATACTCGTTCTGTCAGTTCGTCTACCATTTTTACCATAGTCGGCATAAGTGCCGCTTGTAACTGATTCATGTTGCTAATATGTTTTGTCATTATTCATCATCTCCGTTTTTAATTTCTGCATCCGCTGGTATATATCCGCTTTTCTTTAAAATATCCATCTGCTGTCTACTGAATGGTAATTTATCCAGTCCATAGATACCGTTTTCAATATTTCTAAGCAGATTCCTGTTCATAGTGTCACTTAAAAGGTTGTTTCGGGTTATCTTTAGTTTTGTATATGGTGGATTTTCGCCATCTTTATTACACATGGGAAGGTTAAAGTTTCCTATGTGGACTTTTACTTCTGGTATGATTGAACCAACCTTTGATATTTCTATTCTTTCTCCCTCGGCTAATGCTTTTCTGCATTCATCCATATACATAAGAAGAATATCAGTAATCAACTTTTTGGAAACTACCTTTTTATCGTAAACATTATCTTCCCTGGCATATATGCGTTTTGCCATTTTATAAGCTGACAATGCTTTCACTCTTGCCATCATTTTTTCTCCTTTCTACCATTTTGTCAATGAAATGCGCTTTTCAATCAGCGTCAGATATGTGCTTATACAATCCTCCTGACGCTCTGTGAGGCTCATACAGGTGTTTTTGACAGGATTATGCTCCAATTTCTCCACTGAATATATTCAGGCACTAAAATAAGCCCACCATCAATCATATTTCTATAACTGATAATGGACTTATTCACATGTCCAAATATGATATTTAATTGTTACGATGTACAGAACCTTTCCTTTCGCTCAAAATCAAACATGTGTTTTGGTTACTTATCTGATTACCGCTTGATTACCTGTGTTCTGTAAGTACCCGAAAATCAAGGCTTATTCAAAGCACGAGACGGGATTCGAACTTAGGTTCAAATAAAAAAATAAGATAGAAAGGCGCTTTTTCGTATTCTCTTTTTGAGTGTAACCAAAAGTGTAACCAATTCCAATTTCCCATAACACATTACCGCTTGTAATCCACAAGCCTGTCCATCCCTTTACCGTCAGGCACCTGCAAAGCAGGTGGGGATTGACTGGCGCAGGCAAGGGAACCCAACAGCCCCGATCATGGAAAAGGAGGGTATTCAGCCGTACTTACTGAATACCCTCTTGACTATGTTTTCCGCAGCAAATCTATACCAAAGTATAGATAATTCTCACACCGCCTTTATTAAATCCAATTCCCGCAGGATGGCAACAACATCTTTGGCCCCTTGTTGATAAGCAAGTTCTCCGTATTTCGCGCAACACGCGTTCCCTGCCGATAACAGCCGGTCTATCGCCTGATGCTGCTCTTTTGTAAAGTTATATCCCCAAAGCTGATTCGACAGTTCTTCCATCTCACTGTCTCTTTTCCTGTATTCTCTTTCGCCTGATACAATACGGTCAAATCTTTCCCCCGTCATCAGTTTTGACACTACTCTCATAATACTTTCTTCCATACGCTTTCCCCCTTTAATATTTTCTTATGAAAGGACTGCGCCTGCTAAGCCGCAGCCCTTTTCCCGCGCTTCTCACTCGGAATACCCCGGAGGCAGGTTCCCCGACCTCCAGAAATATTCCCGTGAGAACAAAAATGAGGTGTTAAGTATGCGTCCACACTTACACCCCATTATATTAAAGGTCTATCGCATCACCTGCTCAAACTCACACAAAAGCATTGAAATCCCAGACAGATTCCATTATAATAATCTTGTGTGTATCGCAGGCCTTGCCTGTATTGTGTGGTAGCCCTACTACCGCCCTTGCCGCCGGGAGTTGGCCCTCCCGGCGGTGGTACACCATTTTTCTTTTGTTCTCGAAAATAATTCTATCACAATTACTTTGTCATTACAAGAAATAGTTTATATCTAACATTTCCATCTTTATTTATTATACTTCCACATGATTCAATACCAGTTTTATCCCACTCGGATTTGCAAAAAACTTTTCGATCGCTTTCCTGTCCTGCAAACTTAGTTTATCTGAAACATTTTTTAACAGGATATGTTCCAGTCCGTTGTCTCCTTTCTTTATATATTCACTTACATAATACTTAAACCTTGAAGCCGATAGCTGCCCTTTTTCATCGGATAACTGCCTTGTGCATTTGTCCTGTACTGCCGGGAAGGTGACTTCGAATTTTGATGCCACTGTTTTTACGGCTCTCGTTATATTCTCTCCAATATAAACCGGGGACTCTCCTTCCTGGAAACGGATTGTCAAATGGATAACTGTCAGTACCTGCGCAATTCGGGAACTTATTGCTGAAAGTTCGATCACATTTTTATTTTCCTCTTTACTGCTCTTATATGGTACTAATTCGATGTTGCCATCATCATAAACATTCATGATATATTGTTTTATAATGTTGCGATTCATTTTTCCCTCCCTCTGCTCCATGTTCTATATTAGTAATATATCCTAATTCCATGTTT
>CAJUCC010000015.1 GCA_910585205.1 uncultured Lachnospiraceae bacterium
ATTTTATACATAAAAATATGAAAAAATAGGAAATAAATTGTAAAAACAATTCACTTTTATACGAAACTATGTTATATTATGACTAAAGAAAGAATAGGAAATCCAATGGATTGTAAGGAGTGACAATATGTATAAGAAAGAAATGATTGCCATGCTCCTGGCCGGCGGCCAGGGCAGCAGGCTTGGTGTACTTACTTCCAGAGTAGCCAAACCGGCAGTCGCATTCGGAGGGAAATACAGGATTATTGATTTTCCGCTGAGCAACTGCATCAACTCCGGTGTGGATACGGTGGGAGTACTGACACAGTATCAGCCGCTCCGACTGAACTCCCATATCGGTATCGGCATTCCATGGGATCTGGATCGCAATATCGGCGGCGTAACGATCCTCCCGCCCTATGAAAAGAGCAAAAACAGCGAGTGGTATACCGGTACGGCAAATGCGATTTATCAGAACCTTGCCTATATGGAAAGCTTTCATCCCGATTATGTACTGATTCTTTCCGGCGACCATATTTATAAGATGGATTACGAGGTTATGCTGAATTTCCATAAATCCAATGGGGCGGAGGTGACAATCGCCGCAATGCCTGTTCCGCTGGAAGAGGCCAGACGGTTTGGTATTGTGATTGCCGACGAAAACCGGAAAATACAGGACTTTGAGGAAAAACCCGAGAAACCACGCAGCAATCTGGCATCTATGGGGATTTATATTTTTAACTGGGAGACGTTAAAGGAAGCGCTGCTGGCTCTTGCAAATCAGCCGGCGCTTGATTTTGGCAAACATGTGATCCCGTACTGCCATAAAAAGGGCGCCCCGTTATATGCATATGAGTTTAACGGTTATTGGAAGGACGTAGGGACGCTCCATTCTTATTGGGAAGCCAATATGGAGCTGATTGACATTATACCCGAGTTTAATCTTTATGAAGAGTATTGGAAGATCTATACGCGCAGTGAGATTTTGCAGCCGCAGTACATATCCGCAGACAGCGTCGTGGAGCGGAGCATTATCGGCGAAGGCACTACGGTATTGGGAAAGGTGTACAATTCCGTAATCGGCTGCGGGGTAACGATCGGAGAAAATACTGTCGTGCGGGACTCTATCATTATGAACCGGACGGAAATCGGCAGAGGATGCGAGCTGTACAAGGCGATTGTCGCAGAGGATGCCGTGCTCGGAGATGACGTAAAACTGGGTATTGGTGATGAGGCGGAAAACGAGACGGATCCCCATATTTACAATCATGGCATTGTAACGATCGGGGAGAAGAGCGTAGTGCCGCCCGGCGTCACAGTCGGAAAAAATTCCGTGATCTTTGGCAGGACAGTTCAGACAGATTATGCGGATAATTATCTGACAAGCGGAAAAACATTGATTAAGGCAGGTGATGAGGCGTGAGAGCAATCGGAATTGTTTTAGCGGGCGGCAACAACCATCGTATGAAGGAATTATCGAAGAAAAGGGCAGTTGCGGCATTGCCTGTCGCAGGCAGTTATCGGGGTATCGATTTCGTACTCAGCAACATGTCCAATTCCCATATACAGAAGGTTGCCGTTCTGACCCAGTACAATGCAAGGAGCCTGAACGAGCATCTGGGTTCTTCCAAATGGTGGGATTTTGGCAGGAAGCAGGGCGGGATTTTCGTATTTACACCTGCGGTGACAGCGGACCGCAGCTCCTGGTACAGGGGGACGGCCGACGCCATATACCAGAACCTGGATTTTCTCAAGAGCAGTCATGAACCCTATGTCATTATCGCGAGTGGCGACTGTATTTACAAAATGGATTACAATAAGGTGCTGGAATACCATATTGAGAGAAAGGCGGACATCACGGTTGTCTGCCGGGATATGGAAGACGACCGGGCACTGGAACGGTATGGGACGATCCGCATGAATGAGGAAAGCAGGATCGAAGAGTTTGAGGAGAAGCCGGTCATTGCACGATCCCATACAATCTCCTGCGGAATATATGTGATCCGAAGGAGACAGTTAATTGAATTACTGGAAAAATGCGCAGAGGAAGACAGGTATGACTTTGTCAGGGATATTCTGATCCGGTATAAGAATTTAAAACGGATTTACGGATATAAGATAAAGAATTACTGGAAAAATATCGCTTCCGTGGAAGATTACTTCGAAGCGAATATGGATTTCCTGAAAACGGATGTCCGCAATTATTTTTTCAGGGAGTATCCCTCGATCTATTCCAAGGTCGATGACCTGCCGCCGGCAAAATACAATGTCGGGTCTGATGTGAGGAACAGCCTGATTTCCAGCGGCTGTATCATCAACGGGACCATAGAGAATTCGGTTGTATTCAAAAGTGCATTTATCGGTAATCATTGCACGATCAAGAATTCTATTATTTTAAATGACGTTTATATTGGAGATAACACTTACATTGAAAACTGCATCGTAGAGAGCCGCGACACGATACCGGCCAACTCCTGCTATAAAGGCGAAGATGGAATCAAGATCGTAATCGAAAAGAATATGAGGTACAAGTTCTAGTATCGAGTTAGGAGGTCAAGATGCATGAAGATAACAGATGTGCGAGTTCGCAAAATTACGAAAGAAGGGAAAATGAAAGCGATCGTATCTATTACGATCGACGATGAATTCGTAGTTCATGACATCAAGGTGATTGAAGGTGAGAAAGGGCTTTTCATTGCGATGCCAAGCAAGAAGGCCACGGATGGGGAATATCGTGATATTGCGCATCCTATCAATTCAGAGACTAGAGAGGGCATACAGAGGATTATTTTGGAAAGTTACGAGCGTGCGCTGTTGGAACCTGACAATACAGAATAAAACAGCCGCAGAGCTTCGCAAGGATGCCAAAATGCGACTTTGGAGCATTTTGTGTGCATCAGGTGTGACAGGGAAGCCGAAGACTGAACTGTTACAGGCATAGGAGTAGGTATCAGGGAAAGGAGTTGCCAAAAGGCAGCTCCTTTGTTAATATTTACAAGGGCAGAGACAAGTAGCTGGAGGAAGATTTGTCATCTTAATGGAAAGATCTTCCTTTGGACATTTGTCGAGCGAAGCGAGCCCGGGAAACC
>CAJUCC010000016.1 GCA_910585205.1 uncultured Lachnospiraceae bacterium
CGTTCGGGAAGGCAAACGGGTTCAGATTGATACTTGTTTTTTTCTTAAAAGAGTTCAGCAGGACAAGCACCACGGGGAACACATATGCCAGCGAGATAACCGTAAAGATAACCGTCAGTATATTTTTGTAACTTTCCTTTTTGCCGCCCATCCTATTTCTCCTCCTTTCCTGCCGTAAAGCGCATCTGGATGACACCGATAATCGCCAGCGCGATGGCAAAGATCACTGCTTTCGCCTGACCGACGCCCCGGTATGCGGCCGTACTGCCATAGAATGTGTTATAGATATTCAGTGCCACCATTTCCGTTGCGCGCGAGGGTTCGCCCGCCGTCAATGCAAGGTTCTGGTCAAACAGTTTAAAGCCGTTTGTCAGCGACAGAAACGTACAGATCACGATGGACGGACTGACAGACGGAATGATAATCTTAAAGAGACGCTGAAAACCGTTGGCGCCGTCAACTTCCGCAGCCTCCAGCATATCACCCGCGATATTCTGGATACCCGCAATATAGATAATCATCATATACCCGATCTGCTGCCAGCTCAACAGGATTACCAGTCCCCAGAACCCGTATACCGAGCTGTATGTCAGCGTACGATTAACATAGGAAAGCAGGCCGTTAAACAAAAGCTGCCATACGTAACCGAGTACAATACCGCCGATCAGATTGGGCATAAAAAAGATAGTACGGAACACATTGGTTCCCTTAATTTTTTTCGTCAGGCAAAGCGCTACCGTAAACGCGAGCACATTAATCAAAATAACCGTAACAACGGTAAACAGTGCGGAAAAGAGCACTGAGTGCAGAAATGTCGTATCCCGGAACGCTTCGATATAGTTGCCGATCCCCACAAATTTTGCATCGCTGACCGTTGTAAAGGAACAAAAGCTCAAATAAACCGCCATGATAAAAGGCACGATAAATCCGATCACAAACGCCGCCGCAGTCGGCAGGACAAAGACCGGAAAATATTTTTTCAACGCTTTTTCCATGAAACATTCTCCTCTTACCGGGAAAGGAAGGCAGGGACCCCTGCCTTCCTTTCCCCATCCTCATATTTTAAATCTCCCTGATAACGTTTCTGTTTCTCTTATCTGTTTTCCCACTCTGTAGCAAAATCTTCGGTAAATACTTTTTCCACATTCGCCCAGTCGCCTGTCCCCTGTGCATATTCGATCAGAGCGGAACCCAGGTTGGATTTCCAGTTCTCTGTCGGCAGGCTTTCCGTACCGATCCATGTCACCGGTGTTTTGCCTGCTGCTTCATATTCATTGGCGCTTGTGAACAGCGGGTTCGCCAGTTCCACATCGGTAAAGGTGTCAAACGGGCAGTTGAACGCCATTGCGCCGGACATTGTCGAAACACCTGTTTCGGAAGAAATTACCCACTCCAGGAAGTCCAGTGTCGCCTGAATATCTTCCTCTGTGGAATTTTTGTTCACACACCAATAGTTACCGGTTCCGGTGCAGACGCCGATGGTGTCCTTTTCTTCCGGAACGCCTGTGTACAACGGCAGGAATGCCACGTTCATGGTGCTCATATCATTGTCTGCCGTCCATGCCCATGTACCGTTCTGATAAAATACCGCCATGCCGTCGCAGAATTCCGCCAGCGCGTCATCCCCTGTCTTGCCGCTCAGCAGCGCCGGATCACAGGTGGAATCCGTGAAGTAAAGGTCGATCAGGTTCTTATAATTCTCCACATAAGTACCGTCCAGCGATTTTGCCGTTGTTATGCCTTTTTTCGTATATTCCCAGTAGATCGGAACATTGGCAAGATGCGTCGTAAATCTCCAGTTGGAAGATCCGTCGAGGCCGGCGGATGTAAAGGCGCCTTCCACACCGAGTTCATCTTTTCTGGCCTGAATATCGTCCGCAACCGCTTTCAGAGAAGCAAAGTCGATAATTTCCGCCGGACTGGAAATAACGGCGTTATCGAGCTGGCAGTATTCCTCCAGCAGATCCACATTGTAAATGATACCGTAGCTTTCCATCGCGAACGGTACGGATGCCACTTCCACGCCTTCCATCGTCAGCGGATTGGCTGTGGAATGTTCCGCAATAAAGCTGCCTTTCAGATCATAGCAGTATTGTCCCCAGTTATCCAGCCATGACTGATTCTCCACCTGGAACAGTGTGGGCGCTTCCGTCTTGGCAATCTCCGATGTCAACGTCTGTTCATACGTACCGGAAGCCGCCGTTACCACCGTGACGGGAACGCCTGTCTCCTCCGTGTATGCGGCCGCCAGTTCCTGCCACTGTGCGTCAACTTCGGGCTTGTAGTTCAGATAGTAGACACTTCCGCCTGCCGCGTTTTCTCCTCCTGCCGCACCTCCTGCTGCATCTCCGCCTGCCGATGATCCGCATCCGCTCAATACGCCTGCTGCCATTATCGCTGCGGATAATATGGCAACAACCTTCTTACATGTTCTCATAATTTTTCCCTCCTTGTTTTGTTTTCCGTTTTGTCCGGTTTTCGGAACTTTTGGAAACGTTGTCGGTAACGTTAGCGGTAACGTTACCCTTTTTCATACACATGCTATTATAACCGCCAAACCTCTGCAATAGGTTTTGCATGATTTTTGAAATCTTGTCAGGTTTATCCAAATTCAGCCATTTGAAATTATGCAGAATGCATAAACAGGGCGGAACAACGTTTTCACATTGTTCCGCCCTGCGTGGCATTTCGTCTGAAATCCTTTATCGTAACTTCCAGATGTCTCTGTTATATTCCGCAATCGTCCTGTCGGAAGAGAAAAATCCTGCTTTCGCAATATTGACAAGCATCATGCGTTTCCATTTTGCGCGGTTTTCATAATCCGCAAATGCCCGGTCTTTTACCCGGATGTAATCTTCCAGATCCAGCAGCGTCATAAACCAGTCTTTCTCCATAAGTTCCCGGTAGAGCCGCTGCAGGTTTTCCTTGTGGCCGCAGGCAAGCGCCTGTTTGCCGACAATAAAGTCAACGGCCTCTTTGATGACCGGACTCTTTTTATAGTACTCTTCGGACACATAGTCTTCGTCTTTGTAATGCGCGATCACCGTATCGGCATCGGCGCCGAAGATATAGATATTATCGTCCCCGACCAGTTCATGGATCTCCACATTGGCGCCGTCATCCGTTCCCAGTGTCACCGCACCGTTCAGCATAAACTTCATATTTCCGGTACCGGACGCCTCCTTGGACGCCAGTGAAATCTGCTCGGAAATATCACATGCGGGAATCAGTTTTTCCGCATAGCTTACGTTATAATTTTCCACCATAACGACTTTCATGTACGGGCTGACATCCGGGTCATTGTCCACAATATCCTGCAGAACGAGCAGCAGATGGATAATGTCCTGCGCAATCACATATGCCGGCGCCGCCTTGGCCCCGAAGATAAACGTAAGCGGCGTGGAAGGTTTCTTTCCCTTTTTGATTTCCAGATATTTATGGATAATATAAAGCGCATTCATCTGCTGACGCTTGTATTCGTGCAGACGCTTGATCTGAATATCAAATATGGAATCCGGATTCAATGTGATGCCCTCTTTTTCCGCCACATATGCAGCCAGCGCTTCCTTCTTCCGGTGTTTGATCGCCTCCAGACGCTCCAGCACTTCCGCGTCATCCGCAAACGCAAGCAGTTTTTCCAGCTCTTTGGCATCCTTTTTAAAGCCGCCGCCGATCAGGCTGTCGATGCAGGCCGTCAGTTCCCGGTTGCAGGAAAGCAGCCATCTGCGGAATGTAATGCCGTTGGTCTTATTGTTGAACTTTTCAGGATAAATGTCATAAAAGGGTTTCAGTTCCGTATTCTTGAGAATGTCGGTATGGATAGCCGCCACACCGTTGACACTGAATCCATAATGAATATCGATATGCGCCATATGCACTTTTTTGTCTTTATCGATAATCTGGACTTTTTCGTCTTTATAATTTGCCGCCACGCGCTTATCCAGCTCTTTGATAATCGGCACAAGCTGCGGAACTGCCTTTTCCAGATAGGAAAGCGGCCACTTCTCCAGCGCTTCCGCCAGTATCGTATGATTCGTATAGGCACATGTCCTGCTGACCACCGCAATGGCCTCATCCATCGTAAACGCCTTCTCTTCCACGAGAATACGGATCAGCTCGGGAATAATCATGGTCGGATGGGTGTCGTTAATCTGAATAACCGCGTGTTCGTCCATCCGCCGCAGGTCATATTTATTTTCTTTCATCTCATATAAGATGAGCTGTGCGGCATTGCTCACCATAAAGTACTGCTGATAGATGCGCAGCAGATTGCCGGCCTTATCCGAATCATCGGGATATAAAAAGAGCGTCAGGTTTTTATCAACCGCCTCTTTGTCAAAGGTAATGCCCTCCTTTACAAGGCTTTCGTCAACGGACTCCAGATCAAACAGACGCAGTTTGTTGATGCCGTTCTCATAGCCCGCAATGTCGATATTATACAATCGGGATGTAACTTTTTTCGTGCCAAATGAAACTTCAAAGGTTTTATCCGTTCTCGTAAGCCACGAGTCCTTTTCCAACCACTCATTTTTTTCTGCTTTCTGCAGTTTATCCCGGAATACCTGCTGAAACAGGCCGAAATGATAATTCAGGCCAATGCCCTCTCCCGGCAGGCCGAGTGAAGCAATGGAGTCCAGAAAGCATGCCGCCAGCCGCCCCAGGCCGCCGTTTCCAAGGGATGGTTCCGGTTCCGCCTCCTCGATCAGCGAAATCTCTTTTCCGTTTTCTTTCAGTATTTCCTCCAGCCTGTCATAGATCCCCAGATTAATCAGATTATTTGACAACAGCTTGCCGATAAGAAACTCTGCCGAAATATAATAAACCTTCTTGTCCCCGGAGATTTCCGGTGTCGCCGCCATGATACGTTTGCAAAGACGTAAAAGCGCATGATAAATCTGTGCGTTGTCGGCTTCCCGTATTGTTTTCCCGTACAGTTCCCCGAGCATTTCGGAAAGCGTCGTCTCCAGATTCATCTGAAGAACCTCCTGTTTCATTTCACGTTCCATGGGCATAAAAAGTTACCTCCTTCTCTCTGTTTTAACCCATATGCATAAAGAGGATGACCAAACGGTCATCCCCTCGTCATTTTTGTCTGTGCGCAGTCCCTTATTTGCGTACCAGATGTCTCGGTGTCCCGTTTATGAACAGCGGCTGCAGTTCACCCATAATCAACGGTCTTGCATATTTTTCATAGCCTTCGTTCAGACCGCATCCATCCTCTGTAATCCATTCATCCGGAACGGCTCTTTCCACATTGGCAATCGCATGAATATCGTATGCGCTGGTTCCGCACTGGTACGGATCGTCTCCGTTTCTGTCCAGTGTAATCATCATGCCGGTCTTGCCTTCCTCTGCGGCAAGTACCGCGTCATGCCCAACCTGGAATGCCTCGTTAATATCGGTAAGCGATGCCAGATGTGTTGCCGCACGCTGCAGCGTGGAAAACTCGATCGCTCTTGTCTTCAATCCTGTCTCTGCCGCAACCGCCTGCGCCAGATAAGCGGCCGTACCGGACATCTGCTTATGCCCGAATGCGTCTACGGCAACGTTGGCGTTTGCCAGCTCGCAGACATAGCGGCCGTCCGCTACTTTGATGCCTTCCGAAACGGCGATGACAACGGAAGATTTTCTGGCTGCCAGATCTTTCACCTTTGCCATAAATGCGTCTACATCAAACGTACGCTCCGGCAGATAGATCGCGTCTGCACCCTCGCAGTCCACATCCTTTGCCAGCGCTGCGGCTGCCGTCAGCCATCCTGCGTTCCGTCCCATAATCTCCACGATCAGCACGGTCGGTTTCTCCACACCAAAGGAAGAATTGTCGCGAATTACCTCTTTCATCGAAGTTGCGATATATTTTGCCGCAGAACCGTATCCCGGACAGTGGTCCGTGATCGGCAGGTCATTGTCAATCGTTTTCGGTACGCCCATAAAGCGCTGCGGTTTGTTATGCGCCGCGGCATAATCGGACAGCATCTTCACGGTATCCATGGAATCATTTCCGCCCGTGTAGAACAGGCATTCAATGTCATGTTTCTCCATGATTTCAAACACTTTTTCGTATACGTCTTCATGTCCCTCGATCTTGGGCATCTTAAATCTGCAGGAACCCAGAAATGCGGACGGTGTTCTCTTTAACAATTCCACACCCGTCTCGTTATCCAGATATTCGTCCAGATCACACAGCTTATCTGCCAGGAATCCCTGAATGCCGTGCACCATGCCATATACTTTCTTAACTCCGAGCTTTTTCGCTGCGGCATATACGCCTGCCACAGAGGAATTAATCACGGCGGTCGGTCCGCCAGACTGTCCAACTACAATATTTCCTTTCATCGCTCTTTCTCCTTTTGCTGATTATATGATTCACAGAAACGCCGGCCGCCCGCTGCGGGCAGTCGGTTCATGCATCACGATTATAGCAGAAAAAATATGGCAATACAAGGGTATGCCGGAATATTTCATGGCAAAAGCGGCGCCGAAACCGACGAAAAACCGCTCCGTTCAGCGGCGCAGCGACGCAGCCATGCGGTGATACGTATGCCGTATGCCCCGGATCGCAACGGAATATGCCTGAATGTTTTCCGGCAGGGACATGCCCGCATAACCTGCATCGCCCAGATGATGAATATCCGTTCCCGTCATCTTGCACAGCAGGGCAAGCCGTTTGATGGTATCCGTATCCGCCCCCTCCTGCGACGTGCCGATCGCGGTGATCGTCAGCGCGCCCAGGCTGTGCGCGTATGTCACCAGTTCCCGCACATATTCCATCGTAATGCCGGGTACGCTGCCCGGTGCGGGAAAGAGCAGAATGTCAGCGCCCGCGTCGCGGAAACTTCTCACTTCCTTTTCCGTGACAATCTGCCGGGCCGCTTCCTCCAGTATGCCCGCGGCATGCATCTTTCCGGCCGCCAGAATTATTTTGTCACCGAGTTCTTCTTTATAGAGCCGCAGCGTACGCTCGATCGCCTCGTTACTGACCCCCATTCCCGGATTTCCGGTCAGCACGATCATATCCACGCCCATTTCACAGGCACGCCTGGCGTTCTCCAGCGTGGCACGTCTGCCCGCCGAAATCTGCCAGAGCGGATCGGTTTCTTCCTGCGATCCTTCTTCCACCGGCTCCAGATTAATTCCCACCGGACGGCCTGTCAGCCGCTTAATCATCCGCACCGTGTCCATCGGCGCGCACTTGGGAAGACCTTCCACGACAGGGCTGCACACGTCAAATATATTCAGCAGCAAAATATCCGCTCCCATTGCCGATACAAACTCAGCATTGGTAATGTCTCCCAGCATCGGGCGGATCGTACCGATCGTCTCACAGGCAAGCGCCCTGCCTTCACTCTTTGCAATCGATTCCAGCAGATCATTTTTCGTATATCTTTCGAAATCGGAAGCATAACTGTCCAGTATCCTCTTTGCCATATTTACCTCCTGCGGCGCCCCTGCGCCTGTCATATTTTCATGTGCCCCGCACACGGCATCCTCTGCCATCCATTATATCATAATGTTACCATAAAAAGTATATAACTATACGGACCGCAGCCGTCAATCTTTTTATGCATAGCGGTATCGTTTTCTGCCCCATGCCAAAAATATAACGGATACCAGCAGACCGGGCAGTTCCGCCGCCACGATCGCCAGCCAGATCCCCTTCATCCCGAAAAGAAGCGGCAGCAACAGGATCGCGGCCGTCTGAAACAGGAGCGTGCGCAGAAATGAAATCGCCGCCGAGACAACGCCGTTATTCAGAGCGGTAAAAAAGGCGGATGACCATATATTGACCCCCATCATCAGAAAAGCCAGCGCATACAGGCGAAATCCCTGGCATGTCATCGCGGACAGCGCCGCGTCATATCCGGCGAAAACCCGGACAAGCGGCGCGTTGCAAAACTCCGCCAGCAGCGTCATAACAATCCCGGTCACACACATCAGCACAAGGCTCTTACCGGACAGATTCTTTAATTCCACCCGGTTTCCCGCTCCGTAATGATAACTGACAACCGGAGCGCAGCCGATGGCATACCCGAAAAAGATCGCCTGAAACACAAAATTCACATACATGATAATGCCGTATGCGGCCACCCCGTCCTCTCCCGCCATCCGCATCAACTGAAAATTATAAAGGATATTGACAACGGACATCGAAAGATTCGATACCATTTCGGATGAGCCGTTTGCACAGGCGAGCGCAATCGTGCGCCATTCCGGCAGCGCTTTCCCCAGCCGCAGAAGGCTGTTGTTTTTCCGGGCAAAATAAAAGACCGGCACGATACCGCCCACCGCCTCTCCCAACGCCGTAGCCAACGCGGCCCCCGCGATTCCCTGCCGGAAAACGGCGATAAGCAAATAGTCAAACGCCATATTTGTCACCCCGGCGGCAACGGATACCTTCAGGCTCAGATCCGGCCTTTCCGCCGTCACAAAAAAGTTCTGAAAAATATTCTGCAAAATAAAAACAGGGCCCGACGCGAACAGAATCCTTCCATATATAATGCAGTCGTGCAGCAATTCCCCTTCCGCTCCCAGAGCGGCGGAAATGGCAGGTGTAAATACAAAACCGAACACAGCCAGCAGCACACTGAATGCCAGCGTGGTATAGATAAGCATGGAAAAATACCGATTGGCCGTATCGCGCTTTCCCTCTCCGAGTTTAACGGAAACAACGGCGCTCCCGCCCGTGCCGACCATAAATCCCACCGAACCGACGCCCATCAGCACCGGCATAATCAGGTTCACGGCGGCAAAGGAGGTCTTCCCCACATAATTGGACACAAAAAAGCCATCCACAATCCCGTATAACGACGTACATACCATCATCAGCACCGGCGGCATCACAAACCGGAGCAGCCGCCTGTACGTAAAGTGATCCGATAACTGTATTCTCATATGCTTTTTTCTCCCGTCTTTTCCCGGAGCAGGGCCGTGTACTTCCTGCCGAGCCGCAGAAACTCCCTGCTCTCGTCTTCTCCCATCTCCGTAAACACAAGATTTTCCGCGTCCTGGACCGGTGCAATTTTCTCTTCTACAAACTGCCGCCCCGCCGCGGTCAGATACATGTGCATCTCCCGCCGTTTCCCCCGGCGCAGTTCCAGCAGTCCTTTCTTTTCCAGCGCTCCGACCGCCGAATGGACGGTCTGCTTACTGACAAAAAAATGTGCGGTAATGTCTTTTTGCAAAAATCCTTCCCCAAACTCCGCAACGGCATATAAAATCAGAAAAGCACTGTCCGACAGTCCCATGTGCAGGGCAATCTCATGATAAATGCCGTCCAGTTCCCGATAAATGCTGTTAAACTCCTTCAGTTCCTTCCCCTGTCTCTGTTCCATTGTCGTCTCCTTTTATAGTCCGAAATCATACTTCAATCAGCTATTATAGTACGATTTCGGACTTATGTCAAGCCATCACTGTCACAGGTGAACCAAACATGTATTCACCGTTTATTTGGATACGTGTTTGCCGAGAGCAATACTTTTGAACAGTAGACAAATAATCCCTGACCTGTTACAATTGGGAAAATAATAATGATACTGATTCTCAAAAAACAGTGTCATACATTTCACCCAGGAGGGAAACCGGATGAAAAGTAAAAAAATACCTTTCATGATGATATTGCTGCTTACATTGGCATTTGGCCTTGGAATCTGGCAATTCGTGGAAGGTGTCAGCAGTCAGATCCGGGACGGTTCCATACAGACGATAACCGAAAGCACCCGCCAGAGCGCCAATGCTCTGAATATCCAGTTTGAAGCAGATTACGAAACGCTGGAAAGAATGTGGCAGAACATTGCAGACACGGATACCCCCGAAGCAGTCCTGGCACAATACCGGAGTATCGAACCGGATGTACGGCTCTATCTCTGCGGCCAGCCGGACGACGGTGCCGGCGCCGATCAAACCGTGGATGATTTCCTCGATGCCGTCACTACAGACCGTGGTATTATAGATTCCCATACCAGCGCTGTCACCGGCGAAAACGTATTCCATATATATGTCCGCGGTTGTCTGAAAGACGGAACGTCCGCATATCTGGTTAAAGATTATCGTACCATAGAAGTCTCCCGGCATTTTAAACCGTCTTACTATGACGATACCGGCTTTTCTTATCTGATAAACCGGGACGGCGATATTATGGTGCGTCCCCGTCACAAAAACAGCAATACGGCCATTTCCAATATTTTCGGGGCAACCTCCCAATCGGGAAACGACCCGGATTCCATGGAACGGTTCCGAAACAGCATCCGTGCCATGGAATCCGGATGGGCCAGAATCATGTGCGAACGGGGAATGTTTGTCTTTTGCTATGAACCCCTGCGGGAAGATACGGAGTGGATTCTGGTTTCCGCAATCCCGGAGTATATGATTACCCGGCAGACAGCCAGTATTCTCGAAAAAGCACTGCTCTTTTCCGGTATCTCCGTCATTACCATTCTCGTTGTCGTCGCGGTATTTCATGCCATAAAAATGCACGAAAACGAGCAGCATACCACAGAGTTGACGGAAGCGCTCCACGCCGCAGACACCGCAAATCACGCCAAAGGGCGGTTTCTGATGGATATATCACATGATTTCCGCACGCCTCTGAACGCCATTATCGGCATGACCGCGGTCGCCCGGAAGAATCTTTCCGATCAGCATAAGATCGAAGACTGTCTGAGTAAAATAAGCGTTTCGAGCACACATCTGCTGAGTATGGTAAACGACGTACTGGACATGTCCCAGATCGATCAGGGAAAGATTATTCTGAAGGAAGAAGCGGTTCGTCTCGTACCGCTGTATGAAGAAACCGTCAATCTGATCCGGGCGAAGGCACTCGATCACGGGCAGACACTGGAAATGATTCCCGTTTTCCTGAAAAACGGAACCGTCACCGGAGATCCGCACCGCATTCGCCAGATCCTGCTCAACATTATAGATAACGCCATACAATACACCCCCGCAGGCGGGCATATCACCCTCGAACTGACACAGTTACCGGATAGAGAGGACGGACTGGGCGTCTATTGTTTTCGTTGTGCCGACACCGGTATCGGTATCGAGCCGGAATTTCTGGAACGCCTGTTTCTCCCCTTTGAGCGGGCCCGCAATACCACCAACAGCAAGATTGCCGGCACCGGACTCGGCCTTACGATCACCAAAAGTCTGCTGGATCTGATGGACGGAAGCGTTTCGGTGGAAAGCGAACCCGGAAAGGGAACCGTTTTTACCATCACATTTTATTTTCATTACGAAGAAACACAGCCCGATACACAGGAAGCGCACACGGCCGCTCTGTCGGAAGACGGAACCCCGCAGGAGACGGATTATGCCAGAAAGCGTGTCCTGATTGTGGAAGATACCGAAATCAATATGGAAATCATGATGGAACTGCTTGATATGGCAGGCGTACAGGTCGAAACGGCCTGCAACGGACGGGAAGCCGTACAGATGGTGGCAGAACATCCCGAAGGATATTATGATCTGGTCTTTATGGATATTCAGATGCCGGTTATGGACGGTTATGAAGCCACGCGGCATATCCGCCGAATGGACCGCAGCGACGCACATACCATCCCTATACTGGCGGTATCCGCCAATACGCTTGCCAGCGACGTAAAAAATGCCATTGACGCCGGCATGAACGATCACATTCCCAAGCCGGTGGATTACGAATCCGTCGAAAAAGCGCTTCGGCAATATCTCGGATAACGGTACATAAACCGCCTGAAAAAACAGCGCAGGTCGGATGATTGGAATGTCAATCATCCGACCTGCGTCAAAATTTATCATCACCTGATTATTTCCAACATGGCGGCAATGTCTTCGGCTGCCATTGTCACCTTTGACTTTTCAATTACTATATTCCCCCCTGTCATTATGTAGGACGGCATTACTCTGATACCTTCGTAATAGATCTCACTGTTCCGCAATTTATAGGTGGAAACGGCGGGAACGGCATTTCTCTTCGTCGCCTTTTTCGTAATCATGTTAAAGGCTTTCTTTGCGACATCACCCATAAGCATAATAACCTTTATATCGGGAAATAACGAAAGTTCTGCTTCCAGATAAGGCAGACTGTTTTCA
>CAJUCC010000017.1 GCA_910585205.1 uncultured Lachnospiraceae bacterium
GATTCGGGAACTGCGGTTTTGAGAGGAGGGGCGCATATGAATATAGCGCTTATCTTATCCGGCGGCACCGGCAGCAGGGCCGGAACGGATATTCCGAAACAGTATATCCGTGTGGCGGGGCGGGCGATTCTGACTTACAGCATCGGGGTGCTGTCCGCCCATCGGGACATCGACGGAATCCATATCGTGGCGGCCGCCTCCTGGCGGGAGGCGATTACGGCGTGGCTGGCCGATTGCGACCGGGCAAAAAAATTCCGGGGGTTTTCCGAACCGGGAGCCAATCGGCAGCTTTCCATTTACAATGGGCTGCTTGATATCAAAGCCTGTGCGGACGATGCCGACAGGGTTTTGATTCACGACGCCGCGCGGCCGCTGTTGACGGCGGAGACGGTGTCGGCCTGTCTGGCGGCTGCGGACGGCCATGAAGGCGTGATTCCGGTATTGCCGATGAAAGACACGGTATACGGGAGTACGGACGGGAAAACAATCAACGCCCTGCTGGACAGGACGGAAATTTTTGCCGGACAGGCCCCGGAAGTGTTCCGGCTCGGAGCGTATCTGGATGCCAACCGACGGCTTTTGCCGGACCGGATTCTGGAGATCAACGGTTCCACGGAACCGGCCGTTATGGCGGGTATGGATATGGTGATGATACCGGGGGACGAGCGGAATTTTAAGATCACGACAGGCGGCGATCTGGAACGGTTCCGCCGGCTTGTGGAAGAGAGAAAAGAGGGCGGAGATGAAAGCATGGGTATTGCATAATATCGGGGACTGCAGACGGGAGGACGTTGCGGAGCCGGTTCCGGCAGCGGGCGAAGTGCTGGTGGAGGTCGGGGCGGCAGGCATCTGCGGTTCGGATATTCCCCGCATATACCGGACCGGCGCGCATGTCCATCCGCTGATTCCCGGGCATGAGTTTTCCGGCGTGGTCGTAAAGGCGGCGGACGCGCAGCGGGAATGGCTGCACCGGCGCGTCGGCGTATTTCCGCTGATACCGTGTCATGACTGCGGGCCATGCCGCAGCCGGCAGTATGAAATGTGCCGTCATTACGATTATCTGGGTTCACGCCGGGACGGCGGCTTTGCGGAATACGTGGCCGTACCGGCGGATAATCTGATCGCGCTGCCCGATACGGTGTCATTTGCGGAAGGGGCCATGATGGAGCCGATGGCGGTAGCGGTGCATGCCATGCGGCGGGCTGCTCTGACAAAGGCGGACCGGATTGTCGTCTGTGGTCTGGGGACGATCGGTCTTTTGCTTGTGATGTTTTTAAAGGAAGCCGGTATGGAGCATATCTTCGTGGTCGGCAATAAGGCGTTTCAGAGACAGGCCGCTGCCCGGCTGGGCGTGCCGGCAGACTGCTATTGCGACGCGGGCGGCGATGTGCAGGGATGGATTGCGGAGCGCACAGGCGGCGCGGGAGCCGACGTCTTTTTTGAATGCGTGGGAAAACAGGAAACCGTTTCGCTGAGTGTTGACGGCACGGCGCCCGGCGGCCGGATCGTACTGGTCGGCAATCCCGCTTCGGATATGACATTGGAACGGGATCGTTACTGGAAAATTCTCCGCAGCCAGCTCAGCGTGACCGGTACATGGAATACGACGTTTACCCATGAGCCGGACGATGACTGGCATTATGTGCGAAAACGTCTGCAGGAGAGGCGGATTGACCCTGCGGCTCTGATTACGCACACGTTTCCGCCGGAAGAGGCCGGATATGGCTTTGCTCTTATGCGGGATAAAACGGAGGAATACGGTAAAGTTATGATAATCTTTTCCTAACTTCCTGCTTTCCTGCATATACTTGACAAAAGGAACAGGAAGCAGGATAAGGCGAAGCATGGTAAACGAATATAAGGTTCTGGCCCGGGTCGGTCTGCTGTTTGTGATGATGTATATGATCGGGGCCGGTCTGGCAGGAGGCGTGAATGTGTGGAAGGAGACTTCCGCCATAGCGCATGAGTCGAAGGACTGGGGGCTTGGATTCGGAGAAAGCGGGCAGAAACCGACGGGCAATACCGGGGCCGGGGAACTGGCAGAGTATGACGCCTGGTATGTGGGCGGCACACAGGAGAAAGTGATCTATCTTACCTTTGATGCGGGATTTGAAAACGGAAACACACCGGCCATACTGGACGCGCTGAAAAAGCATCAGGTGTCGGCCACTTTTTTTGTCGTTGGCAATTATCTGGAAACAAGCCCGGAACTGGTAAAACGGATGGCAGCGGAAGGGCATACGGTGGGAAATCATTCTTATCATCATCCCGATATGACCGTGAAATCGGAGGCGGAATTCGAGCAGGAAATCCGGCTGCTGGAAGAGAAATATAAAGAGATCACCGGCGGGGAACTGGCGAAATTTTACCGGCCGCCGCAGGGAAAATACAGCGCGGAGACATTGAGACAGGCAAAAGCCATGGGGTATCAGACATTTTTCTGGAGTCTGGCCTACGTGGACTGGCTGGAAGACGACCAGCCCACGAAGGAGGAGGCGTTTGAAAAGCTGCTCGGCAGGATTCATCCCGGCGCCATTGTGCTCTTACATAGTACGTCTGCGACAAACGCGCAGATACTGGATGAACTGCTGACCGAGTGGGAGAAGATGGGATACCATATCCGCCCGCTCGGTGAGATTCAGTGACCCTGCTTTTTGCGTTCCCGCTTCCAGATATTGCCCGGCTGCGCCATATAGGTGGGCTTTCGGAAAAACAGCGTGGCGAGCGCTTTGCGGTTAAAGGGAAACAGCGGCCAGAAAAAGCTTTTTCCGGCGAAGGAGGGCGTTGTCAAAACGGAGAGAAAGACGAGCGCACAGCCGGCCAGAAATCCCCACAGACCGAACATCCCGGTGACGAGGAGCAGGAAGATGCGGTAACACCGCAGCCCTTCCGAAAAGGCGGTGCTGGAAAGCGCCAGTGAGGCCAGCATGGTGGCCGCCGCGTAAAACATCACCTCCAGCGAAACCCAGTGCAGGTCGATGGCGGCGTCGCTGAGAATCAGGCCGCCGACGATGGACAGGGCGCCGGAATACGAGGAAGGGCTGTGGGCCGCGGAATATTGGAACAAATCGAGCGCAAGCTCGGCAAACAGTGTGTACAAAAGCAGTCTGGCGCCGCTGAGCTGTTCGACGGGAAAGAGAGAGAGCGTGTCCGCGACAGCGGGAAAATAGGAGCCGAGCAGCAGAAATACAGGCAGCAGAAACAGACTGATAAAAATGCAGCAAAAGCGCAGCAGACGGCTGTAACTGCCGACTACGGGGCTTTTGTAATAGTCCTCCGGGCTCTGGGTAAACTGAAAGATCGTACTCGGCAGGATCAGGGCGGAGGGAGAATTATCCACAAGGAGCAGGATATTTCCCTCCGTCAGATAGCTGCAGGCCACGTCGGGCCGCTGCGTCTGCTGGATGCTTGGCAGCGGATGATACCAGCGTTTGTGGACAAGTAGTTCTTCCAGACTTTTGGCGCCCATCGTCAGGGACGCCGCCCGTACGGCGTGCAGGCTTTCGTCAATCTTTTCCAGCAATGTCTCATCGACATAGCCGTCGATATAGGCGATGGCCACATCGGTGCGGCTGTCGGTTCCCACGGACCGCACGGCAAAGGTCAGACGGGGATTGCGGATGCGGCGCCGGATCAGATTGGCATTGAAAAGCATGGTTTCCACAAATCCGTCGCGGGCGCCCATCGTCACCCGCTCCGTTTCCGGTTCGGAAATGCTTCTGGCCGGATATGTGCGGGTATCGAGCAGAATAGCCTGTGAAAAGCCGTCCACAAGCAGGACGCACGGGCCGCTCAACACGGCGGAGACGATCGTATCCCAGTCGTCTGTCAGTTCTGTCTGTGCATAGCCGATCTTGGAGGCCATATACAGGGAAATGTCCTCGATCGTATTGTCTTTCATATAGCAGGGATTTTGCAGATCGGAAAAAATTTCCTGCAGTACTTCTGTCCGGCACATACCGTTGATGCCGAGAAACCACGCGGCGGTATTTCCCAGGTACAGATCCCGTGTAATCAGGTCAAAACTCTTTCCGAGCGGAAAGCGTTCGCCGGCCTGTTTTTTATTGTTTTCGAGTGATGTAGATAATTTCATGGTGTGGTAACTGCCTTCCCGATAAAAATAGCCGTATTGATGCATATTGTCCTCACCGATGCGGGAAATTATACGGAAGGCATTGCGGATTGTACATTCTGCACAAAAAAAGAGAAGAGTTTTCTTGAAAAAGATAAAAGTTGCGAAAAATGGGTTGACAATGTTTGGATAGATTGCTATACTGTCTATAGTTCTTAAGTAACAGATTGTAAGACGGATATAAGAGATGGATTGTTACTGGAAGCAGGCAAAACCAGATTTTATAAGTTAATCAGGGGTGATTGATTTATAAAATTTGGTTTTTTTATTACAGCCGGAGACGCTGCAGTGTTTCCGGCACAGTTGTTACGGGTTTTCTGAAGGGGATAAAAATTGGTTATCGAGCGAATTATAAATAACAGCGTAGTCAGCGCTCTGGATGAAAATGGCAGGGAAATCGTCGTGATGGGCAGCGGGATCGGCTTTGGGAAAAAGCGTGGCCAGACGTGCGACGAGAGCCGGATCGAAAAGATATTCCGGATGGAAGACGAGGATGTTCTGACCAGATTTCAGGATCTGCTGGCAAAACTCCCGCTGGAATATATCCAGGTATCCAACGACATCATCTCTTATGCGAAAAGGGAACTGGGGATTCCGCTGAATCAGAACGTATACATTACGCTGACGGATCATATCAGTTTTGCGCTGGAACGTTTTCAGGAAAATATGAATTTTACAAACGCACTGCACAGTGAAATCCGGCGGTTTTACCCGACGGAATACGCGATCGGGCTGCATGCGCTGCAGTTGATCGAAGAAAAGACGGGAACCCGGCTGCCTGAGGACGAAGCCTCATCGATTGCCCTGCATCTTGTAAATGCGGAACTGAACCTGCGGGTGCGGGACATGTGGGTTCTGACGGAAATCATGGACAGAATCATGGAGCAGATCAGGGATTATCTGCCGATACAGAAAGCGGACAGTCTGGAAATGGATTGGCTGTTGTCCGATCTGAAATTTATGGTATGCAGGATGCTGACGCTGAAACCGTTAAAGGAGAACGGGGACAGCAGAATGCGTACTTATGTGGAAGCGTGCTGTCCGGAACTGATGAAGGCGGTGGCGGATACCGCAGCGCTTTTGCAGAAAGAATACAAATGTCATATGACAGAGGAAGAACAGTTGTATCTTGTCGTTATTTTATTGCGGATCCGGGATCTTTATGCGTAGTTTCCGGCGCCGCGGAGAGGAAGGAGAAAAATATGGGATTTTTGGGTGGTGTATTCAAGAAAAAGGATTTGGAGATCGGTTCGCCCTGCAGCGGGGTATGCGTCAGCATCAAGGATGTGTCCGATCCGACTTTCAGTGAGGAGATACTGGGGAAAGGCATAGCTGTCAGGCCGGAAGACGGAAAGTTCTATGCGCCCGTAAACGGAACGATCAACACACTGTTTCCCACGAAACATGCCATCGGCATTACCTCCACCGAAGGCGTGGAAGTTTTGATCCATGTGGGACTGGACACAGTCAATCTGAAAGGGGAACATTTTACGACGCATACGGAGGCGGGAGCAACGGTATCCAAGGGTGATCTGCTTCTGGAGGCCGATCTGGATGCGATTGCGGCGGCAGGATATGACACGATTACACCGCTTCTGATCTGCAATTCGGGGAACTATGCGGATGTTGTTCCGAGTGTGGAAGGGAAAGTATCGCAGGGGGACTGCATTCTTCGAATTAAAATATAGGAAGGTTGGAGTATGATGGAAACTTATCATGGAAAGAGCGTGTTACAGGGGATAGCGCTCGGAAAACTGTATGTAATTGAAAAAAAAGAAAGTACCTGGACCAAAATGACGGTTGCGGATACGGAGAGCGAGGTTGCGCGTTTTCAGACGGCCAGAAAAGAGGCGATGGAGCAGCTTGACGAACTGTATCAGGAGGCGATGGAGCAGGTTGGCGAAGAAAATGCCATGATCTTTGACGTGCACAAGATGATGCTGGAGGATCTGGATTATCTGGAAGCCATCGAAAACCGCATTCGAACGGAGTCCGTCAATGCGGAATATGCGGTGACGGTGACAGGGGAAGAGTTCTCCGCCGTTTTTTCATCGATGGACGACGAGTATATGAAGGCGAGAGCCGCCGATGTACTGGATATTTCCGGCCGGGTAGTCCGTGTCCTGGAAGGGCGGGAAGAACCGGGACTGCATACGAAAGAGCCGGTGATAATCTTGGCGGACGATCTGTCGCCCAGCGAGACGATCGCGATGGATAAGACGAAGATACTGGCGTTTGTCACGAAACACGGCTCGGCCAATTCCCATACGGCGATTCTGGCCCGTTCTCTCAATATTCCGTCTCTGGTCAATACCGATGTGGAGATTACCAGAGCATATCACGGAAAAGAGGCCGTCGTGGACGGCGTATCGGGCACTCTTTTCATAGAACCGGACGAAGCGGTGCTGGAGGCAAAGCGCAGCGAGCAGACGGAGATCCGGGAACGCGAAGAAAAACTGAAACTGCTGATCGGGCAGGAAAATGTCACCGCGGACGGGCGCCATATTCATTTATATGCCAATATGGGCAATGTGGAGGACGTGGAAAAGGTACTTGACAACGATGCCGGCGGTATCGGGCTGTTCCGCAGCGAGTTTCTGTATCTGGGCCGGGATACCTTCCCCACGGAGGAAGAACAGTTCCAGGCATATAAAGAAGTCATCTCACGTATGGGAGGCAAAAAGGTGATTATCCGCACACTGGACATCGGCGCGGATAAAAAGGCGGATTATTTTGAACTGGATGCGGAAGAAAATCCCGCGCTCGGCTTCCGGGCCATCCGTATCTGCCTGACAAGGCAGGAAATATTCCGCACACAGCTGCGTGCCATCTACAGGGCTTCGGCGTTCGGCACGGCGGCGATTATGTTCCCGATGATTATTTCGGTGGAAGAGATCCGCAGGATCAAAGCCATTGTGGAGGATGTGAAGGCAGAGCTGACAGGCGAAGGGATTTCCTTCGGCGACGTGGAACTGGGCATTATGATCGAGACGCCGGCGGCGGCGATGATAAGCGATGAACTGGCAAAAGAAGTGGCGTTTTTCAGCATCGGAACGAACGATCTGACGCAGTATACCCTTGCCATTGACAGACAGAACCAGAAGCTGGAACCTTTTTATGACGCCCATCATCCGGCGGTGCTGAAGCTGATTGAAATGACCATTCGGAACGGACATAAGGAGGGCGCGTGGGTAGGTATCTGCGGGGAACTGGCTGCGGATGACACGCTGACGGAGACATTCCTCGATATGGGACTGGATGAGCTTTCCGTTTCCCCGGTTTATATTTTGAAGCTGCGGGATAAGATTCGCCATATCGGCGCGTAACGTTGCATCGGACGGTTCGGGCTGCATACATTGGCCGAAACCGTTACATGAATAAACAGAAAAAGGAGAAAGAGAAATGAAAACAGTAGAATATGTGATTACCGATCCGGTAGGACTGCATGCGAGACCGGCAGGACTTTTTGTAAAAAAAGCGTCGTCTTATCAGAGTAACATCACGGTTCAGAACACGGAAAACGACAAGTCGGCGGATGCAAAGCGGATTATGGCCGTTATGTCTCTGGGCGTGAAACAGGGCAATAAGATTATCCTCAGCATTGAAGGCGAGGACGAGGATACGGCTCAGGCGGAGTTAGAGGCATTCCTGAAAGAAAGCCTGTAACGATAGATAAAAAATGACATTCTGTGCCAGGTCAGAATGAAAAGAAAGGGGTAGTAATTATGATGAAGTACTTACAGAAGTTAGGCAAATCCCTGATGCTTCCGGTAGCATGTCTTCCGGTCTGCGGTATTTTAATGGGTGTCGGCTATGCATTGTCGCCAAATGCCATGCAGGGCGGCGACATTACAGGCGCTGCGGCAATCATTGGTTTCTTCCTGATTAAAGCAGGGGGTGCTTTGATCGACAATATGTCATGGCTGTTTGCCATCGGTGTGGCATTCGGCATGTCGGATGACAATGACGGTGCAGCGGGCCTTGCAGGTCTTGTATCATGGCTGATGATTGTCAACCTGCTTTCCTCCGGCGTTATTGCGACACTGACAAATGCAGAGGCGCACGTGGCGTATGGAAAAATTCAGAACCAGTTTATCGGTATCCTTGCCGGTGTGATCGGTTCTACATGCTATAACAAATTTAAGAGCACAAAGCTGCCGGATGCGCTTTCTTTCTTCTCCGGCAAGAGATACGTGGCAATCGTAACGGCAGTTGTATCGATTGTCGTAGCAGGCATTCTCTTCTTTGTATGGCCCGTTGTGTATTCGGGACTGGTAGCACTCGGCTCCAGCATCCAGAATCTGGGCGCGGTAGGTTCCGGTATCTATGCATTCCTGAACCGTCTGCTGATTCCGTTTGGTCTGCACCATGCGTTGAATGCCGTATTCTGGTTCGACGCAATCGGCATCAATGACCTGGGCAATTTCTGGGGCAATACCGGTGTGGCAGGACAGACCGGTATGTATATGGCAGGATTCTTCCCGTCCATGATGTTCGGTCTTCCGGCAGCAGCGCTGGCGATTGTTCACTGCTCCAAACCGGAAAAGAGAAAAGTGGCAGCAGGTATTATGGGTGCGGCAGCGATCTGTTCCTTTATCTGCGGCGTAACGGAACCGTTTGAATTTGCATTTATGTTCCTGGCTCCGGCTCTGTATGTTGTATATGCAATTCTCTACGGTATTTTTGCAGGAATTTCCGTTGCACTTGGTTTCCGTGCAGGTTTCTCCTTCTCCGCCGGCCTTACCGACCTGATCTTCAGTTCGCAGCTTCCGCTGGCGCAGAAAGTATGGCTGATTATTCCGCTTGGTATTGCGGCAGCCGTTGTATTCTATCTGGTATTCCGCTTCGCGATTATCAAGTTTGATCTGAAGACACCGGGACGTGAAGACGACGATATGGATGATGACAGAAACGCAGTACTCGCAAACAATGACTTTACCAAAGTGGCAGAAATTATTCTGGAAGGTCTTGGCGGAAAAGCTAACGTAACCTCTCTGGATAACTGTGTTACAAGACTTCGTATCGAAGTAAAAGATTATGTTGCTGTTAATGAGGGAATGATTAAGTCTGCAGGCATTGCAGGCGTAATCCGGCCGAGCAAGAACGCGGTTCAGGTTATTGTCGGAACAAAAGTTCAGTTCGTGGCGGATGAAATGAAAAAAATGCTGTAAGCACGAAACAGACAGAAAAACTGTGTCAATGCTGACAGCAATACCTGGCAGGAGAGAGGGAAACCTCTCTCCGTTTTTATGCTTTCCAAATTTTGCTATTTAGTGTATAATCGACATGTCAGAGTACAGGAGGCTGTATGGATTGCAAGGAAACCCGGAAGAATATATATAAATTCATAGAAGATGAACTGGACAGCAGGGATCTGCAGAGCTTTGTGAAGCACGTCACGGAGTGTGAAGAATGCCGGGAAGAACTGGCGATTCAATATCTTGTGACGGAAGGGATGCTGCATCTGGAAAAGGAAAGCACATTTGACCTGCAGAGCCAGTTGGAAAAAAAGATGGAAAGCGCCAGAAGGAAGATCCGTTCCCGGAAGCGGGTGCTGTGGTTTATGTATGTAATGGAAGCGTTGGCAGTTCTGGCGGTGATTCTGATGACGATATTGGTGATAATTAAATGAGTGAAAAAATTGTATTGATTGACGGACACAGTATTTTAAACAGAGCCTATTACGGCGTGCCGCTTTTAAGCAATGCCGCGGGGCTTCATACGAACGGGATATACGGATTTCTGAATATCTTATTCAAGATTCTGGAGGAGGAATCGGCGGATTATCTGACAGTGGCTTTTGATGTCAGTGCGCCGACATTCCGCCATGAGATTTATGCGGACTATAAGGGCAATCGCAAGCCCATGCCGCAGGAATTGTATGAACAGGTTCCTGTTTTAAAGGATGTGCTGCGGGCGATGGAAATCCAGATCTGCGAAAAGGCGGGACTGGAAGCCGATGACATTCTGGGGACACTGGCCCGGCGCTGTGAAAAGGAAGGACTGGAAGTCACGCTGGTATCGGGCGACAGGGATCTCTTACAGATTGCGTCCGGGCATATCAAGATCCGGATTCCGAAGACAAAAGGCGGCAGAACGGAAATCGAAGATTATTATGCGGGGGATGTGGAGGCGCGATACGGCGTGACACCGCAGCAGTTTATCGAGCTGAAAGCGCTGATGGGGGATGCTTCCGATAATATTCCCGGCGTACCGAAGATCGGGGAGAAGACGGCCATGGCTTTGATGGCCGAATACGGCTCTCTGGACGCCGTCTATGAAAAGCTGGATACCGTTTCCAAAAAATCCGTCCGGGAATCTCTGCGGGAAAACAGAGCGTTGGCCGATCTGAGCAAAGTATTGGCGACAATCTGCACAGAGGCGGAATTTCCCTTTTCGCTGGAAGCGGCCAGAATGCATAATCTGTATACGGAACAGGCATACGGTATGTTTCAGGAACTGGAATTTAAAAATATGCTTGGACGGTTTGAACGAAAATCATCGGCAGATACAATCGAACAGCGTTTTCGGCTTGTAACGGAGCTGACGGAGGCGGAGGCGATATTCGCCGCCTGTGCGGACGCGGATCTGGTGGGCGTATTTTTATTGCGCGACAGGGACTGCGATGTGGCAGGGCTGGGCGTCTGCTATTCGGAAAACGATATATATGTGATAAAATGTCAGGGGTTTCTGACAGCGGATTATATAACCGGGAAACTGGGTGGACTGCAGGGCAGGACACAGCTCTCCGGTTTTTTTCTGAAAGGGATTTATCCGTATTTTGCGCAGGATGACGTATCAGACTGCTTTGACATACAGTTGGCGGCCTATCTGTTGAATCCGCTTAAAAGCGATTATGCCATAGAGGATGTGGCGCGGGAGTATCCGGGGCTGTCCATGCCGGGATACGGAGAGTGTTTTGGCAAGAAGACGATGCGGGAAGCGGCAGAGGAAGAACGGTTTGCCGTTTATGGCTGTTACGGTGCGTATACCGCTTATAAGGCACGGGATATATTGCAGGAAAAACTGACGGCGGCAGGGATGGATACGCTGTTTCGTGATATTGAAATGCCGTTGTCTTATGTTTTGTATGATATGGAAAAAGAGGGAATCCGGGCGGAAGCGGAAGAACTGCGCCGGTACGGCGAAGCGCTGACGGGCAGGATCGCGGAGCTGGAGGCGGGTATCCATGAGAAAGCGGGCGAAACCTTTAATATCAACTCGCCGAAACAGCTCGGCGAGATTTTGTTCGGGAAACTCGGCATCCCCGGCGGAAAAAAGACAAAGACCGGATATTCGACGGCGGCGGATATTCTGGAAAAGCTGGCGCCGGAGTATCCCATTATCGATGAAATACTGGAATATCGCGGCCTTACCAAACTGAAATCGACGTATGCGGACGGTCTGTCGGTCTTTATCGGCGCGGACAAAAAGATACACACCAATTTTAACCAGACGATTACGGCTACGGGACGCATCAGCTCCACCGAGCCGAATCTGCAGAATATTCCGATGCGGATGGAGCTGGGACGTCTGATCCGGAAGGTGTTTGTGCCGGGGGCGGGGCATATTTTTACCGATGCGGATTATTCTCAGATTGAGCTGCGGATTCTGGCACATATGTCAGGGGATGAGCAGTTGATCGAGGCATACCGGATGGACGAGGACATCCACCGCATTACGGCGGCCAAAGTTTTCCATACGCCGCTGGAGGAGGTGACGCCGCTGCAGCGGCGCAATGCCAAGGCGGTCAATTTCGGCATTGTATACGGGATCAGCTCCTTTGGGCTTAGTCAGGATTTGAGTATTTCCAAAAAGGAAGCGGAAGATTATATCCGGGAATATTTTGCCACCTATCCGGGTGTGAAGGCGTTTCTGGACCGGATGGTGGAGCAGGCCAGGGAAACGGGGTATGCGACGACGATGTTCGGCCGCCGGCGTCCGGTGCCGGAGCTGGCGTCGGGCAACTTTATGCAGCGTTCGTTCGGAGAACGGGTGGCGATGAATTCTCCGATACAGGGAACGGCGGCGGATGTGATTAAAATTGCCATGATCCGGGTGTACCGGGCGCTGAAAGCGGCGGGATGCCGCTCGAAGCTGATTCTGCAGGTGCATGACGAACTGCTGATTGAAACACTGGAAGAAGAGGCGGAGCAGGTGGCACGGATTCTGCGGGAAGAAATGACGCGGGCGGCGGATTTGTCCGTCACGCTGGAAGTGGATATGCATACCGGAAAAAACTGGTACGAGGCGAAATAGGGCTGTGGGAACGGACAAATGAGAGTGATCGGCATAACCGGCGGCGTGGGCTCCGGTAAGACAAGGGTACTGGAATATCTGAAAACAAAATATCACTGCCGCATCCTTCTGGCGGATGAGGCGGCAAGACGGCTGCAGGAGCCGGGCGGAGTATGCCACGGTCAGATCGCGGCGCTTCTTGGCGGGCGGGTTCTGGCGCCCGACGGGCGGATCCGGCGGGATGTGATGGCGGAGCTGATCTTTGGGGATGCGGATAAGCTGGCGGCGGTCAACGCCATTGTCCATCCCGCCGTGCGGGCCTGTATCCTGCAGGAAATAGAGAAGGAACGCCGGAAGGGAAACGTGGACTTTTTCTTTCTGGAAGCGGCGCTGCTGATTGAAAACGGGTACGATACGGTTGTGGAAGAATTGTGGTATGTCCGGGCGGACGAAGCGCTGCGGCGGGAGCGGCTGAAGGCGTCGAGAGGGTATTCGGATGCGAAGATCGACGGGATTCTGGCAGCGCAGCTTTCCGACGCGGCATACCGGGCACATTGCAGCTTTGTGATTGACAACAGCGGAGAGCTGGCAGATACCTGTGAACAGATTGACAGAAAGATGGGGGAATATCTGTGGAAGAAGTAAGGAAATATCCGGGCAAACTGGTATTCGGACTGGACATCGGGACAAGGAGCATCGTCGGAACGGTGGGTTATAAGACGGGCGATCAGTTCTATGTGGTGGCGCAGCGCATGCGGGAGCATGAGACGCGGGCCATGCTGGACGGGCAGATTCATGACATCGGCAGGGTCGGCATGACCATTATGCGGGTGAAAACGGAACTGGAAGCGGCTGTAGGCGGGAAACTGACCGATGTGTGCATTGCAGCCGCAGGCCGTGTGCTGAAGACGATTACCGTGCATACGGAGACGGCGTTTGAGGAAGAGAAGGAGATTACGGCCGAGGATATTTATGCGCTGGATTCCAAAGGTATCGAGGCTGCCTATGAGGAATTTAACCGGGGGAATACTTCCGAAGTCAAGTTTTACTGTGTGGGTTATTCCGTTGTCCGGTATTATATGAACCATTATGTGATCGGCAATCTGGAAAGCCATAAGGCGAAAGTGATCGGCGTGGATCTGATCGGCACGTTTCTGCCGGAGGATGTGGTGGACGGCCTGTATAAAGCCGTGGCACAGGCCGGGCTGGAGGTTGTCAATCTGACGCTGGAGCCGATTGCGGCCATTCAGGTTGCGATTCCGGAGATGTACCGGATGCTGAATATCGCACTGGTCGATGTGGGTGCGGGGACATCCGATATTTCGATTACGCAGGGCGGCAGTATCGTGGCGTACGGGATGATTCCCGCAGCGGGCGACGCGCTGACAGAGGCCGTGGCGCAGCACTGTCTCGTGGATTTTGCGACTGCGGAGCAGATCAAACGGGAATGCGGGGAAAAGGACAGCATCGGGTATCAGGATATTATGGGACTGCCGCAGACGATCAGCCGGGGCGAGCTGTTGGAAGTGATGCGGCCGATCGTGGAATCGATGACGGGACAGGTTTCGGATAAGATACGTGAACTGAACGGGGATAAATCCGTCAGCGCGGTGTTTGTCGTGGGCGGCGGCGGCAAGATCCCGGGATACACCGATATGCTGGCGGAGCGGCTTGGCATTGCGCTGGAGCGGGTGGCGCTGCGGGGCGAAGAAGTGATGCAGAAAATTCAGTTTCTGGAAAAAGAGACAAAAAAAGATTCTCTGCTCGTAACCCCGATCGGCATCTGTGTTGCTTTTTATGAACAGAGCAACTCCTTTGTCTTTGTGACATTTAACAATGAGAGAATCAAATTGTATGACAATTCCAGACTGGCAGTGGTAGACGCTGCACTGCAGGCCGACTTTCCCAATGAATGCCTGTTTCCCAGACGCGGCGAGGCGCTGCACTTTCTTGTGGACGGCAAGAGCCGCATGGTGCGGGGCAATCTCGGCGAGGCGGCAGTGATAACCGTAAACGGCAGTCCGGCGGATATTCATACGCCGATTCATGCCAATGATGTGATCTCCGTACAGGAATCGACGGCCGGTGCGCCGGCTGCGCTGGAGATTAACCGGCTGCCGGAATACAAAGGGGTTATCCGGGTGGAGGTCAATGAGAAAAAGATTGATCTGCCCAAGTTTGCCAGTGTCAACGGTCAACTGCAGTCGGGATATTATGACATCCGGGAAAACGACCGGATTGTGATGCTGGACTATTATACGGTGCGCCAGGTCGCGGAGTTTATGGATGTGATCGTTGACGAGAAGATGCACATTTATGTCAATAACAAACAGGCGGATATGGAAACGCACGTCTATGAGAATTTTTCGATTGTCTGGACGATGGAAACGCTGCAGCTTTCCGACCGGGAGACGCAGGAAGCGGGAGACGGGATGGCGCTGTCTTATGCGGATCTGCCGGACGGGGAAGAGGCGGATGTGGGAGAAGATCTGACGGCCGGCGGCGGGACGGATCCGGCGGCGGATACGGAAACCGGCAGCCCGGATGCGGAAACCGAAAAGCCGGACGCGGGCGGCGATACGATACGGAATATGCAGATTTTCGTAAATGGCAGCCCGGTCGTACTGCGGGGAAAGTCTTCTTATATATTCGTGGATCTGTTTGATTTTATTGACTTTGATTTATCCCGGCCGCAGGGTAAGAGCATTGTGACAAAACGCAACGGAGGGGACGCGCAGTATATGGAACCTCTGTCCGCGGGCGATACGATAGAGATTTACTGGAGGGACTAAAGGGTATGAGACTGTGCAGCATTGCCAGCGGCAGCAGCGGCAACTGTATCTATATCGGGTCGGATACGACGCATCTGCTGGTCGATACGGGGATCAGCGGCAGACGGATCGAGGCGGGACTGAAGGCGCTGCAGCTTTCCCTGCGGGACGTGGACGGCATTCTGATTACTCATGAACATTCCGACCACATCAGCGGACTCGGCGTTTTGCTCCGCAAACGGGAAATCCCGGTCTATGCGACGGCGGGAACGATTCGCAGGCTGCGGGAGACGGCTTCCCTGCACGGGATTCCGGCGGAACTGTTTCAGGAAGTCCGGGAGGAAGAACATTTTGTCATCAAGGATATTACGGTTGCCCCCATGGAGATTTCCCATGACGCGGCGCAGCCGGCGGCCTATCGCTTCCGCCATGACGGAAAGTGGGCGGGTATTATGACGGATCTGGGTGTGTATAATGAATATACCATTGCCTGTATGCAGGGGATGGATGCCGTCTTACTGGAAGCCAATCATGACATCCGCATGCTGGAGACGGGGCCGTATCCGTATTATCTCAAACGGCGGATTATGGGGGAACGGGGACATTTGTCCAATGAGATGTCCGGGCGTTTCCTGTCCCGCATACTGCATGACGGCCTGAAAGCCGTGGTGCTCGGGCATCTCAGCAAAGAAAACAATATGGCCGAGCTGGCATATGAGACGGTGCGGCTGGAGATTACCATGGCGGATAACGCGTTCCGGGGAAACGATTTCCCCATCACTGTGGCGAAACGAAGCGAAGTGTCAGAGATTATAGAGTTATAAAGAAACAGAAGGAGATCAGCATGAAAAAGACA
Source organism: uncultured Lachnospiraceae bacterium (assembly GCA_910585205.1). Taxonomy (GTDB): domain Bacteria; phylum Bacillota; class Clostridia; order Lachnospirales; family Lachnospiraceae; genus VSOB01. Next base: position 15,998 of record CAJUCC010000017.1, read on the forward strand.
ATTATTACCGTAGTGGGAAAGGATACTGTGGGGATCATTGCCAGAGTCTGTACTTATCTGGCAGACAACGGCATCAATATTCAGGACATTTCCCAGACGATTGTGCAGGAATATTTTAATATGATGATGATTGTGGATACGTCCCATACGGAAAAATCCCATGGCGATATGGCGGATGAGCTGAAAGCGCTCGGTGAGGAGATCGGTGTGATTATCAAATGCCAGCGGGAGGAAATTTTCCAGAGCATGCACAGGATATAGGGGGACGGGAAATGCTGAATATATTTGAGGTGGCGGAAACGAATAAAATGATCGAGAAGGAAAATCTCGATGTGCGTACGATTACGCTCGGCATCAGCCTGCTGGACTGCATCGACTCGGATCTGGAACGCTGTAACCGGAATGTCTACGAAAAGATTACGCGGGTTGCCGGGAACCTGGTGTCCGTGGGAGAAGAGATAGAAAAAGAATTCGGGATTCCGATTGTAAACAAACGGATTTCCGTTACGCCCATGGCGCTGGCCGGGGCTGCCGCATGCAAAGCGCCGGCGGATTTTGTCACGCTTGCCCATACGATGGACCGGGCGGCGAAGGCGGTGGGCGTGAATCTGATCGGAGGCTATTCCGCACTTGTCTCCAAGGGGATGACACCGGCGGACGAGATGCTGATTCACTCAATCCCGCAGGCGCTTGTGGAGACGGAACGGGTGTGCAGTTCGGTCAATCTGGGTTCCACAAAGACCGGCATCAATATGGACGGGGTGCGGCTGATGGGTGAGGTGATCCGGGAAACGGCGGAAGCCTCAAAGGAGCAGGACTGTGCGGCCTGTATGAAGCTGGTTGTGTTCTGCAATGCGCCGGATGACAATCCGTTTATGGCGGGCGCATTCCACGGTGTGACGGAGAGCGACGCCATCGTAAACGTGGGCGTCAGCGGCCCGGGCGTGGTCAAGACCGCTCTGGAGAAGGTGCGGGGTGAGAATTTCGAGGTATTGTGCGAGACGATCAAGAAGACTGCTTTTAAGGTGACGCGGGTCGGACAGCTTGTGGCGCAGGAGGCATCCCGGATGCTTGGCGTTCCGTTTGGCATTGTCGATCTCTCGCTTGCGCCGACGCCTGCCGTCGGTGACAGTGTGGCGGATATTCTGTGTGAAATCGGTCTGGAATATGCAGGCGCGCCGGGAACGACGGCGGCGCTGGCGCTGCTGAACGATCAGGTGAAAAAAGGCGGCGTGATGGCGTCTTCGTATGTGGGCGGCCTGAGCGGCGCGTTTATTCCGGTGTCGGAGGATCAGGGGATGATAGACGCCGTGACGGCGGGCGCGCTGACACTGGAAAAGCTGGAGGCCATGACCTGTGTCTGCTCGGTAGGGTTGGATATGATTGCCATTCCGGGAAAGACGAAACCTTCGACGATCAGCGGTATCATAGCGGACGAGATGGCGATCGGCATGGTAAATCAGAAGACGACGGCGGTGCGCATTATCCCGGCGATCGGCAAGGACGTGGGGGATACGGTGGAGTTCGGCGGCCTGTTCGGATACGCGCCGGTTATGCCCGTCAACGCGTTTTCCTGCGATGCCTTTATCAGCCGGGGCGGCCGGATTCCCGCGCCGATTCACAGCTTTAAAAATTAACAACGGGAATACCGGTTTCACAAAATGATCTGTGCAAATTGACAAAAACGTTTGTCGTATTGTACAATGGTACCACTATACGAAAGGTGGTTAAAGGAAATGGAAGACAAAAAAGAGTTTAAGCCGTTTATCCCGGCGGACAAGGTGGTGCCCGAGCTGACCGTGACTTCGATCATTATCGGCGCACTGCTTGCCGTGTTATTCGGCGGCGCAAATGCCTATCTCGGGCTGCGCGTGGGCATGACCGTGTCGGCGTCCATCCCGGCGGCGGTTATTTCGATGGGTATTATCCGTGTGATCTTAAAGCGGGATTCCATATTGGAGAACAATATGGTGCAGACGATCGGCTCGGCCGGTGAATCGGTGGCGGCCGGTGCGATCTTTACGATGCCCGCGTTGTTTATGTGGGCGACGGAAGAGGGGAGCGCCAATCCTTCTCTGATTGAGATTTCGCTGATCGCGCTCTGCGGCGGTGTGCTTGGCGTACTGTTTATGATTCCGCTGCGCTCCGCACTGATTGTGGAAGAGCATGGCAAGCTTCCCTACCCGGAAGGACAGGCATGTGCGGAAGTACTGCTCGCCGGGGAAGAAGGCGGCGCAAAGGCAGGCACCGTATTTGCGGGTCTGGGGATTGCGGCGGCATATAAGTTTATCGCAGACGGACTGAAACTGTTCCCGAGCGAGGTGGATTTTGAAATCAAAAGTTACAAAGGTTCCGGTATCGGTATGGATGTGCTTCCCGCACTGGCGGGTGTGGGCTATATCTGCGGGCCGAAGGTATCGTCTTATCTGTTGGCCGGCGGTACGGTGGGCTGGTTTGTCCTGATGCCTCTGATCGTGCTGTTCGGCGGCGACATGGTACTGTATCCGGCTACGGCTCCGGTCAGTGAGCTCGGCACATGGGGAATCTGGGGCAGTTTTATCCGCTATATCGGCGCGGGTGCGGTGGCGGCCGGCGGGATTCTTTCCCTGATAAAATCGCTGCCGATGATTTTCCGTACATTTAAACAGGCGATGGCAGTTTACGGCAAGAAAGCGGCGGAGAGCAACCGTCTCAGCAAAGACCTGCCGATGAACATCGTAATGATTGCGGTCGGTGTGATTGCCATCGCCATGTGGCTGATCCCGGCTATTCCGGTTAATCTGGTCGGCGCCATTATCATTATCGTATTCGGATTTTTCTTTGCGACGGTATCGTCCAGAATGGTCGGCATCGTGGGCAGTTCCAATAACCCGGTGTCCGGTATGGCGATTGCGACACTGCTGATTGCGACGATGCTTCTGAAAGCCAGCGGCAATATCGGTATGCCCGGTATGGTGGCGGCGATTACAATCGGTTCCATTATCTGTATTATCGCAGCGATTGCAGGCGATACGTCACAGGATCTGAAGACCGGCTTTATCGTGGGGGCTACGCCCGTGAGACAGCAGACCGGTGAGCTGGTCGGCGTTGTCGTATCCGCGATTGCCATCGGCGGTGTACTCTACCTTCTGAGTACGGCATGGGGCTATGGTTCTTCCGAACTTCCCGCTCCGCAGGCGACATTGATGAAGATGGTTGTCGAAGGCGTAATGGGCGGCGAGCTTCCGTGGGCGTTGATCTTCGTCGGCGCGTTTATCGCAATCGTCGTGGAAATTCTGCAGATTCCGGTTCTGCCGTTTGCTGTGGGACTGTATCTGCCCATTCATCTGAGCACGCCGATTATGGTGGGCGGTCTGATCAGACTGTATTATGACAAAAAGAAAATGGATTCCGAAGAAGACAGAAAACAGATGGTGGAGAACGGTGTTCTGTATTCCTCCGGCCTGATCGCGGGTGAAGGTCTGGTCGGCATTCTGCTGGCAGTCTTTGCGATTATCCCGATGGGAGCCGGCACACTGGGCGATTTCCTGGGAAGCTGTCTGGGTATCAATCTCGGAAACTGGGGAGGCCTCTTTGTATTTGCTCTCCTGTGCGCCACGATTGTTTTGTTTATCAATAAAAAGAAAAAAGGAAATACCGGTAAATAAACGGATATGAGCAAAAAACAGAAACCGAATTTTTTGGACTATATTCCGAAACGGAATACACGCTTTCCCTGGCGGGAGAATGCGGACGGCAATGTGGAAATCGAACGGAAAAACAGAGGGCTTTTCAACCGGATTGCACAGATCTGTTTCCGAAAACCGAAAGTGAGCCGGATCGAGCTGGATGCATTCGGCAGTTTTATCTGGAAACAGATCGATGGCGAGCGGGATGTATACCGGATCGGTAAACTGGTAAAAATGGAGTTTGGAGAAAACGCGGAACCTCTGTATGAACGGCTGACCGAGTTTCTCCATATTCTGCGCAGCAATGATTTTATCTTATATGTAAATTTACGGAGAAAATAAAAATATGGGCGTTTTATCAAATCTGGAGCCTGCGGAAGTATTCCGGTATTTTGAGGAAATATGCAGCATTCCGCATCCCTCCTATCGGGAAAAAAAGCTGAGCGACTACTGTGTGGATTTTGCCCAAAGCCGCGGACTGGAAGTGCATCAGGACACACTGGGCAATATTGTGATTATAAAAGAGGCGGCGGCAGGATATGAAGCGGTGGAACCGCTGATTATTCAGGGACATCTGGACATGGTATGCGAAAAAGAGCCGGGCTGTGTGATTGATTTTGAAAAAGACGGCCTGGATCTCTGTGTGGAAGGAGATTATATCGCCGCCCGGGGGACCAGTCTCGGCGGCGACGACGGTATCGCCATTGCAATGGCGCTGGCGATTTTGGCAGACGACACGCTGCCGCATCCCCGGATTGAGGCGGTCTTTACCGTCAGCGAGGAAGTGGGAATGGAAGGCGCCGGCGCCGTCGATCTGTCGATGTTGAAGGGACATAAACTGTTGAATCTGGATTCGGAGGAGGAAGGATATTTTCTGACAAGCTGTGCCGGCGGCTGCCGGGCGAATGTTTCGCTGCCGGTTTCGCGTGAAACGAGCCACGGAACCGTGTATCATATTGCGGTCGAAGGGCTGACCGGCGGGCATTCCGGCGTGGAGATCGACAAAGGAAGAGCCAATTCCAATCTGGCGCTGGGACGGGTGCTGCTGGCGCTGGACGGCGTGGTCGCGTATTCTCTCGTAGCCATGGAAGGCGGCCTGAAAGACAATGCGATTCCGAGAATGTCTTCGGCGGACGTGATTGTGGCGGAGGCAGACGGTAAGCGGCTGGAAGCGCTTATCCGGGAGACAGAGGCGGCGCTGCAGAAAGAGTATGCGGTTACGGAGCCTGGGCTTCACATTGCCGTAAAAAACCGGGGAATCGGTGACGAATATACACTGACAGAGGAGAGCAGGAAGAAAGTGCTTGCACTGGTCAATCTGCTGCCGGGCGGGATTCAGTCGATGAGCGCGGATATTCCGGGACTTGTGGAGACATCACTGAATCTGGGTGTCCTGCACCTGAATGAAACGGAGCTGAAACTGCACTATGCGGTCAGAAGTTCGGTGCAGAGCGCAAAAGATTTTCTGGTGGAAAAGATCGCCTGTCTGGCCGGGATTCTGGGCGGCAGCCTGACGACGGAAGGCAGTTATCCGGCATGGGAATACCGGAAGGATTCCGTGCTGCGGGAAGATATGGTGCGGATTTATCGGGAGATGTACGGAAAGGACCCTGTGATTCAGGCGATTCACGCAGGGCTGGAATGCGGTTTGCTGGCGGATAAGATTGAAGATCTGGACGCGGTTTCCATCGGCCCGGATATGGTCGGCATTCATACAACCGAAGAAAAACTGAGTATTGCTTCCACCAGACGGGTATGGGAGTTTGTGCTGCGGGTTATCGCCTGCAGATCGTAAGGATGTACGGCGTCAGAGCCGTATAATCTGCCGCCGGGTTTCATCGGGCAGTCTGGTTTGAAAGGCATGCAGGATCAGCGCGTCGTAGAGGCGCGCGGCCTGGATGTCTTTTTTTAATGTCTGCAGCGCACGTTCATCCAGCAGTTTCCCGGCATCGGCCAGTTTGGAAATAAGCGGGATTGCGGTATTTCCCTTGATTGCCGTCAACAGAGGGAGCGCTTCCCTGCGAAATCCCAGTATTCTGGCATAGGAGACGGCGGAACCGTTTTCGGCATCCGTTTCGGGTTTGCGGATGTCCAGGAGAATATGGAGAAGGCAGCGGCTGATCCGGGTGTACGTATTGTCTTTTGTCTTCAGCAACAGACAAAATGACGTAAAATCTTCGTATTGCGGTATATGATTGCGGATTCGGTCGGAGAGATCGCCGGATACGTCGAGGTAGCGGGTAAAGCCGCTTTCCGCTTCCATGAGTAATTTATAGTGGAGCATCCGGGAAAGTGTGTCCGGGAAAACGGGAAATGTCCTGCCGTATTCCCGCCGCATCAGGGCAAGGACACTGGCCGGAACGTAGGGAGCGATCGTCTGTAGTGTCCTGGCCGTTCGTCCGTCCTCCTGGCCGTGCAGTGATTCCGTACCGGTTTCTGCCTGCGGGCGCAGTGCGGTGCGGATGGCAAGTGCGGAGGCATTGCAGGGATCGGAAAACCCGGGATCCGAATAGCTGCTTCCCCTGCGCAGGACGGTGACAGGGCGGATCGGGCTGCGCAGTGTTTGCAGGCTTTTGCAGTATTCGATACCGAGGACATTGTTGGGAGAAGCCAGCAGAGCGGCCAGCTTTTCGGCATCGTCTGCCGCGGGCCTGCGGCTTTGGCCGGTCGGGGACGCAAAGTACGCGAGCAGGGCGTCTGCGTTCGCGGCGGGATAAGAGAGGCCGCGGCGCAGGGCGTCTTTCAGCGTGTTCGTATAAAGGGGCGGTTCTGCGGCAGGCACGGCGGCGATTTCCGACAGGGTATCCACATCACCGCACTCGCTGCCAAATGCAAGGCAGTCCACGACACCGAGTTTGTGCAGCAGTGCAACGGCGCCGGCCGCAAAACGCGGCGCACTTGCACAGGCGAATGCAACCGGCAGTTCCAGTACCAGATCGATGCCGTTTGCCAGCGCCATTTCCGTGCGGACGTATTTGTCCAGCAGGGCCGGTTCACCGCGCTGCGTATAGTCGCCGCTCATAACTGCCACGCAGAAATCGGCGCCGGTCATTTCCCGGGCCTGACGGATGTGGTAGGCATGTCCGTTGTGGAAGGGATTGTATTCTGCTATGATGCCGGTAACGTTCATCGGGATACCTCGTTTCTTTTGCTCTTTAGTTTATCACAGAATGATTTTTTTGTACCCGATTTTACACAATATTTTCTGCATTTATATCTTGTATACAAAACGCAAATTGCGATATAATTTAAAAGAATATAATAAGGCAGCAAACCGCTTGTTGTATATCGTAAGAAGGAAAAGGAGACTGGGTGGATGAGTTACATTGATTTAATGAAAGAGAAGGCGCGAGGAGACCTCAAGACCATTGTACTTCCGGAGACAAACGATAAGAGGACATTGATTGCGGCGGCTCATATTCTGGAGGAGCGCATTGCCAGAATTATTATGATCGGAAATGAGGAAAAGATTCTGGACGGTGCCGGATGGCTGGAGGTCGATCTGACAGGGGTTAAGATCGTAAATCCCGCGACGAGCGAGAAACTGGACGAATATGTCAGCCTGCTGTATGAGACGCGAAAGAATAAGGGGATGACGCCGGAAAAAGCAAAGGAGATATTGCTGAGCGATTATCTGACCTTCGGTATTATGATGGTAAAGGCGAATGATGCGGACGGCATGGTGGCGGGGGCATGTCATGCCACGGCGGATACACTGCGGCCCGCATTGCAGATTCTGAAGACAGCGGAAGGGACGAAGCTGGTTTCCGCATTTTTTATCGTGGATGTGCCGGACTGCGAATACGGGTATCACGGTACGTTTTTGTTTGCGGACTGCGGTCTGAATCAGGATCCCACGGCGGAAGAACTGGCGGCGATTGCGGATACGAGCGCCAAGAGTTTCCGCAATCTGGTAGGGGCAAAGCCCGTGATCGCCATGCTGTCCCATTCCACGAAAGGGAGCGCCAAGCATCCGCTGGTGGACAAGGTGGTGGACGCGGTCAAAATTGCGCATGAGCAGTATGCACATCTGACGCTGGACGGAGAACTGCAGACCGACGCGGCGCTTGTGCCGCATATTGCGAAATCCAAGGCGCCGGGAAGCGAAGTGGCGGGCAAAGCCAATGTCCTGATCTTCCCCAATCTGGACTGCGGCAATATCGGGTATAAGCTTGTGCAGCGGCTCGGCAAGGCGGAGGCATACGGCCCGATGCTTCAGGGGATTGCGAAGCCGGTCAACGATCTGTCCCGGGGCTGTTCGTGGGAAGATATTGTCGGCGTTGTGGCACTGACGGCTGTTCAGGCACAGTTATCATAACGGAAACGGGAGGAACGGCAGATGAATATTCTGGTTATTAACTGCGGAAGCTCTTCGCTGAAATTTCAGTTGATCGACGCAGAGAGCGAGCAGGTGATTGCAAAAGGGCTTTGCGAGCGGATCGGTATCGAAGGCAGCCGGATGGTATATCAGAAGGCCGGCGGCGGAAAACAGACGACGGAAGCAGTTATGGACGATCACAAAGCGGCGATCCGCATGGTGCTCGGAGCCTTGACGGCCGCCGGATCGGGTGTGGTCGGTGATCTGTCCGAGATTGATGCGGTGGGACACCGGATTGTGCACGGCGGGGAACGGTTTGCATCTTCCGTTCTGATTGATGACGCGGTGCTTGCCGCTATCGAGGCGTGCAGCGAACTCGCACCGTTGCACAATCCGGCAAATCTGACGGGCATTCGCGCCTGCAGGGATCTGATGCCGCAGACGCCGATGGCAGCAGTGTTTGATACCGCATTTCACCAGACGATGCCGGAGGAGGCGTATTTATACGGGATTCCCTACGAATACTATGAGAAATATAAAGTAAGGCGCTACGGCTTCCATGGGACAAGCCATTCCTATGTGTCGAAACGGGCGGCGCAGATTCTGGGAAAAGAGCCGGGCGCTCTGAAGCTGATCGTATGCCATCTGGGGAACGGGGCCAGTGTATCGGCCGTGAAGTACGGGAAATCGGTCGATACCTCCATGGGACTGACACCGCTGGAAGGTCTGATTATGGGGACGCGCTCCGGCGATCTGGACCCTGCCGTCATCGAATTTCTGGCGCACAGAGAAGGCAAAACGCTGGAAGAGGTTATGCGGATATTGAATCAAAAGTCCGGCGTACTGGGACTTTCGGGCGGCTTTTCCTCTGATTTCCGCGATCTGGAAGACGCATATGAAAAAAACACGCCGGAAGGAACGAGAGCCATGAAAGCGTTTGCCTACCGGGTGGCAAAATATATCGGCGCGTATACCGCCGCCATGAACGGCGTGGACGGCATCTGCTTTACGGCGGGACTGGGAGAAAACAGTCCGCTGATAAGGGATATGGTATGTGAATATCTGGGCTGGCTCGGTGTGAAGCTGGATCAGGAACAGAACGGAAAACGCGGCGAGGATCTGATTGTCTCAACGCCGGACTCCGGCACGCAGATTTTGGTGATTCCCACCAATGAAGAATTGGCAATCGCCAGAGAAACCCGTGCACTTTTGTAGAAAATTGCAGAAAATACATAATATTTGACGGATAAATGCGATTTAATTGGTAAAAGTTGACAAACTCTTTGCGGGGGATTATAATAAGTGGGAAAGCTTTCAAACGATTCTTATGAAGGAGGAAAATGAATTGAGAAAATTTAGAGCTTTTTTGATTACCGCAGCCGCGGCAACGCTGGTTATGGCTTCTTCCATGGCTGTCTGTGCAAAAGAAGGCGACATGGTACCCCCCCGCTACAAAAGCAACTGTGATCTGATGAACTGTTCCGGCAGCCACATCAGTGTAAAGGACCCTTCCACGGGGCTTGACCTGTATTTCTGCGTACCGCAGAATTTGACATATTCTGTGGATGAGTATCGGACACAGGTTGCCGCATATCTGGCAGACCGGGCGGAAAACAAAGTTGAGGCTCCTGCTCCGGCAGAAGTGAAAAAAGAGACACAGGAGAACCGGTATTTTGCGCCGCCCCGTTATAAGAGCAACTGCGATCTGATGAACTGTTCCGGCAGCCACATCAGTGTAAAGGATCCTTCCACAGGGCTTGACCTGTATTTCTGCGTACCGCAGAATCTGACATATTCTGTAGATGAGTACCAGTCAAAGGTTGCCGCATATCTGGCAGACCGGGCAAAGTAAACCGGCGGTTTATAAAACAAAGGGAGAAGGAAGACTTTTTGTGCGCAGAAAGGCCTTCCTTTTCTGTTTCCATTCTGCGGCACATTTGTCAGGCATGAAACAGAAAAATCAGTTGACAAAATCCTCCTTCCCAGGTATAATAATTCACGTATGAGCAGGAGTTTACAATGATATGGAATTTAACGGACGTGCTGTCGATGGAAGGCAGGACGGAGACGCATCGGACAGAATATGAACCGGACACCATACGATATGGGGAAAAAGATTATCCGGTTACGGAAAAATCACCGGTCAGCCTTTCGGCTGTCAATACAGGCAAGGGCAGAGCACAGATCACGGGAACGATTGATCTGACACTTATGCTTGCGTGTGACCGGTGTCTGCAGGATGTTTTGTATCCCCTTTCTCTGGAATTTTCGGCTGCGGCGGCATCGCCGGAGTGCGAAGCGGCTGCTTCGGAGGACGAGGCGGATCATTGTCTGATCGGTTATCAGATCAATGTGGACGATCTTGTATCTCGTGAAATTATGGTAAACTGGCCAATGAAGATTCTGTGCCGGCCGGACTGCAGAGGAATTTGCAGTGTGTGCGGTACGGACCTGAATACGGGAACCTGTGAATGTGATACTTTTGTTCCTGACCCGAGATTGGCAGCAATAAAAGATATTTTTAACGCGGGTAAGGAGGTGTAACGATGTCTATCTGTCCCAAAAATAAATCTTCCAAAGGAAGAAGAGACAAACGGAGAGCAAACTGGAAAATGAGCGCTCCTACTTTGGTAAAATGCAGTAAATGTGGCGCTCTGATGATTCCGCACAGAGTTTGCAGAGCCTGCGGCGCGTATAATAAAAAAGAGATCATCAGCGTGGACTGATGCAGGACTGAAAGAGTCAGACGGGGGCATTTCCGGTTTCGGGAATGCCTTTTTTCATTCCCATTTCTTTCCTTGCTTTTTAAACAAGGGTTTAGTATATTTATATAGTATGAACTGTTACCGTATTTTCAGACGGAGGAAATCAAAATGAGTGATTGGATCAATGTGGCGGTGGACGCCATGGGCGGCGACAATGCGCCGGAGGAAGTGGTCAAAGGAGCCGTAAACGCGGTTTTGGAGAGTAAGAGGATTCGGGTATTTTTGACGGGACGGGAAGATGCCATTCAAAAGGAACTGGAAAAGTACACGTTTCCGGCAGAGCAGGTGGAGATCGTGAACGCTGCGGAAGTGATTGAAACGGCGGAACCCCCTGTCGCGGCAATTCGTGCGAAGAAGGATTCTTCTATTGTAAAGGGGATGAAACTTGTAAAGGACGGCAGCTGTGATGCGTTTGTATCCGCAGGCAGCACAGGTGCGGTTCTTGTGGGCGGACAGGTTCTTGTGGGCAGAATCAAAGGCATAGAGCGGCCGCCGCTTGCGCCGGTAATCCCGACAACCAAAGGGGCGTCCCTGCTGATCGACTGCGGTGCCAATGTGGATGCCCGGCCTTCGCATCTGGTGCAGTTTGCGAAGATGGGTTCCATCTATATGGAATATGTTATGGGCGTGAAAAATCCCCGGGTGGCGATCGTCAATATCGGCGCGGAGGAGGAAAAGGGCAATGCGCTTGTAAAAGAAACTTTTCCTCTGCTGAAGGCGTGCGGGGACATCAACTTTATCGGCAGTATCGAGGCACGGGATATTCCTGAGGGCGGTGCGGATGTAATTGTATGTGAGGCTTTCGTGGGCAATGTGATCCTGAAAATGTATGAGGGTGTGGGCGGCACGTTGATACAGGTAGTGAAACAGGGAATGATGACTTCGCTGCGCAGCAAGATCGGCGCACTGCTTGTGAAACCGGCTCTGAAAGAGACATTGAAGGCCTTTGACCTCGAACAGTACGGCGGTGCACCGCTGCTCGGGCTGAACGGTCTTGTCGTGAAAACCCACGGCAGTTCCAAAGCGGTCGAAGTAAAAAATTCCATTCTCCAGTGTATAGCGTTCAAGGAACAGAAGATCAATGAAAAGATAAAGGAACAGATCGGACAGAAGGCGGAAGCGTAGGAAGGGCTGATTTACGATGGAATTTGATAAACTGCGGGAAATCATTGCAGGTGTACTGAGTGTGGACCCGAATGAAATTGCAGAAGATACGACATTCGTGGAAGATCTGGGGGCGGACTCGCTGGATCTGTTTCAGATCGTGATGGGAATCGAAGAAGCATTTCAGATCAAAGTGCCGCCGGAACAGGCCGAACAGATTACAAGGGCGGGGGAAGCCCTGCAGTTGATCCGTCAGGCTGTCGGCGGAACCGAAATAAATTGAAAAGCAGAGGAAGAAATGAATAACCGGAAAGTAATTGAAACACTGGAAATGCGGATTGGCTATACCTTTCAGAACAAAAATCTGTTGCGGCAGGCATTGACACACAGTTCGTTTGCCAATGAGCAAAAGATCAACAAGTGGGATGATTATGAGAGACTTGAATTTTTGGGGGATGCGGTTCTGGAGCTGGTTTCCAGTGACTATCTGTATCGCGCCGACCCCTATATGCCGGAAGGAAAGCTGACGAAGCTGCGTTCTTCCATGGTCTGTGAGCCTGCGCTGGCATACTGTGCGCGGGATATTGAACTGGGAAATTACATTTTTCTCGGAAGAGGCGAGGAGGCAACCGGGGGCAGGAGGCGGGAGTCCATTACTTCCGATGTGCTGGAAGCGGTGATCGGTGCAATCTATCTGGACGGCGGGCTACAGCATGCCAGGGAATTTATCAACCGTTTTATTTTGTCCGATCTGGAAGACAAGCAGTTGTTTTATGACAGTAAGACGATTCTGCAGGAGCTGATACAGAAAAACGGAGAGGGAAAACTTTCCTATGCGCTTGTGGAAGAATCGGGCCCGGAGCATGACAAGCTTTTCCGGGTGGAAGCCATGCTGGACGGGAAAAAGATCGGAGCGGGCAGCGGCCGGACGAAAAAACATGCGGAACAACAGGCCGCTTATCAGGCGCTTCTGGAAAAAAGAGAGAGAAAATAAGACGGACGGATAACGGGTAATTTATGTATTTAAAGAGCATTGAGGTACAGGGATTCAAATCCTTTGCAAACAAAATCGTGTTTCAGTTTCACAACGGCATTACGGGAATCGTGGGGCCGAACGGCAGCGGAAAGAGCAATGTGGCCGATGCCGTCCGGTGGGTGCTCGGGGAGCAGCGTATCAAGCAGCTCCGCGGCGCCTCGATGCAGGATGTTATTTTTTCCGGGACGGAGACGAGAAAGCCGTTAAGTTACGCGTATGTGGCGATAACACTGGACAATGCGGATCATCAGCTTGCCATCGACTATGACGAGGTGACGGTGGCAAGAAGGATTTACCGCTCGGGAGAAAGCGAGTATTCCATCAACGGAACGATCTGCCGTCTGAAAGACGTGAACGAACTGTTTTACGATACCGGAATCGGCAAGGAAGGATATTCGATTATCGGACAGGGACAGATCGATAAAATTCTGAGCGGAAAGCCGGAGGAAAAGCGCGAACTCTTTGACGAGGCGGCGGGCATTGTGAAATTCAAGCGGCGCAAGAATGCGGCCTGTAAGAAACTGGAGGATGAAAAACAGAATCTGGTCCGGGTGCGGGATATTCTTTCGGAGCTGGAAAAGCAGGTCGGACCGCTGGAAAAGCAGTCGGAAAAGGCAAAGATTTATCTGCAGAAAAAAGAGGAGCTGAAAACGCTCGATGTCAACCTGTTTCTCGTGGAAAACCGCCATATCCGGGAGCAGCTTGACGGATTGGAAGGCAAATATGCGATTGCCAGTCATGATCTGCAGGAGGCGTCCGCGCGTTACGAGCGGACAAAAGAGGAATACGAACAGGTGCAGCGCGAGCTGGAAGGACTGGAGGAGACGATTGAAACCGCCCGTAAGACACTGACGGACAGCAGTGTGCTGCGCGGCAGGCTGGAAGGGCAGATCAATGTGCTGAGGGAACAGATTCATTCTGCCAGAGGCAATGAAAAGCATCTGACCGGCCGCAGGGAAACGCTGGAACGGGAGATCGCCGGCAAAGAAAACGACAAAAGTGTCATTCTGGAAGACAAACGGCGTACCGACGAAAAAGCCGCGGAAGTGGAGCAGGCGCGGGCGGAGGCTGGGGCGGAGCTGGCCCGGATTCAGAGCGAAATCGAAACCTACCATACTAAGATTGAAGCCGGAAAAAATACGATTATGGAAGCGCTGAATGAGCGGGCTGCCGTCCGTTCGCGGATGGGGCGCTGCGATACGATGCTGGAACAGGCACAGATCCGCAAGGCGGAGCTGAATTCCCGCCTGCTGCGGGCCAGATCGGATGAGGCGCAGTACCGGGAAGAACTGCAGCGGCTGCAGGAAGCGTTCCGGGCCGTCGGAGAAAAGATAGAAGCGCTGCGCGGGACGCAGGAAGCGCAGGAAGCGCGTATCGCTGCGATTAAGCCGGAATTGTCGCAGAAGGATCAGAAGCTGCAGGAAGCGCAGAGACGTTACCATCAGGAAAAGTCCCGGCTGGAGGCGCTGCGAGATCTGACCGAGCGCTACGACGGCTATGGCAGCAGCGTAAAGCGGGTGATGGAGCAGAAGGAGAAAACGCCGGGGCTGATCGGCGTGGTCGCGGATATTATCAAAGTGGAACAAAAATATGAGACGGCCATCGAGACGGCGCTCGGTTCCGGCATTCGCAATATCGTCACGCAGGACGAGGAAACCGCAAAAAAGATGATTGCGTTTCTGAAACAGACAAAGAGCGGCCGTGCCACTTTTCTGCCGCTCAACGGCATCAAAAATGCGCAGCCGTTTAAACCGGAGCAGGCATTGGCGGAAACCGGCGTAATCGGTGTGGCGGATTCCCTTGTGCAGACGCAGCCGGCCTATGTGGATGTTGCGAGATCGCTGCTCGGCCGCATTCTGGTTGTCGATCATATGAACCATGCGGTTGCGATTGCCCGCAAGTATGGCTACAGCATCCGCATGGTGACGCTGGAGGGCGAACTGCTCGTACCGGGCGGCGCAATCAGCGGCGGCGCATTCAAAAACAGCGCAAATCTTCTGAGCAGGCGGCGTGAAATCGAAGAACTGGAGAAAAAGGCCGCCGCATATGCGGAAACGGTACAGATCGTGCAGCGGGAGATTGAAGCCGTCAAGGAAGAGCGTAACGGGCTGCGCGCGGGGCTGGAGACAACCCGGCGTTCGCTGCAGGAGACATTTATCGAACAAAATACCGTCCGCCTGAACGTGATCGCGGCGCAGGAGCGGTGCAGTGAGACGCAGGAGGGATACGGCTCGCTGCGGGAGGAACAGGAAGCGGTCGAGCGCAGAATTCGGGAGATACAGGCGGAAAAGGAACAGACGGGAGAAGAACTGACAGTCTCGGAGAAACTGGAGCGTTCCGTGCAGGAGCAGATCGCGGGATTTCAGACAGAGCTGGACAGCAGGCGGCTGCAGGAATCGGAACAGACCGCCCGGGTGTCCGAGTGGGATGTGCAAGCCGAGAAGTTCCGTCAACAGCAGGCGTTTAAACAGCAGAATGTCGAACGGATTGCGGGCGAGATTGCGCGTTTGTCCGAGGAACGCGCCGAGCTGGAGCAGGAGCTGGTCAGAAACGCCGGTGAGATTGCGCAGAAACAGAAAGATATTGCGCAGACAGAGGAAACGATCACGGCGTCCCGCAGCGCGGGAGACGAGGCGCAGGAAACAATCCGGGCCGATCTGGCGCGGAAGGAAGAACTGACGGAAAGGCAGAAAAATTTCTTCGCCGTGCGGGAGGAACTGGCGGAAAGAAAGAGCGGGCTGGACAAAGAAGTATACCGTCTGAACGCCCAGAAGGAAAAACTGGAAGCTTCGATGGAATCCCAGATCAATTATATGTGGGACGAGTATGAGATCACACTCAGCGCCGCAGCGGCGCTGCGCCGGGAGGCGTTTAACGATCTGGCAGAGATGAAGCGGGGAATCGCTTCGCTGAAAGACGAGATCCGGAAGTTGGGCGACGTGAATGTCAATGCCATTGAAGACTATAAGAATCTGATGGAGCGGTACGGCTTTTTAAAGACGCAGCATGATGATCTGGTGGAGGCGGAGCAGACGCTTCTCGGCATTATCGATGAGCTGGACAATGCCATGCGCAGGCAGTTTCAGGAGAAATTCGGTCAGATCGGCAGAGAGTTTGACAACGTGTTTCAGGAACTGTTCGGCGGCGGCAAGGGGACACTGGAGCTGCAGGAGGACGAAGATATTCTGGAAGCGGGGATCCGCATAATCGCGCAGCCGCCGGGCAAGAAACTGCAGAATATGATGCAGCTTTCGGGCGGTGAAAAAGCCCTGACTGCCATTGCTCTGCTCTTTGCCATCCAGAATCTGAAACCGTCGCCCTTTTGTCTGCTGGACGAGATCGAAGCGGCGCTGGATGAAAACAATGTGGGACGTTTCGTGAAATATTTACATAAGCTCACAAAAAACACACAGTTTATCGTTATTACCCACAGGCGGGGAACGATGGAGCAGGCTGACCGGTTATACGGCATCACCATGCAGGAAAAGGGAATTTCCACACTGGTCAGCGTCAATCTGATCGACAGTGAGCTGGACGCCTGAGACGGCAGAAAAATCGCAATACAGCAGAGAATGAAATAAGAAAAAGAAAGGAGCCGCACAGGATATGAGCGGAGAGAAGAAAGGCTTTTTCAGCCGTTTGAAGGCGGGCCTGAGTAAGACGAGAGACAATATCGTAAACGGGATCGATTCCGTGTTTAACGGATATTCCATGATTGACGAGGATTTTTATGAAGAACTGGAAGAAATACTAATCATGGGTGATATTGGGGTCAATGCTGCCAATGCCATACTGGAACGGCTCCGGGCGCAGGTAAAGGAGAACCGGATCAAAGAGCCTGCGGCGTGCAAGCAGCTTTTGATCGACAGCATACGGGAGCAGATGCAGGTTGGCGAGACGGCATATGATTTCGAAAAGGAGCAGTCGGTTGTTCTGGTAATCGGCGTCAACGGTGTGGGCAAGACGACCTCGGTCGGCAAGCTGGCGGGCAAGCTGAAAGATCAGGGCAGAAAGGTGATTCTGGCGGCGGCCGATACGTTTCGTGCGGCGGCGGGAGAGCAGCTCACCGAATGGGCGCACCGTGCAGGGGTTGAGATTATCGGCGGCATGGAAGGGTCCGACCCGGCATCGGTGATCTATGACGCGGTACATGCGGCGAAGGCGCGCCATGCCGATGTGCTGTTATGCGATACGGCTGGCAGACTGCACAATAAAAAGAATTTAATGGAAGAGCTGAAGAAAATTGACCGGATTATCGAAAAAGAATTTCCGCAGGCGCATCGGGAAAATCTGGTCGTACTGGACGGCACGACCGGACAGAACGCGCTGCAGCAGGCGCGGGAATTCGGGGAGGCCACGAACCTGACCGGCATTATCCTGACGAAGATGGACGGCACGGCCAAGGGCGGCATTGCGGTTGCCATCCAGTCCGAGCTGCATGTACCGGTTAAGTATATCGGCGTGGGGGAAACGATCGACGATCTGCAGAAATTTGATTCGGATGAATTTGTCAACGCACTGTTTGACATCAAAGGAGTGGAGTAGATGAGTAAGGAGATGCTGACGCTGGAGGCTTTCGAGGAAGCTTCCGAGATCGTCAAAAAAGTGACGCAGGAGACGAAGCTTGTTTACAGCGATTACCTGAGCAGGCAGACCGGGAATAAGATCTATCTGAAACCGGAGAATATGCAGTTTACAGGCGCGTATAAGGTGCGGGGCGCCTATTATAAAATCAGCACGCTCAGCGACGAAGAGCGTCAGAAAGGGCTGATTACCGCTTCTGCGGGCAACCATGCGCAGGGCGTTGCCTATGCGGCGGGCTGTTTTGGGGCGAAGGTGACGATTGTCATGCCGACGACCACACCGCTGATGAAAGTGACAAGGACGAAAAGCTATGGGGCGGAAGTGGTGCTGTACGGCGACGTATATGACGAAGCCTGCGCACATGCGTATGAGCTGGCAAAGGAGCATGGCTATACGTTTATTCATCCCTTTGACGATATGGCGGTGGCCACGGGACAGGGCACGATCACGATGGAAATCTTTAAGGAACTGCCGCTGGTGGACTATATTCTCGTGCCGATCGGCGGCGGCGGTCTGGCGACAGGCGTGTCCACGCTGGCGAAACTGCTGAATCCGAAAATCCGCGTGATCGGCGTGGAACCCGCCGGGGCCAACTGTATGCAGGAATCGGTGAAAAACGGCAGGGTGACGACACTGCCGGGGGTCAACACAATAGCGGACGGCACGGCGGTCAAGACGCCGGGTGAGACGATATTTCCGTATATTCAGGAAAATCTGGACGACATTGTCACCGTGGAGGACCGGGAACTGGTGGTCGCCTTCCTTGATATGGTGGAAAACCATAAGATGGTCGTGGAAAATTCCGGCCTGCTGAGTGTGGCGGCGCTGAAGCAGTTAAAGCCCGAAAATAAAAAAGTCGTTTCGATCTTAAGCGGCGGCAATATGGACATCATTACGATGTCCTCCGTCGTACAGCAGGGCCTGATTCTGCGGGACAGAATCTTCTCCGTATCTGTGCTGCTGCCGGATAAGCCGGGCGAACTGTGCCGGGTAGCCGGGGTGATCGCCAAGGAGAGCGGCAATGTCATCAAACTGGAGCATAATCAGTTTGTATCGACAAACCGGAATGCTGCGGTTGAACTGCGGATTACGATGGAAGCGTTCGGCAGCGAACATAAAAAGCAGATTATTTCCGCGTTGGAGCGGGAAAAATATCAGCCGAAGGTTGTGGCGACGAGTATATAAGCATCCGGCAGGGACAAAGGCAGAGAGGATATGCCATGCGGCGGAAAGCAAAGAAACGGGAAGGGGATAAGGACACGGAATCTGTCAGCGTGGACATAACCGTGCAGGAGAGATAACGGATGTTATTGAAAAGGCGTATGATGCAGCGGGGCGGATGATACGGCATACGCAATATTATACGGACGGCCGGAAACCGGAATATACATATACTTACGATGAAGTGGGAAACCTGATTCGTGAGCATCTGGCTTCGGAGGACGAAGATTTACTGAAACAATAGACATGCGGAGGAATGAGGACAATTATGGACAGAAAACGAATCAGGCGCAAAGTACAGAGCTATCTGATGATTACCCTGGCTTCCCTGGCTTATGCGGCCGGCATCAGCCTGTTTCTGGACCCCAATGATCTGGCGCCGGGCGGCATTACCGGTATTGCCATTCTGATTGGCCGGCTGACGGGCGCCGGAACCGGTATGCTGATTCTGCTGTTGAATATTCCGCTGCTGATTCTGGGCGTCTGGAAATTTGGATGGAAGTTTATTCTTTCCACATTTTATGCCATATTCGCCATTTCCGTAGCCACGGATGTGCTGGCGCCGGTCGGGGCGCTGACAAGAGAGCCGATGCTGGCGGCTGTCGCGGGCGGCACATTGGTTGCGGCGGCGCTGGGTGTGGTATTCCGTGCGGGGGCGACGACGGGCGGTATGGATATTGTAATCAAAGTGCTGCGCCTGAAATTTCCCCATATGCGCACCGGCTCCCTGTTTATGATAACAGATGTTATGATTGCATCGCTTTCGGGATTTGTGTTCGGAAATCTGGAAGTGGTGTTGTTTGCGCTGATCGCGATTTTTGTTATGTCCCGTGTGCTCGACATGGTATTATACGGCATGGATGAGGCAAAGCTTCTCTACATTATCAGTGACAACCCGGAGCGGATTGCCGGGCGGATTCTGGGTGAGATTGACATCGGGGTGACATATCTGCAGGGAAAGGGCGCGTACAGCAGCCAGAAGAAACAGGTCATAATGTGTGTGACGAAAAAACAGCAGGCCCCCGGGATAGAAGTGATCGTTAAGGAAGAGGACCCGCATGCTTTTATGATTGTGACAAGCGCCTCCGAAATATACGGCGAAGGCTATAAAAATATATTTGCCGAAAAGATATAAGGGGATGCCGGTTTAAGCCGGAAAATAATATACGGTACCGAATGCCTGAACTTCCGTATGGGCGCTGCCGATTTCCGGTTCGCCCGCGGATGCGGTATTTTCCGCGTATGCGGAAATCGGATACCCCTGATCTCTCAGATATGTGCGGAAGATATTCCGGGTATCGGAATCGGAATCCACTTCTTCGCCGCGGGCGGTCAGAACCCGGACGCGGATGTCTTCTCCGTTTATAATCGGCCCGACCAGGATATTTTCACAGTTTTGAATAAAATTTCTGTGCGAGATGGATTTGCATAAATCACTCGTAAACGGTATCTGATTGTGAGACGGATCGAAGATCAGATAATTTTTTTCTGTATGCGGTTCGGAACTGTGATATTTTTTGAAGATCATTTCCATCGATGCCACCTCTGTTTCCACTTTGCTCTTATTTCGTTCTTTTTTCATTTCGTATCTCTACTATATCAGGCATTTTTCAGTATATAAATAATAAATATTGTCATATATATTGCAAAAAATGCTTATGTCTGTCATACTGTCTGTACCAACATCAGGGAAGGAATGGAAGATGGACAGATATGAAAAAACAGGCTATCTGCGGGAACCCTTTCGCCTGTTTCGCCTGAAAGACAAGGCAGTCGGGGAGATGAGCCTGCACTATCACGATTTTTACAAGATTTTTGTATTTTACGGCGGAAATGTCACATATATGGTCGAGGGAAAATCTTATGTACTGGAGCCGGGGGATATTGTGCTGGTAAACCGCTATGATATTCATAAGCCCACCGTTGACGCTTCTGCGGCATATGAGAGAAGCATTTTATACATATCCGCGGAATGCCTGGAGAGCTGCCGGGCACAAGGGTATGACCCTTTTCTCTGTTTTACACAGGCGGCAGAGCGGAAGTCATATGTGCTGCGGATCGAAGACTTTGCGCAGTCGCGGGCGGGGACGCTGCTCGCGCGGATGGAATCCGGCCGGGAGCAATATGGATGGGAACGGGAGCAGACGCTGCTCTTTGAACTCTTTTTGCTGGAATTAAACCGGTTTTGTGCGGAGGGCGGCCAGGAGCGGGAAAAACGCCCCGGCGCCGTATATAACCGGAAAGTGATTGATCTGCTGTCGTATCTGCAGGAGCATCTGTTTGAAGATATTTCGATCGACACGCTGGCGAAGACGTTTTATATCAGCAAATATCATATGATGCGCCTGTTTAAGAACGAAACCGGCTATACGATACACCGGTATCTGACGGAAAAGCGGATTGCGGCGGCCAAGGAGAAGCTGCTGCAGGGCATTCCGGCGGTAAAGGTCAGTGAGGAATGCGGATTTTACGATTATTCCACGTTTCTGCGCGCTTTCCAGAGTTGTGTGCATATGACGCCTACCGCTTTTGCACAAGCCCGGAAAGGCCCGAACTCGAATGAAGCTCATAATCTTCCGTGATAAAGACCGCCTCGACGCCCGGGAGCGATTCCACGCAGGCCATGCCGGCCTCCGGGCCGAGCAGGAAACAGGCCGTGCTGAGGATGTCGCCTTCCGCGGAACTGTCGGAGAGGATGGTAACGCTTAACAGCGTATTGTTTTCCGGCATACCGGTGCGGGTATTCAGCAGATGATGATAGCGGATGCCGTCCGCTTCAAAATACCGCTCATAGACGCCGGAGGAGACGAGCGAGGCGTCCGTAACGGCAAGGGAGGCAATGGGTGCGTTGCGGACATCAAAGGGCTTCTGAATGCCGAGCCGGAACGGGGAACCGTCCGGTTTCTTCCCGAGCGTCAGCACATTGCCGCCGAGATTGATAATGGCGGAGTTCACACCCTGCTCCCGCAGATATGCCTTGATCTGATCGGCGATGTATCCTTTGGCGATACAGCCGAGATCCAGAGCCGCCTGTGGGTCGGAGAGCGTTACCGTATTGCCGCTGATTGTTATGTTGCGATAGTCCACATGGGGGAGCCGCTGTGCAATTTGTGCCGGATCGGGCGGGGTGCGGGAGAGATTTTCGAGGTTTTCCGAAGAGAAATCCCACAGATCGGACAGCGGGGCAATCGTAATATCGACCGCGCCGTCCGTCTTTTCACAGTATTGCAGCGCCTGCCGCAAAAGCGCCGCCGTTTCGTCATGCACTTCCACAGGAGCGCCCTGCGCATGGTTGATCTGCCAGATGTCGCTTCCCTCTTTTGTCCGGCTGAGCATATTTTCGTAGGTTTCGCACAGCGCGAAGCAGTCGCTGAAAAGGGCGTCTGCCTTCCCGGCGGAGAGACCGTTTGTCTGATACAGGGTTATGGTTACGGAAGTATCAAAATAAAATCCGGTCCGCGCCCGCGGCTGCGGGTGCGGTCCGCAGCCGCCGAGAAGCACGGCAACGGACAAAAAAATGCCATAGAGACAAAACCTGTTTTCTCGTTTCATGAAACGTCATTCCTTTTTCGGTCGTTTTTCTGATATTATACGTCCTGATCTGTATAGAATCAACTCCCGGGCGGCGGTATTCTTATTGTATGGAAATCACCCCGGAGCGTGACGGCGTGACAGCCGGCAGTCCGCTTCGCAGAGGGCGGTTCACAATACCGTTTACAGTAAGGAGGAGGATAAAATGATTGATCTGCATATGCACAGTCGATACAGCAATGACGGAGAATTTGCACCGTCCGCACTGGTGGAAACATGTGCGGAGCGGGGAATTGACACGATGTCAGTTACCGACCATAATTGTGTCCGCGCCTGTGCGGAGGCCATGTCAGCGGCCGTGAAATGCGGCATTGTCTGCCTTCCCGGGACGGAGATCGACTGTACTTATAGCGGCGTTCATTTCCATCTGCTCGGATACGGCATTGACTGCGCTTCACCGGATTTTGACAAGATCGAAAATGCCGTCAGGGCGCAGGGAGCCGCCGCATCCTTGCAAATGCTGGAAAAAACGCGGGCGATGGGATTCCGGATAGACGAAGCGCAAATGCAGGAACTGGCGCGGGACAGTTACTGGCCGGAAACGTGGACGGGGGAGCTGTTTGCCGAGGTCCTTCTTTCCCGGCCGGATGATGCGGATCATCCCCTGCTGATGCCGTACCGTGCAGGCGGGGAGCGGGGAGACAATCCGCAGGCAAATTTTTACTGGGACTTTTATGCGCAGGGAAAGCCCTGTTATGCGGAGATGCGGTATCCTGCGATGGAGGAAGTGATTGACTTGATTCACCGGAATGGGGGCGCCGCGGTATTGGCGCATCCGCTTGTCAATATAAACGGAAACCGGGATCTGCTTGACGGCGTCATCGGGCTTGGCATTGACGGTATCGAGGCATACAGCAGCTATCATTCCCCCGCGCAGACGGCCGGTTTGGCCATGGAGGCAAAAAGGCGGGGCCTGTTTTTCACATGCGGCAGCGATTATCACGGCAGGACAAAACCGTCTGTTTTTCCCGGAGAGCACGGCGGCGCGGCGGAAGATGTGATGAGGGCGCAGCTGGAAAAATTGTTCAGAAAAATAACAAAGTAAAAGGAGATAATAGTATGGCATACGATCATGGTTCATTTCGGGTAAGAAATCTTGCGGAGGCGATCCGGTTTTATACCGATAAACTGGGATTCCGGTTTTTGTTTGCGGTTGAATCGGAGCAGTTTGGAGAAAAGGGGGCATTTCTTGAGTACAATGGCGCGCGCCTGGAACTGATTGAAACGATTGGCATTTCCTATCAACCGGTTAAGCCGGAGCGCCCCTATTGCCCGCACCTTTGCTTTGAGGCGGACGACATGGATGCGGTGATGGAAATGCTCAAACAAAACGGCATAGCGGTACTCGACGGACCGAACGAGATTCCCGATTCCGAGAGATGGGTGTATTTTATGGATCCCGATTATAATGTACTGGAGTATATTGTGTGGCTCAATAAAGAGAAAGCGGACAGAACGTGAATCCCGCGGCCCGGCGCATGGCCGGAATGATATGCCCCTGGCGAAAAGCCTTCTTACTTGTTATTTCACAAAAAATATGCTACCATGTTACCGTACAAAACGCAGTTCCGGTCGGAACGGGTGTGTATCAATAATTGTGAGGAAGGCAGTATGAAACTTTCGGATGATTTTGATGATAGAAATGCGGGGCTTCCCCTGGTATCAATGACGGTCGGCGTGGCGTTGTTTGTGTTGACGGTGGTCGGGATTGTGGTTCTGGCGAACCGCAGCCCTGCGGGAAGCGGCGGGCAGGGCGGCGGTTCGCCCGGAGCACAGACCGTACAGGAGACACAGGCAGCCGGGGAGGCGGAGAGCGGCAGCGCGGCGGATACGGCTTTGGCGGAAGGCGAAGATCCGTATATTTCCGGCAGCAAGCTGACGAGCGATGATCTGGACTTCTGGCATATGTATGACGAGACGGAAAGCCCGGAGGAAGAGGAACAGAAGAAAAAAGAGCAGGAAGAAAAGGAAAAGGAGCAGGATCCTTCCACCGACGGAAAGCATACGAAGCTGGTGACGGAAGACGGCACGGAGGAGTGGGTCAGCATCAATCCGTATCTGACCAAAAACACGTATGACTTTTCCGGTCTTGTCTATCAGTATCCCATTATGAAATATTATGAGGACAGCGAAAAGGTGTCTCATGTGGGAATCCGGGTATCCGCCGACGATGGGGATATTAACTTTAACCGGCTGAAAAAGGCAGGGGTGGAGTTTGTCATGATACAGATCGGTTCCCGCGGTTATGGAAGCGGCGATCTGATGGCGGACGATATGTTTTATGAAAATATCAATAAGGCGATAGAGGCCGAACTGGACGTCGGAGTTACGTTTTTTTCGCAGGCAGTCACAAAGGAGGAAGCGCTGGAAGAAGCAATGCGGGTGATCGAGGGACTGCAGGGATTTACGATCGTGTATCCGGTTGCCTTTGATATGGAATATGTAAAAAATGACACCGCGCGGGTACAGGGGCTTTCCAAAGACGAGAAGACGGAAATCGCCAGGACATTTATGGATGCCATTGAGCAGGCCGGTTATAAGGCGATTCTTTACGGCAATAAGGAATGGCTGCTGCGGCGGGTTGATCTGTCCAAACTAATCAGCTATGATATATGGTTTACGCAGGAGCAGGATACGCCCGATTATCCGTACCGTTATACGATGTGGGAATACACGAAAAGCGCGAAGCTGGACGGTCTGGAAGAACCCGGGAAGCTGAGTATCTGTTTTATTGACTATGCATCAAAATAAAAGGCTGGCAGGGAGGCAGGCATGGAGAAACGAAAGGCCGTGGTGACACGGAAAACAAAAGAGACACAGATTGAGGTGACGCTTTGCCTCGATGGAACCGGGAAATGCAATGCGCAGACCGGCGTGGGATTTTTTGATCATATGCTGGAAGGGTTTGCGCGGCACGGACTGTTTGATCTGGATGTTGTGTGCAGGGGCGATCTGCATGTGGACTGCCACCATACGATAGAGGACACGGGCATAGTGCTGGGGGCGGCGATCAAAGAGGCGCTCGGGGAAAAAGAAGGAATCCGGCGCTACGGCAGTATGCTGCTGCCGATGGATGAGGCGCTTGTGTTGTGCGCCGTTGATTTGTCCGGGCGTCCATATCTGTGTTTCCAGGAGACATATACGGCGCAGCGGATCGGCGATATGGATACGGAGATGGTGCGGGAATTTTTTCAGGCTGTCTCTTACCGGGCGGAAATGAATCTGCACCTGAAACAGATAAGCGGCATCAATAATCATCACATTGCGGAGGCGAGTTTTAAGGCATTCGCACGGGCGCTGGATGAGGCGTCGGGGTTTGAGCCGCGCATTGCGGGGGTATGGTCTACAAAGGGTTCACTGTAGTCCGCTCCGCGTTACCCGGTTGTGGCCGGAAGGAGAGGACGGCGGGCGAAACCGGCAGTCGGTGATACAGGTCGGCGTAGCGGGAGGGCGGTATGTTTTCCATATAATTGGGGACATACTGCCTGGCTGCGCCGGCCTTTTTCAGAATATCGATCGCTTTGTTATAGGCGATGGCGGCTTCGGTATCCGTCTCATAATAGCCGATTACCACACTGCCGTTGATATGGATTTTTGCTTTGTAGTATGTTCTGCCGTTTTTGACAACATGGCTGACACCGTGATAGCTGTTTTGAATTTCTATGTTTTCATAGCGGAAATCAAGCGGATCGCCGTTGACAAAACGATAGTCCCTGCCCGCTACGGCATAATTTTTAATGCCGTAGCGGGAAGCGATGCCGACCTGCATACCGTAATCGGAAACAAAGAGACGGTTTCCCCGTTTCATAATCTTGCGGGAGGAATAATAAAACAGATCATCGAGATCGAATTTGAGTACAAGGTCAGACGTCAGATAATATTCAAAAAAGCGGATACGGATATAGATGGGGGTGGCGATGTAGAGGCCGTTGTCGCGGAAGTTGAACAGGCTGACCGCCTTGCCGAAGGGCAGGACGGTTTCCGGCGCATAGGATGCAAATGTGACAGAAGTGTCGTTTATTATGCGCCCGGCTTCCTTGTATGCCTGATGTGCTTCCTGCTCTGACGGATAACTGCCGAGGCTGATATGTTTGCCCCGGTATGTGACGGAGGCACGGAAATAAATGCTTCCGTCTTTTTTTCGGGCTGTATGGACGCCGGGCAGCTGCATGCGATGTCTCTCCATTTTCGGTGATTCAAATCAATAACATTCTTATTTATTTTAGCACGGATTTTATGGTTTGTCTTATTTTTTATGCATATTTTTGGTACAACCTGTATAGAATGGTATGGGTGAGAATATGATGTATAAAAAATACATACTGTCGCTGGTTTTGTGCAATCTGATCGTGCTGGCCTCTTTTTGTTGTCTGAAAGTGGCGGAGCGGAGTCAGTATGCGGCAACGGCGGCATTTCGAATGCGGCTGGAAGAGGGGATGCAGGAGGAAGAGGCATACAGCAGGATTGCCAGCCTTGACCGGGCGGATTCGGGGCAGCGCATTATTGATTATCAGGTATTGGAACGCCAGGAGAAGGAAGTTTCGGAAAGTGATTTTCAGATACTCTGTAAAATCGTGGAAGCGGAGGCCGGCGGCGAAGATATGAACGGCAGAATTCTGGTGGCAAACGTAATTCTGAACCGGGTGAACAGCAAAGCATTTCCCAACAGCGTGGAAGGGGTTGTGTTTCAGAAAAGTAACGGAATCTTTCAGTTTTCTCCCATCCGTGACGGACGCTATCACCGGGTGAAAGTTTCGGAGGAAACGATGGAAGCAGTGGAGCGGGCGCTTCTCGGCGAGGATTATTCGCAGGGGGCCCTCTATTTTGTTTCCCGAAAGGCAGCCGCGCCGGAGAAAATGCAGTGGTTTGACCGGCATCTGACACCGCTGTTTCAGTATGGCGGGCATGAGTTTTTCTCGTAGCGTTTACAGCAGTCTGTATGTCCCTTTTCCCAGCTTTCTGACCAGTCCGGCGGCTTCTTTTTGATTCAGAATTCGTTGCAGCTGTCTCGCGCTGCAGTGGAGATGAAAAGCGGCCTGACTGATCCCTCTCAAAGTCTTATCGTCGCATTTATACTTCATGTAAGACATAACCCGTTCCGCAAGGGAAGACGGGGCGGCATCCATGGTAGTCATGGTTCCGATTTTGGCCGCAAGGCTGCGGCAGATAAGTTCGAGAAATCCGGCGTTGGAGAGCAGGATTTCTCTGTGTTTTTCGATCGGAAATACGATACAGGTCAGGGTTTCGCCGGCTTCGGCAAATATATTGCTATCTTTGTGATAAAAGATGTCCATGTCTCCGAGAAGGTAGTCTGCGGCTGCGCTTGACAGTGAATAGCGCGTGCCGTCGTCGCGAATAAAGTAGATGTTTACAGAACCTTGTTCCACAATCTGAAACAAAGATTCGTTTCGAAAAGGCGAACTCACAAATTCGCCTTTTTCATATTTTATCAGATAAAAATCGAGCGGCAATGTGTCCAGCAGGGCATGGTATTTACTATTGGCGATCGAAGCTGCGATTTTCTTTTTGTCATATATTTTTTCCATAAATTTCTCCCAATAGGACATATGTCTCGTTTTTGTCGTTGATTTTACCCTATAATGCGGATATATGCAAGGGAGGAAGAAAGAATATGACATCTGTTTTTGAAGAAAAGAATATTTCCAAAGCCATTATGAGGGTCGGATTTCCCGCAATGCTGGGACAGCTCACAACACTTGTTTATAACATTGCCGACACATTTTTTGTTTCATTGACGAGAGAACCGGAGGCGATTGCCGCGGTGACACTGTGCGCACCGATCCTGCTTATCATTATGTCGATCGCCTGTGTTTTCGGGATGGGAGGCAGCAGTGTCATTGCCAGATTACTGGGAGAAGAAAAGAAAAAAGAATCCGGTGCAACAATGAATTTCTGTGTCTATGCTATGGCGGCGGCAGGCGCTGTTACGCTTGTCCTGGGACTTGTATTTTTGCAGCCGCTGGCAGAAGGATCCGGTGCGGACGCAGACAATATTGTTAATACCTGCGATTATCTGAAGTGGATTTTTGCAGGCGCTCCGTTCATTATGCTGGCAAACGGATTTGTTCATCTGTTTCGTTCGGTTGGTCTGATTAAAGAGAGCACAATCGGACTGGTGCTTGGAAACGCGGTCAACATGGTATTGGATTATATTTTTATAGCGATCCTGGGCCGGGGAACGGCAGGAGCCGCGCTGGCAACGTCTCTGGGATTTGTATGCGCGACGGTATATTATATTGTATGCATGGTTCGCGAAGATCACAGGGGAAATCCGTTGGTGCCATGGCGGCCGTCGCGTTTTTCACCAAATGCGGCCATGATCCGCAGTGTCGTAAGCATCGGTATTCCGGGAGCTCTTATCACGGTGCTGATGAGTGTTTCCAATATCGTGCTGAACAATTATATCGGCCTGTACGGGTCTGACGCAGTGGCTTCTTATGGAATCGCCTATAAACTGAATATGATTCCGATTTTGCTGTGCGTGGGACTGTCGCAGGGCGTTGCTCCGCTGGTGGGCTATTACTATGGCGGCAGCAGGAAAGAGAGGATGGCCGAAATCGTCAAATACACTACGGCATACGGAATTGCCATGGGAGCGGTATTTACCGTTGTGTTTGTGATTTTTGGAAAGCCGCTCGCCGCCGTATTCCTGCAGGACGATATTCTGATCGAACAGACGGCATACTTTTTGCGTGTCCTTTGTCTGTCAGCGCCGATGCTCGGTGTGATTCAAATGATGACAAGCTATTTTCAGGCGTTGGGAAAAGCGGTAAAATCGCTTATCATTACGGTGCTGAGAAATGCGGTGCTGTTTATTCCGGGGGTAATCGCATTAAACTATGTTTGGGAATTAAACGGCGTAATTGCGGCGCAGCCCGTTGTTGAAACCGTTTTAGCGGTCATTTGCATTTTTATGTATGTCGGAGACAGTAAAATGGGGCAGCATTGAGATTATAAGTGTAAAAGATTGCAGGGGCGATACAGGTGTGCTATAATGAGAATCGCAAAATACGGGAATGCGAAAGGAAAAAAGATGGAAGTTTTATATAAGAGCACACGGGGAGATCAAAAGGCGGTAAAAGCGTCGGAGGCGATTCTGAAGGGACTGGCGGACGACGGCGGGCTGTATGTCCCGACGCGTATTCCGGCGCTTGACCAGACATGGGAAGCGTTTGCACGGATGGATTATGCACAGGTCGCTTATGAGGTTATGAAGCTGTTTCTGACGGACTATACGGAAGCGGAGTTAAAAGACTGCATTGCCAGAGCCTATGACAGCAAGTTTGACAGCAATGAGATTGCGCCGCTTGTGAAGGCGGGCAATGCGTATTATCTGGAACTGTTTCACGGGGCGACGATTGCCTTTAAAGATATGGCGCTGTCGATCCTGCCCCATCTGATGACAACGGCGGCGAAAAAGAACGGCATCGAGAATGAAATCGTTATTCTGACGGCGACTTCCGGAGATACCGGCAAGGCGGCACTGGCCGGTTTTGCGGATGTGGCGGGAACCCGGATTATTGTGTTTTATCCGAAAAACGGAGTCAGCCCCATTCAGGAGCGGCAGATGGTGACACAAAAGGGAGACAATACTTTTGTGGTGGGGATTCACGGCAATTTTGACGACGCCCAGACCGGGGTAAAGAAACTTTTTGCGGATGTACGGTTAAAGCAAAAGCTGGATGCGGGCGGATTTCAGTTTTCTTCCGCCAATTCCATCAATATCGGGCGCCTGGTGCCGCAGATCGTATATTATGTATATGCATACGCCGGACTGCTGCGAAACGGCAGGATAGCGGACGGAGAGCAGATCAATCTCGTAGTGCCGACCGGCAATTTCGGCAATATTCTGGCCGCATATTATGCGAAACGGATGGGTCTGCCTGTAGGACGCCTGCTCTGTGCGTCCAATGAAAACAAAGTCCTGTTTGACTTTTTCCGGAGCGGTACCTATGACAGAAACCGGGAGTTTATTCTGACGAGTTCCCCGTCGATGGATATTTTGATTTCCAGTAATCTGGAACGCCTGATTTATCGTTTGACAGGAGAGGATGCGGCAAAGAACAAAGCTTTTATGGAACAGCTTGGCGCGGCGGGCAGCTATACGATTACCGATGACATGAAAAAGGAGCTGGAGATCTTTTACGGCGGATATGCCGACCGGGAGAAGACGGTGCGGCAGATTCGCGCGGTATATCACGACAGCGGATATGTGCTGGATCCCCATACGGCGGTTGCGTCGGCGGTTTACACGGATTACCGGGAGGAAACCGGGGATGACAGGACAACGGTTATCGCCTCCACTGCCAGCCCGTATAAGTTTACCAGAAGTGTGATGGATGCCATTGCGCCGGATCACGCGTCGACGGATGATTTTGCGCTGGCGGATGCACTCGCCGGCTTGTGCGGCGCAGCCATACCCAAAGCTGTCACGGAGATACGCAATGCGCCGGTACTGCACGACAATTTGTGTGAGAAAGAGGAAATGGCGGATATGGTATGTCGTTTTCTTGGCATAAAAGACTGACGACGGTGCATTGAGTGCTGTGAATGACGGGAAAGGAAACGAAACGATGGATTTGTTATTGGATATGTTTATGGCGTTTTTCGGCGGTTATCTGATGTACGCGGCTGTCAATATGAAGCGCACCGGAGAGATTGCGAAGGGCGTTATTGTAGGTAAAAACGTGGATCTGGCGAAAGCGACGGACATTCCGGGATTTATCCGGTATATGTACGGAAAGACGCTGGCAATCGGTTTTTGCGCGCTGGTCTGCGGACTGGTGGGGGTATATAATGATCTGTACGGCGGATTGCTGATGCTGCAGCTTATTATGGCGGTTTTCTTTTTTGCCGTTGTCATTGTCTTTGGGTTCTTTATGGTAAAGGCTCAGAAAAAATTTCTGGGACAGTAAAAGGATTCCCCCCCCTCTCAGGTTTTCGGAGCTGCGGGGAATGGGGTGTGATTCAAAAGATGAGCGTGGACTTAGATTTTTGGAAATATCAAAGCGGTATGTATCTGGACAACGCAGTGGTGTATCAAAAGGCCTGCTGTGACAGGGAGAAAATCGATGGGCTGGAAACTCTGCCGACAGAGGAGATTGTCGGACAAAGATCAGGCACACGGGCTTTTGGAAGAACTGTTGCAAAAATCGATGGAACGCGTTGTAAATGATTTTTTGGAGCGAACGTATTACGAATCGTTATCCGATAACTGAACAGAGAAAATAAAAAAGAATTGCGGTTTGGGCGGCACTCATAAGACAGTATTAGAAATGTTTTCGGGAAACGGCGTAGCTTGCGGGCTATGCCGTTTCTCCGTTTTGCAGGTCATTCAGCAAAGACGCGGGGAGTATTCCCACAAGGTCATAGGAAATGTCAATCTGCTGTCAGATAGTTTCCCATTGGCGTTGTCCTCGTAAATACGTTTGAATAATCGGTCAAGTTCCTCTATCCGGCGTTCTGCTTGCGACAGTTGTCGCCGCTTCGCCGCCAGTTCCTTTTTCGCTTCGGCTTTCTGTTTCGTACCCATAGCCTTGCGGAATTGTTCTTCGTGATTAGCGACACAGGCAATCGTCAATTGAATATGCGGTTTCCTCCTTTCATTCAGCGCCGAAAGTAATCTGATAATAGACAAAATAGATTACCCGATCGCTAATAGGAGAAATATGGGGTACTTAGCGGAACTGTTTTTACGGAGAATCCAAGAAATTTTCAAAAATATTTTTGAAGGGAGGTGTCTACGGTGTTCGACGATTCCGAACGATATGATAATGACGGCTTTTATGAAGAAGATACTGAGGAAGAAGATGAAAATGCCTTTTGGGACGATGAGGAAGAAGCCACTGACGCTCTTCCAAAAAAGAAGCGAAAGAACCCAGTTGTTCTTGCTGACAATGATACGGATACCGAAGAAACTGAATTATCCGAACAAGCCATGCGGCAGATCGCAAAAGAAGAACAACTCATCGAAGAACTGGAAGCCGACATCGAGGAACATCCCTTTGAGGATGGCACTGACGAGGAAGAACCAGAGCGTAAGAAGCTCAAACGGGAGCTGCGGGCAGAAGCCCTTGCCCGTTTGGAGGATTCCGCCAGAACACAGCGGGATTTTGAAAATGTGATCGCTTGGTGGGATAGGCTGGACGCTAATCGGGAGCGCAGGGAACGCTATCACGAACTCAGCCGCAGCGGTGATGATGTTCCGCTTGACTATGGTGCATCTGCAAATGAACTCTTTTCCCTGATACACGGAACGATGTACTGGAAAAGCAGCTCCGAAAGGGAGATTTCATTGATGCCATTTTCTACTGTCCTTACGACATTCATGAACTTGTAACGGAAGAATACCTATCCAAAATCCTCTGGGAATTGAATGAGGAACACAAGGAGCTGCTCTTTCTTTGCGCTGTCCGGCTGTTTAGCTCAACAAGGATCGCTAAAATACGGAATCAAAGCGACCGGAACATCCGCAAGGTGCGTGGTACAATGCTCAAAAAGATACGAAAAAAGCTGCTTCCTGCACTTTTGGATAAGGCAGAAAAGCAGCAGCCAATGACCTTATTGGAAAAAGATTTTTTGGAAGAAAATATGACGGAGATTGATTCTGAAGAAAAGAAATCGTATAATTGGTAATATGAATTGAAGTTATTTGGATTACAATACATGACGGAGGGTTTTGTATATGAAGAACCTTTTTGAACGCACCAGTTCTAACTGGGTGCGATATAGTGAATATGAATGGAGGGCGGCAGAGGACGGAACTCTGTATCTCACGCCCACCAAGACGGCGCAACCGAGTATTTATGATCCACTGGCAGAGTATCAGAAAATTGTATTGGATGCCATCAATATAGGACGCATGGGTATGAGCAAAAAGCCGGATGCCGAAATTCAGAAGGCTATCCAGCAATTTGCGGTGAAATACGGCTTGTTTGGACTGATGACTGCGCTACCTACCACACCAAACTTTATGGAATATGAGGCGGTGTACCTGCCGAAAAATCACTTCATCAAAGAAGAAACTATGTCCACTGAAAAATATCTGGCACTGTTCTTTCCATTCGACAAATTGGATGTGATCAAGCGTGGTATCGAATCCATGTGGAACATCCAGAATGACCGTGTTATGATGGCATTGGCTTTGACCATGACAGACAAGCCGATGGCTGTCAACATGAGCTTTCAGCGGGAATATGCGGAGCGATATGAATGGATGAAACAGCAGTTCATTGACTGGGCGTTTACCTATATCAACAGTTTTCTTTATTATGAGGATTATGATACACTGAACGATGAAACCCGGCAGATGATGCAGCAGAGCATGGCAGCTTTTGGCGGCATCGCTCCAACCTATCATATAGCTCTTTTGGATAAGCCGACCATCGTTTGGGATTTTCATTCCCTGCTGCTGGGCGTACAGATGATGTTCAGTTTTATGCTGACAGACAGCGAAAACCCGATTAAGCTTTGCAGGCATTGTACCAAAGCTTTTGTCGCAAGCAGACCAAGTGCTGTATTTTGCAGCCCTCAGTGCAAGAATAAGCATAATGTTTACAAAAGCAGAGCGAGAAACAAAAGTGAAGAATAGGAAGGGAATGGATATGAACGAAGAATATGGGCTAACTCCTTATGAAACAAGGGAAATCCTGTTTTATAAAACCGATAATGGTGAAGTTCGGGTTGAAATCCTTTTATATCAGGAAAACTTGTGGCTGACGCAGGCAAAGATGGCAGAATTATTTGAAGTGCAAAAGGCGGCTATTTCAAAACATTTGAAAAATATTTTTGAATCCGGCGAATTGCAGGAAGAAGCAGTTGTTTCCAAAATGGAAACAACTGCGGCAGACGGCAAGCGGTACAATACAAGCTATTACAATCTGGATGCCATTATTGCTGTCGGATACCGTGTTAATTCTAAAAAGGCTACGATGTTCCGCATTTGGGCAAATCGAGTATTAAAAGAATTTATTATTAAAGGCTATGTGATGGACGATGCACGACTGCGAGAACCAGAAAACCTCTTTGGTAAGGACTATTTTGAGGAACAGTTGGAGCGTATTCGTGATATTCGCTCCAGCGAACGCCGTTTTTATCAAAAAATCACGGACATTTACTCCCAGTGCAGTGCTGACTATGATGTGAACAGTCCTGTTACAAAAGAGTTTTTTGCCACAGTACAGAATAAGCTTCATTACGCTGTCACTCATCATACGGCGGCTGAGATTGTTTATGGACGAGCCGATAGCACAAAACCAAACATGGGCTTGACAACTTGGAAAAATGCTCCGCAGGGGCGTATTCGCAAGTCGGATGTTTCAATCGCCAAAAACTACTTGAACGAAGAAGAAATGATAAATCTGAATGAGATCGTGACAATGTATCTGGACTATGCCGAAAGACAGGCACGGCGGGGAAATATCATGTATATGCAGGATTGGGTTAATCGTTTGGATGCGTTCCTCCAGTTCAACGAAGAAGATATTTTACATGACAAAGGCAAAGTGACCGCTGCCATCGCAAAGGCGTTTGCAGAAAGTGAATTTGAAAAATTCCGTGTTTTGCAGGACAGAACATATCAGAGTGATTTCGACCGTCTTGTGGCAAATATCGAAGAAAACAGCAAACAAACAAAATAAATCAGGAAACCCCACGCTTCCGATTTTATTGTCAGAAGTGTGGGGCTTTTGTATCAGGTTTACAGATCATATATCAATTCGTGCAGAACGATTTCTTCCGCACGGTTACGGATACTGTTCATACGGCGCACCCATTCTATTTGATCAGCCGCTTTGAGTGCTTCAGTTATGCCTTCCTGCTTTGCCATAGCGGAAACGATGTTTTCAATGCGCTCGTTGCAGGCTTGATCGATTTCAGCTAAATGCTTGAACAGCGTTCCCTCCAGCACATAGTTGTTGTAGAGGATTTTACGGTACTCTTTCAGATAGCTGCGGCGCATACGCCCGTATTTGCCTATCTGATATTCGCCGTCATCCGGCAAAGTAATGTTGGGAATGAAATAATCGCCCACTTGACGGTATGTACCGCCCATTTCTTCAAAGATAGTTTTCATAAAATTCAGCTCCTTTTGTGTTGATTTCCAGCGGTTATAAGGCTTTTTGACTCCTTTCTTACAACTGCTTTTCAATTTACCACAAATGAGCCGCAGTCATATGTATTAGATGGCAGAAACCACCCTTTACATATTAACTCTTGGAATGCCATTTAATTAGCCCATGCTACACGAAGCAGTTTATGAAGATAGCAACGAGGCTGAAAATACGAGCACTTTATCCGTTGGTAACGGCACTAAGGTTAGTGCTCGGACCGCTCAGTTTCATACCGATCGTTCCGGGCTGCGTCAAGCTGTTTTCGGTGTCGCTCGTAGTGAGTCAGGTAGAGCAAATACTTTTTGCCTCGCCGATAGACTGTACGCATCGAAGATACGTTAAAAGCGTGATGCTCAGCAGCGATGAAGGAAATATTAACAATCCCTCGCTCTTAGTAGCGGGGATTTTTCCTTGCTCAGCCCTAGACGTGCTATAATAGCCATAATGGGTTTATTTAGCAAGAAACAAAAACCAATCAATTCTTACGCCGGCATGGCAGATTCGGCAGCTCTAGCACAGCGGGCGCTTGATTTTATCGCGGAAGGAGTTTTGCTTATTGATGCGGGTGGGATGATTCAGTTTGCCAATCCGGCAGCTGCGACAATGACTGGATACGAC
>CAJUCC010000018.1 GCA_910585205.1 uncultured Lachnospiraceae bacterium
ATTTCAAGGAGGAATTTCTATGTGTGAAGTTATTGTCATTACGTCAGGAAAAGGCGGTGTGGGAAAGACCACCACGACCGCAAATCTGGGAACCGGTCTTGCTGCAATGGGAAAAAAGGTCGCGCTGATCGACACGGACATCGGTCTGCGCAATCTGGATGTTATTATGGGATTGGAAAACCGGATTGTATACAATCTGGTGGACGTGGTGGAAGGAAAGTGCCGGATCAAACAGGCATTGATTAAGGATAAGCGTTATCCCGGGCTGTATCTGATGCCTTCCGCCCAGACAAGAGACAAGTCGGCCGTTACGCCGCCGCAGATGGTAAAGATGATTGCGGCGCTGCGGGAACAGTTTGATTTTGTCATCCTTGACTGTCCGGCAGGAATCGAACAAGGATTCCAAAATGCCATTGCCGGCGCCGACAGAGCACTTGTCATCACGACGCCGGAAGTATCTTCCATACGGGATGCGGACCGCATCATCGGTCTGCTGGAAGCAAATGAAATCGAAAGGACGGATCTGGTAGTTAATAAGCTCAAAATCGATATGGTGCGGCGGGGAGACATGATGTCTGTCAGTGATGTGGCGGATATTCTTGCCATTCCCCTGATCGGTATCGTTCCTGACGACGAAAATGTGGTGATTGCAGCCAATCAGGGGGAACCGCTGGTCGGCAATGCCACACTGGCAGGACGCGCTTATAAGAATATTGCCCTCCGTGTCATGGGAGAGGAGGTCCCTTTCCTGAATTTTGAAAAGCGGATTTCCATCTGGACAAGGGTTACGGGTATCTTTCACAAAAATTAAGGAGGGCGCACATGGGCTTATTACATATCATTTATAAAAAACCATCGGGAAAACTGGCAAAGGACAGGTTGAAGATTCTGTTGATCTCGGACAGGCTGAACTGTTCGCCGGAAATGATGGAAATGATTAAAATGGATATTGCAAAAGTTATATCCAAATATATGCAGGTCGATGCACAGAGCATGGAAATCCAGATTACAAGGGAAGCCGCACGGGGGAGGGTGATGAAAAGTCCCATTCTCTATGCAAATGTTCCCATTATGGATATGAAACATTAGACAGACGGATAAAATCGGAGCAGACTTATGTTAAAGAAGTATCGTATCAGAGATTATGATTTCAAACTGGTCATTATGCTGATTGCCATTTCGGTCATCGGAATACTGGCGATCGGAAGTGCGGAAAAATCCGTTCAGGATAAGCAGATTATGGGGCTTGTTCTGGGTGTTTTTCTTATGATTATCATTTCTTTGTTCGATTATTCGGCGCTGCTGAATCTGTATTGGATATTTTATATTCTGAATGTCGTGCTCCTGATGCTTGTGGAGTTTATGGGTTCCAAAGCGGGCGGCGCCCAGCGGTGGTTTTCCATCTTCGGCATCCGCTTCCAGCCTTCGGAGCTGGCGAAAATTTTATTGATTTTATTTTACGCGCAGTTTATTATGAAACAGGAGAAGAAACTGAATTCACTTCGGACACTGGCAAAAATGGCGGCGCTGTTTTTACCGCCGCTGCTTCTGATTTACCATCAGCCGGATCTTTCCACCAGTATTATGCTGGGTGTGATTTTCTGCATTGTACTGTTTATCGGCGGACTGGATTATCGGATTATCGCGGGGGTGCTGGCAGTTGTCATCCCGCTCGTGGTCATCTTTCTGATGATCGTTCTGCAGCCCGATCAGAAGCTGATAAAGAGTTATCAGCAGACGCGTATCCTTGCCTGGCTGCATCCCTCCGAATATGTCAATACGGAGGGATACCAACAGGCAAATTCCATTACGGCGATCGGATCCGGGCAGCTCTGGGGAAAAGGTCTGAACAATAATATTATCGGTTCCGTGAAAAACGGCAATTTTATCTCGGAGCCGCAGACCGATTTTATCTTTGCCATTATCGGGGAAGAACTTGGCTTTGTAGGTTCCTGCGCCGTGATTCTCCTTTTGTTCCTGATCGCGCTGGAATGCGTTATGATTGCAAGAAAGGCGAAAGATACGGCGGGAATGATTATCTGCAGTGGTATGGCAGCCCTGGTCGGTTTTCAGAGTTATATGAACATTGCCGTGGCGACGGGGCTTATGCCAAACACCGGGATACCGCTCCCCTTTGTCAGCGCCGGATTGACTTCTCTGGTCAGTCTGTTTATCGGTATGGGGTTTGTTCTAAACGTTCGATTACAGGGAAAAAATACTACTATAAAGTGAGGGACTAACAATGAAAATAGCACTGATCGCACATGATGCGAAAAAGAAACTGATGCAGAATTTCTGTATCGCATACAGAGGAATCCTTTCCAAAAACGAGTTGTATGCGACGGGAACAACCGGGAGACTTGTAGAAGAAGTAACGAATCTGAATATTCATAAACATCTGGCAGGACATTTGGGCGGTGCGCAGCAGTTGGGTGCACAGATCGAGAGCAATGAAATCGATCTGGTTATTTTTCTGCGGGATCCCCTGACACCCAAGTCCCATGAGCCGAATATCGGCGATATTTACCGGCTCTGCGATATGCACAATATTCCGATTGCAACAAATCTCGCTTCCGCGGAACTGTTGCTGAAATCGCTGGACAGAGGAGATATGGAGTGGCGTGATATATATAAATAGAAAAAGTCGGATCCTGACGGCCGTTATCATATTGCTCTTGTCCTGCACACTAACCGGCTGCGGTGCGAAAGAGTATGCGTTTGCGTACGATCCAGGCAGTACCGTCAGCAGTTTCCAGATTACCGAAAGCGCCATGGCCAGACAGTCACAGTTGTTTGCGGAAGATCTGTGTGTGGCTTCCTCCGATATTACGGAAGGGGCGTCGGTGGATATGACAGGGGCGGAGAGCGCGGGGCTTTTCGACTTGAACCAGACAGATGTAATCTATGCCAAAGGCATACATAAAAGGCTTTATCCTGCCAGCCTGACAAAGGTAATGACGGCTCTTGTGGCGCTGAAATACGGGAATCCGGAAGATACCATCGTTGTCAGTGCGGCCAGCGCCGGCATCACGGAGAGCGGCGCACAGCTGTGCGGGCTGAAGGCAGGCGATACGCTGACGCTCGATCAGGCGCTGCATGCGCTGCTGATTAATTCTGCCAATGATGCGGGGCTTGCCATTGCGGAGCATGTGGGCGGCACGGTTGAACATTTTGCTGAGATGATGAACGAGGAAGCGCTTGCACTGGGGGCGACCAACTGCAATTTTGTCAATCCGCACGGCCTGCATGACGAAAACCATTATGTGACCGCATATGATCTGTATTTGATCTTTAACGAGGCCATGAAATATAAGCTGTTTTCCGATATTATCAGCATGGAGGAGTATACGACCACCTACGCGGATAAAGACGGAAAGCCGAAGACATTTGAGTTTAAAAATACCAATCAGTTTTTGCAGGGCGCTTATGAACCGCCGGAAAATATCACGGTCATCGGCGGTAAGACGGGGACGACCAGCGCGGCAAAAAGCTGCCTGATTCTCTTATCGCAGGACGCTTCCGGCAATCCGTATATTTCCGTGATTCTGCGCAGCGAGGAGCGCGCGCTGCTGTATGAGGAAATGAAAGGGCTGCTGGCGGAGATCAACCGGTAACGGCCGGCGGATAAAATAAGAGGTTGTTTTTTATTTTCATATAATTTATAATAGACATAACAAGTTTACTTTAGGAGGGATTGCGATGGTTCAGTTAATTGTTGGCAAGAAGGGTAAGGGTAAGACAAAACATTTGTTGGATAAAGTGAATACCGCAGTGAAAACGGCGTCCGGAAATATTGTATATCTGGATAAAAATGCAAAAAATATGTATGAGTTGAATAACCGGATCCGTCTCATCAACGTTTCCGACTATCCGCTCAGTGATTGTGACGAATTTATCGGTTTTATCTGTGGTATTGTTTCACAGGATCATGATCTGGAGCAAATGTATCTGGACAGCTTCCTTGTAATCGCGCACCTGGAGGGGCAGGATATTGAACCGGCAATCCAGAAGCTGGAAAAGATCAGCAGCATGTTCCAGGTGGACTTCCTGATTAACATCTCACTGGATGAACCAGAACTTCCCGAAAGTCTGCGGAGTAAAGTGATCGTTTCTCTTTAATTCCCTGCTATACGATAAAAAGCCTCTGCCGTGAGTGGGCAGGGGCTTTTCATAGTAAATCCCCATGCCGGCACGGGCCGTCATGGTTCTGATGATTGCTTGCCATATATAAAGGGGGAACACTTTGGCGAAACGGCGTTCAGGTAAAATAAGACAATATCGAAAACCGCTGAACATCAATCTGGGCATGATTATTTTCGGCTGTATATCCGTTTATATCGTAATCTGCGTGGTGATGTATTTTACCTCCAGCCATATTATCGGATACGAAGTGAAGACAGGTTCGCTTTCTGTCAACAACGTTTACAAAGGCATTGCCATCCGGCAGGAGGAAATCGTTACCAGCACCGGCTCCGGGTATATCAATTATTATGCCCGCGAAAGCGGCAGAGTGGCGGTGGGCGATCTCGTTTATACGGTTGACGAAACCGGAAAGATTTCCGAGATGGTGGGCGGCAGCGATCCCGATGAAAATTCGCTTACGGACGCGGATCTGAATGAACTCAAATCCGAAATTTT
Source organism: uncultured Lachnospiraceae bacterium (assembly GCA_910585205.1). Lineage (GTDB taxonomy): Bacteria > Bacillota > Clostridia > Lachnospirales > Lachnospiraceae > VSOB01. The sequence continues at coordinate 4,639 of CAJUCC010000018.1, forward strand.
CGGCTTTACGAGCACGTTTTCCACCAAAAACTTCCGTGACGTCTACGATTTTAAATACAGTGTACAGGGGACGGTTATGAAACTGGCCAACTCCCGGATTCTGGACAATATCGATGCGCTGAATACGTCCGGCAGTTCCGGGCTGGTGGATTTGTGCCGGGCATCCAAGACCGGCATTATTATCTATTCGACCGACAACTACGAAACCCTGACGGCCGATCAGGTAACGGAAGCGCATTTCGATACCACGACATATGAAAAGAAACCGCTGATAAACAATGAGCTGGTCAACCGGGGGGACCCGGCTTACAAAATCTCGTTGAGCGAAAACTGGTCCATTGTCATCCCCGTGACACCCGAGCGTGCCGCGGAACTGGTCGAGGCGGAATATGTAAAGGTAAAATTTCTCAAAAATCAGACGGTTTCCTGGGGGGAAGTGGCGATCCACGAAAACCAGGACGGCACGTATGCGGAATTAAAATTCAACAACTCCATGATAACCTTCTGCACGGATCGCTTTATCGACATTGAGCTGATTACGGAGGAAGATACGGGACTGAAGATTCCCAATTCGGCCATTGTGGAACGGGAATTCTTTCTGGTTCCCACCGATTATGTCACCAAGGGCGGTAACAGCGGCGCGGACGGCGTTCTGCGGGAGGTTTATACCGAGGACGGGGTGACAACAGAGTTTATCGAAACGCCGATCTATGACGAGGAAAACGGCGAATATTATCTCGACGATTCAACGCTGCGGATCGGGGATTATATCCTCAAACCGGATTCCACGGAGAAATATCCCATCAGCAAACGCGGCAAGCTGATGGGTGTCTATAATATCAACAAAGGATATGCGGACTTTAAGAAGATCCAGGTACTATACGATAACGAAGAATATTCTATCGTACAGTCCGGTACAACATATGGTTTGAGCGTCTATGACTATATCGCGCTGGATGCATCCAGTGTACAGGAACATGATTTCACCCATGAATAGGAGGAGCCAATGATAGCGGAAAATATCACGCAGGTAGAAACGCGCATTGCCAGAGCATGTGAGAAGGCCGGCCGGGACCGGTCATCGGTGACACTGATTGCCGTCAGCAAAACCAAACCCCTTGCGCTGCTGCAGGAAGCCTATGACTGTGGCTGCCGGGATTTTGGCGAAAACCGGGTACAGGAGCTGACCGAAAAATACGAAGCGCTGCCAAAGGATATTCGCTGGCATATGATCGGACATCTGCAGCGCAATAAAGTGAAATATCTGATTGGCAAAGTATTCCTGATTCACAGTGTGGATTCGCTGCGCCTTGCACAGGAAATCAGCAGAGAGTCCGTGAAAAAACAGGTGACAACTTCCATTCTGATCGAAGTCAATGCGGCGGGAGAGCAGTCAAAGTTTGGCCTGACTTCCGATGCGGAAGTACTGCGGATGGTGGAAGAGATCGCCGCCCTTCCCGGCATTGCGGTAAAAGGGCTGATGACGGTCGCGCCATATGTGGAACATGCAGAAGAAAACAGACAATATTTTCATGCCCTGAAACAATTATCTGTTGACATAATGCACAAAAACATTGATAATGTATCTATGGATATTCTGTCCATGGGTATGACCGGAGACTATGAAGTCGCAGTCAGCGAGGGTGCCGGTTATGTGCGGGTAGGAACCGGAATATTCGGCGAACGGGATTATGTATATTCCGTTGCAGAGAAATAAGGAGATAACTGCTATGGGAGTTATGGACAAGTTTTTAAATTACATGAAACTGACGGAAGATGACGACGATTATTATGATGACGACTACTACGATGAAGAACCGGAAGAAAAACCCAAAAAGATAACGCCGGTCAAAGAACCGGTCAGAGAAGAACCGGAGGAAAAGCCGCGGAAATCTTCTTCGAAAGTCACTCCGATGCGCCAGAGCCCCAGAAAGATTATGGGAAACGGAATGGAAGTATGTGTAATCAAACCGACTACCGTAGAGGACGGGAGGGAGATTACGGAAACCCTGCTGGCCAACCGGACAGTTGTGCTGAACCTGGAGGGACTCGACGTCGAAATTGCACAGCGCATTATCGACTTTACATCGGGATCCACCTTTGCCATCAGCGGCAATCTTCAGAAAATATCACATTATATTTTTATCGTTACGCCCGCCAGCGTGGATATATCCGGCGATTTTCAGGAGATTATTAACAGCGGGTTTGACGTACCGGCATTTTAAATACATAACGACAAAGGAGCTTCCTTCGGGAAGTTCTTTTCTTAGGAGAAGACTATGGCAAAGAGAATCACGGTAACGGTTCCCACCGGGAAAAATTACGATATTGTCATCCGGGATGATTTCACAGGGCTTGCCCGGGAGCTGGAAACACTGGATACCATGTCCAGAAAACTCTGTATCATAACGGACTACAATGTGGAAAAACTATATGCGGACAGCCTGGCGGCTGTTCTGGCTCCCTGCTGTCGGGAAGTTTTTCTCTTTTCCTTTCCGGCCGGCGAGCAGTCCAAACATCTCGGCACAGTTCAGGATGTCTACCGCTTTCTGATCGCGCACGGATTGGACCGCAAAGATATGCTTATTGCACTGGGCGGCGGCGTGGTCGGCGATCTGACCGGCTATACGGCGGCTACCTATCTGCGGGGCATCGACTTTATACAGATACCGACGACACTGCTGGCGCAGGTGGACAGCAGCATCGGCGGAAAGACAGGTGTGGACTTCGACCAATATAAAAATATGGTAGGCGCATTCCACATGCCCCGTCTTGTCTACATGAATCTGTCTGTCCTAAACGATCTGGACGCCAGACAGTATGCCTGCGGCATGGCGGAAATACTCAAGCACGGACTGATTCGCAATGCGTCTTACTATGAATGGCTGATCGGTCATTTTATGGAGATCAATGACCGTGATATGGACGCTATGGAGGAAATGATCGGTGAGAGCTGCCTGATTAAAAAAGCCGTTGTGGAAAAGGATCCCACAGAGAAGGGGGACCGCGCGCTTTTAAACTTTGGCCATACCATCGGACATGCCCTGGAAAAGTACAAAAATTTTACGATGCTGCACGGGGAATGCGTTGCACTGGGCGCCGTGGCCGCCGCTTATATTTCCTGGAAACGGGAACTGCTTTCCAGAGAAGAATACTATGAAATCCGGGATATGTTTGTTCCCTTCGGGCTTCCCATCTCCGTTACCGATCTGGATGTGGAGGAAATCCTGTGCCTTACACGTTCGGATAAAAAGATGGAACAGGGAAAAATCAAATTTATTCTGCTCAGACAGATCGGAAAAGCGGTGATCGACCATACGGTGACAGAGCAGGAAATGCGGCAGGCATTGGAGGAGATTGTTTTTGATGAAAGCGAATAACGAACCGACAATCATAAAACAGAAGAAGCGGCTGCTGACGGTGGATCTGGTTATCATGCTGTTTCTGATCCTGGCCGATCAGGCGGCAAAGTATGCCGCAACGCTTTATCTGAAAGGAAAACCGGCAATCCCGCTGATTCCCAATGTCCTGGAACTGAATTATCTGGAAAACCGCGGCGCCGCCTTCGGCATGCTGCAGAATCAGAAAATATTTTTTGTGTTCGTCGCTGCCGTAATTCTGGCGGTGATTGTTTTTGTCCTTTTTATTATGCCGCTGCAGCGGAAATATACGCCGCTGCATATTTTGCTTGTTATGATCGCCGCCGGCGCCGCCGGCAATATGATCGACCGGCTGCGTCTGGATTATGTTGTCGATTTCATTTCCTTCGTCCTTATTCATTTTCCGATTTTTAATGTGGCGGACATATATGTTACGATAGCAACGGTATTTTTTGTCGTCCTGTTTCTGTTTTACTATAAAGAAGAAGATCTGGAATTCCTTGGTTTCCGGCACGGGGACGGGACCATATCCGACCGGTACAAACCGCTGCAGGACAGAAAAACGAAAAAAAAAGAAAAAACGACAGCAGACCACAGCACGGAGACGATCGGAGAAAAGCAGTGAGAGAAAATGATCCAGGCGGAGAACAGGTATTGTTTCCTGTATCGGAAGACAGGGCAGGCGTCCGTATCGACAAATGTCTGGCAGAACTGGCAGATTCCCTGTCCCGCACATATATCGGAAAGCTGATTCAGGAAGGGCGGGTACTGGCAGACGGCAGACCCGTCAAAGCAAATTATAAGGTAAAAGCAGGAGATATGCTGTCCGTTTGGATACCCGCGGCGGAAACACCGGACATTCTTGCGGAAGACATTCCCCTCGATATTCTGTACGAGGACGGCGATCTGCTCGTTGTCAATAAGCCGAAAGGCATGGTAGTCCATCCGGCGCCGGGACATTACAGTGGTACGCTTGTGAACGGGCTGCTTTTTTATTGTAAAGACAGCCTGTCCGGGATCAACGGCGTATTGCGTCCCGGCATTGTCCATCGCATTGACCGGGATACGACCGGTTCTCTTCTCGTATGTAAAAACGACTATGCCCATGCCTCCATTGCGCAGCAGTTAAAGGATCATACCATCACAAGGCGTTATGAAGCCATCGTTCACGGCGTCCTTCCCCGGGACGAAGGAACGGTAAATGCCCCCATCGGAAGACATGTTTCCGACCGCAAACGAATGGCGGTCGATCACAAAAACGGCAAAGAAGCCGTCACCCACTACCGCGTTCTGAAACGCTTCCGCAGCCATACTCACATTGAATGCCGCCTGGAGACGGGCCGCACGCATCAGATTCGCGTGCACATGTCGAGCATCGGGTATCCGCTTCTCGGTGATGCGGTATACGGCCCCGGCCGCGGAAACGGTACCTTGGAAGGCCAGACACTCCATGCCCGGATTTTGGGATTTGTGCATCCGCGCAGCGGTGCATACCTTGAAACGGAGGCGCCGCTGCCGGCGTATTTCCGGGAGCTGCTTGCGGCACTGTGAGGGTGAGAATGCCGGAGCACAACCGGTGGAAACGGCAAAGAGCTGCAGCCAGACCTGTATTGCACGGTCCGGTCTGCGGCTCTTTGTCGTCTCTGCGATTGCCATATATTAAAATTTTATTAAAAAAGATTGAAATTTTTATAATTAATGCTATAATAAATATACTGTTTCGAAAGGAATTCTGTATATTTATGCAATACACGCGAGAAAGTGCAATCGAACGGCTGTTAAGCAAATATCGGGCTTATTACAATATCACGATGTTCGAGGAAGATCGGAAACCGCTCACAGCGATCTGTGAGTTTTTTGAATGTACGGAAAAATATGTGCTTTCCAGAAAAGCCAGTCTGTGGTCTGCAAGGTGTGAAGAATTCCTTTATGTATTCGAAACGGAGCATCTTACGAAAGCGGAATTTGCGGCGTGCCGTGATTTTGCCTGTGCGGACGGCATGAAGCGCGCAGACATCGGCCCCGGGCATATGTATACCTATATAACGCCGGTATTTATCTGTGACACCTGCGAAGAGGATGCCCGTGCGGCATTAAAAAAATGCCGTATCTACAAAAGTTTTCATTTTTCTCTGCATGGCTGGATGGATTTTCACACTGCTGTACTGGAGGTCGGAAATAACCGGATTACCACAAACAGGAGCGGGAAGTATGTGGAGGAAGTTATGAAAAAAATATTATTTCCAAAGAAAAAGAAAAGGAGACGATTTTTATGAACACATTAGTACTGGTTCTCATCTCGATGGCAGTCCTTGTGTGCGGGTATCTGTTTTACGGCAGATGGCTCTGCAGACAGTGGGGTGTGGGAGAAAGCGATGAGGAGACGCCGGCTCATACGATGGCAGACGGCGTTGACTATGTCCCCGCAAAAGCGCCTGTCCTGATGGGACATCATTTTTCATCCATCGCCGGTGCGGGTCCCATTACCGGACCGATCGGTGCGGCTATGTTTGGCTGGCTGCCTGTCACCCTCTGGGTTCTGGTCGGCGGCATTTTTTTTGGCGGCGTTCATGATTTCGGCGCATTGTTTGCCTCCATCCGGCACAATGGTCAGTCGATCGGAGAAGTGATTTCCGCCAATATGAGCAAACGGGCCAAACGTCTGTTTCTGATTTTTGCCTATCTGACCCTGCTTCTGGTTGTGGCTGCTTTTGCCTCTATCGTGGCATCCACGTTTGGCGCCAAGTACGACGAAGCAGGCGCGCTGGATGTCGCCGCGAGTGCATCCAATGCCAGCGTTGCCATGGTATCTCTGTTGTTTATCCTGATTGCCATTGTTTTTGGCTTCTGTGTATACCGCAGAAGCGCCTCCATGGCAGTTTCCACAATATTGGGAATTATCGCCATTGTCGCAATCATGGCCGTCGGCATGAATTTCCATCCGCTTTATCTGTCCACAAACACATGGATGATTATTGTGGGAATTTATATTGCGATTGCCTCCGTGGCTCCGGTCTGGATTTTGCTGCAGCCCCGCGACTATCTGAGTTCTTTCCTGCTTTATGCAATGCTCTTTGTCGCTTTCGTCGGCGTTGTGGGTGCACATCCCAATATCAATCCCGAAACATTTCCGGCCTTTGCGGGCTTTGCCGTAGACAACGGAAACGGGGTGCAGTATATGTTCCCCATCCTGTTTACGACGGTTGCCTGCGGCGCGATTTCCGGTTTCCATTCGCTTGTTTCGTCCGGTACGACATCGAAACAGCTCAATAAGGAGACAGACGCCAAACCAATCGCTTACGGCGGAATGCTGCTGGAATGCGTTCTGGCGATTCTGACGCTCTGCGCGATTGCTTATGCAAGGGAAACCGGCCATACGGCGGGCGCCACGGATATTTTTGCGGGCGGCATCGCAGCCATGGTAGCCGCCATTCCCGGGTTGGCAGGGCTGGAAAATATTCTGTATACGCTGCTGATTCTTACATATTCCGCATTCTGCCTGACCTCTCTGGATACGGCGACGCGTCTGGCGCGCTTTATGTTCCAGGAGTTCTGGCTGGAACCGGGACAGACGGCAAAGGATGTCACGGACGGCTACAGGAAACTGCTCGTGAATCCGTACTTTGCGACCGCAGTCACTGTGATAATCGGCATTTTGCTCGGAATGACGGGCTATTCCAAGATATGGGGACTGTTCGGCTCCGCCAATCAGCTTCTGGCAGGACTTGGTCTTCTGGCAGTTGCGGCATGGCTGGGCAATATCGGCAGAAACAACAAAATGTTCCTGATTCCGATGGCGTTTATGATGGTCGTGACGATCTGTTCACTTGTCATCACCGTAAAAAATCAGGTCGGAATCATAACGGCCGGCGGCGCCGACTGGGGACCTTACGCCCAGACGATTCTCGCGGTGCTTTTGATTATCCTGTCAATTCTGCTTGTAATCGAGGGAATTCAGACACTGACCGGAAAACGAAAAACCGCGTAACCGGAATCGGTAACAGATTGTAATTTTCCTCATCCTGCTGTATACTGGAACAGAAAGGTGGTGCTGTGATATGAATACTGTAATTACAATCGGACGGCAATTTGGCTCCGCCGGGCGTGAAATCGGAGAGAAGGTTGCCGCACATTTCGGAATTGTCTGCTATGATAAAGAACTGCTGACAAGAGCGGCGAAAGAGAGTGGATTCTGCGAAGAAATGCTGGCGAACCATGACGAACGTCCTACCAATTCGTTTTTATACAATCTGGTGATGGACACATATTCCTTCGGATACAATGCGTCTTCCTTTGTGGATATGCCCATCAGTCAGAAAGTATTTCTGGCCCAGTTTGACACGATCAAAAAGATTGCATCGGAGGGTCCCTGCGTTATCGTAGGCAGGTGCGCGGACTATGCGCTCAGTGATTTTGCAAATTGTATCCATCTGTTTATTTATGCGGATGAAGCTGCGCGCATCAGCCGCATCAGCCGGAAATATGAGCTGAGTGAAAACAAAGCAAGGGATATGATTATAAAAAAAGACAAACAACGGCAGAGCTATTACAATTATTATTCTTCTAAAAAATGGGGACGCGCCGACAGCTATGATCTGTGTATCAGCAGCAGTGTGCTGGGCGTGGACGGAACGGTGAAACTGATCTGCCAGTATATTCAGGATTTTGAAGACAGGAAGTAAGAAAAAACAAAGGGGGAAGAGGTTGAAAACCTCTTCCTGTTTTATTATAATAAATAAGTATTGAAATTACAGAAAGATGAGGGAAAGAATAAGCATGGAAGCATTAACTCAGATGAATTACGGCTGGTTATCGGTTGTACCGCCGCTTGTTGCCATTATTCTGGCACTGATTACAAAAGAGGTTATTTCCTCGCTGATTATCGGCGTCCTGACCGGCGCACTGATTTACAGCCATGGGAATCCCGTCGGTATGGTTATGAATACCTTTACCGTTATGGGAGAGCGCATGAGCGGCAATGTCAATATTCTGATCTTTTTAGGACTTTTGGGAGCGCTTGTGGTCGTCATCACCAAAGCGGGCGGTTCCGCTGCATACGGCAACTGGGCGGTACAGCGGATCAAAACGCGGAAAGGGGCTTCCCTTTCAACCTGTGCGCTCGGCTGTCTGATTTTTATTGACGATTATTTTAACTGTCTTTCCGTCGGCACGGTTATGCGGCCGGTAACGGACAAGCATCGGATTTCCAGGGCAAAGCTGGCATATCTGCTGGACGCGACGGCTGCCCCGGTCTGCATTATCGCCCCCGTATCAAGCTGGGGCGCTTCGGTGGCAACCTATATCGAAGAGGCAGGGGTGGGAAACGGCATGTCCACCTTTGTCAGACTGATCCCCTATAACCTGTACGCCATTACGACGATTGTCATGATTGTCATAATCTGCGTCACCAATCTGAACTTCGGGCCCATGGGAAAATTTGAGAAAAACGCCATTGAAAACGGTGATCTCTTTTCCGGGAAGGGCGAAATCAAAACGGACGAGGTGCAAAGTTCCCGCGTATCCGCAAAAGGAAAAGTATACGATCTTATCATTCCGATTCTGGTTCTGATTACAGCGACCATTCTGGCCATGGCTTACACGGGAGGCGCCTTCGGCGGCGGCTGCAGCTTTACGGAGTCATTCGGAAACTGCGATTCCTCTCTGTCTCTGGTACTCGGCAGTTTCGTGGCACTGGTTGCCGCATTTTTCCTGTTTGTTCCGCGCAGGGTTATTTCCTTCCGGGAATTTACAGACGGAATCACAGAAGGGATCAAATCAATGGTGCCGGCGTTTACCATTTTGATTCTTGCCTGGGCCATCGGCGGCATCTGCAGTGTGGATTATCTGAATACCGGCGGCTTTGTGGGTAATCTCGTCAATAACAGCACCTTCCCGGTATTTATTCTGCCCGCCATTACGTTTCTTGTCGCTTCCTTCCTGGGATTTGCCACAGGTACGTCATGGGGAACCATGGCACTGCTTATCCCGATCGGTGCAGCGATCTGTTCCCCTGCAGGTACGGCGCATCTGATCATGCCCGTACTCGGATCGATTCTGGCAGGCGCCGTATTCGGAGACCATATTTCACCAATCTCCGATACCACCATTTTGTCTTCCACAGGAGCTTCCTGCAATCATATCGACCATGTGTCCACACAGGTCGTATATGCCGGTGTTGCGGCGGGATGCTGCGCCGTCGGCTATGTCCTGATGGGAATTATCAATAACGGTCTGGCAGCCACAGCGCTGACATTGGCTTTGCTGGCAGTCGTGCTGTTTGTCATATCCAAAATCTGGCGGACAAAAATTGATTACAGCAAGGTTAAATAACGGAAAACGGACTTTCAGAAAAGGAGAACTGCATATATGAAACCAATCAATATAGCCGAGGCATTATCGGCAAACGCCTATCCGGGCAGAGGAATTATACTGGGAAGATCGGGCGACGGAAAATATGCCGTCGGCGCATACTTTATCATGGGAAGAAGCGAAAACAGCAGAAACCGTATTTTTGTGCGTGAGGGCGAAGGTATCCGCACGCAGGCGTTTGACCCGTCCAAACTGACGGATCCCAGTCTGATTATCTATGCGCCGGTACGGGTGCTTGGAAACCGGACCATTATCACAAACGGGGATCAGACGGATACCGTTTATGAGGGACTGGAGCAGGGGCTTACGCTGGAACAGTCACTGCGCAGCCGTACGTTTGAGCCGGACGCGCCTAATTATACGCCCCGGATTTCGGGTGTTTTGTATGTGGACGGCGGCAGATTTCACTATGCGATGTCCGTACTGAAAAGCAACTGCGGGAATCCCGACTCCTGTATCCGACATGCGTTTACATATGAAAACCCCGTGGCGGGAGAGGGACACTTTATTCACACTTATATCGGGGACGGCAATCCGCTGCCGAGCTTCGAAGGCGAACCGGAGCGCATGACGATTGACGGGGGAATCGACGGCTTCACCGATATGCTCTGGGATAATCTGCACGCGGAAAACAAAGTCTCGCTGTTTGTCCGTTATATCGATGTGGAAACCGGCACATATGAGACAAGGATCGTCAATAAAAACAAATGAAAGGAAACTCCGTAATGAATGAACTGGAATTAAAATATGGCTGTAACCCCAACCAGAAACCTTCCCGCATCTTTATGAAAGACGGCCGTGATCTGCCCGTGACAGTCCTGTCCGGCAGACCGGGATATATCAATTTTCTCGATGCGTTCAACGGCTGGCAGCTTGTACGGGAACTGAAAGAGGCAACGGGACTGCCGGCGGCAGCTTCTTTTAAGCATGTGTCTCCGGCGGGGGCCGCTGTCGGCCTGCCGCTGACCGAAACACTGGCAAAAATTTACTGGGTGGATGATCTGGGGGAACTGTCCCCGCTGGCAAGCGCATATGCCCGGGCGCGGGGCGCCGACAGAATGTCTTCCTTCGGCGATTTTATCAGTCTGTCGGATGTCTGCGACGTTTCCACGGCTAACATCATCAAACGGGAAGTATCCGACGGCGTTATCGCACCGGGGTATGAGGCGGAAGCGCTGGAAATCCTGAAGAGTAAGAAAAACGGCAATTATAACGTGATCGAGATCGACCCGTCTTATCGTCCGGCTCCCGTGGAGCAAAAAGACGTATTCGGGATTACTTTTGAACAGGGAAGAAACGAACTGAAAATCGACCGGGAAATCCTTTCTCACATCGTGACGGAGAAGAAAGAACTTCCGGAGCAGGCGCAGATTGATCTTTTGATCTCTCTGATTACATTGAAATACACCCAGTCCAACTCCGTCTGCTATGTAAAAGACGGGCAGGCAATTGGCATCGGCGCCGGACAGCAGTCCCGTGTACACTGTACCCGTCTGGCAGGACAGAAGGCCGATAACTGGCTGCTTCGTCAGTGTCCCAAAGTACTTGCCCTGCCGTTTGCCGACAATATCAAACGGGCGGACCGGGATAACGCCATCGACAATTATATCGGCGACGAATATATGGACGTATTGGCAGAAGGCGCATGGCAGCGTGTATTCCGGGAAAAACCGGAGGTTTTCACGGCGGAAGAGAAGCGGGCTTGGCTGGACCGTATGGACGGGGTAGCACTCGGCTCGGATGCCTTTTTCCCGTTCAGCGACAATATCGAGCGGGCACGTAAGAGCGGTGTCAGATATATCGCGCAGCCCGGCGGTTCCGTCCGCGACGATGATGTGATTGCATGCTGCGACCGGTATGGCATGGCAATGGCATTTACCGGAATCCGTCTGTTCCACCATTAAAAGCTGAAAAAGGGAGCAATTCTATGAACTTTCGTTGGGATAAAAAATATCTGTATTGGGGAATCACCGCATTTCTTGTTGTCTGCGGCAGTATCTGCTTTTACTATCTGTTATTCCACAGCGACAACCTGCGGTCAGGATTTTTCGGCTTATGCAGTATCATTATGCCGGTCGTGGACGGCTTTGTGCTGGCGTATCTTTTGGCTCCTGTGCTGAATCACATTGAACGCAGGCTCCTGTATCCCGCCTGCACGTATATCACGCATACGAAGCAGCAGGATTTTTCCGTCAAGACAAAGAAAAGGCTGCGGAAAGTCGGTATTCTGATTACGCTGGTATTCGTTTCCGTTATTCTGTACTGCTTTTTTTCCGTTGTGATTCAACAGTTGGTTGAGAGTATCCGCAGCATTATTCAGCAGTTTCCCTATTATATCCACAATCTGGAAATGTGGATTCTGGAAGTCTTTGACAATAATCGGGACCTGGAACAACTGCTTGGCACACTGCTGGACCGGTATTCTTCCAGACTGGAAACATGGATGACAAACGATTTGCTCCCGCAGGCAAACTCATTGCTGCGTATGGTTTCCACCGGCCTGATCGGCAACGTGATCGGTCTGGCCAAAGGGCTTTGGAATCTGTTGATCGGCTTTATTATCTCCATCTATCTGCTGGACGGAAAAGAAACTTTTGCCGGACAGGGGAAAAAGATTATCTACTCCCTGTTTCAGACAGAGACTGCCAATGTTTTCATTTCCAACATCCGGTTCATCCATAAAACCTTTATCGGATTTGTCAGCGGAAAGATTGTGGATTCCATTATTATCGGTATTATCTGTTATCTGGGAACCAATCTGATGGGCACCCCGTACGCGGTCTTAATCAGCGTGATTATCGGTGTGACCAATATCATCCCGTTTTTCGGCCCCTACATGGGCGCGATTCCCAGCGCAATCCTGATTTTGATGGTAAATCCGACGCAATGCCTGTACTTCATTATATTTATCTTTGTATTACAACAGTTTGACGGCAATATCCTCGGCCCCAAAATTCTCGGTGATTCCACGGGTCTGGGCAGCTTTTGGGTTATCTTTTCCATTACGCTGTTCGGCGGTCTGTTCGGCATTATCGGAATGGTAATCGGTGTCCCGGTCTTTGCGGTATTTTATGCGGGTATCAAGGCCGTCACAAACCACCGTCTGGAAGAGAAAAAGCTTCCGACATCCACAGGCAGGTATATCAATGTGCTCAGTATTGCGCAGGGCGGCGCCTTTATTCAGTATGAAACGGCCCCGGGAAATGCCGATACGAAAGGCAAAAAAGCGGAGCAGGGGGAGAGCCGGCTCGGGTTTGGCGATTCCTGGCTTTTATTAAAACGGAAAAGCAAAAGCAGACACCTTTCGTCGGAAGAGGCAGCGGCCAAATCAAAAGGGGAAGAAGACACAAAAGACAAGGAGTAAACAGGTTATGAGATTTGTAATCCAGCGGGTTTTGAACGGAAGTGTTTCCGTTGCAGGAGAAACAATCGGGGCAATCCAAAAAGGCTATGTCGTTCTGGCGGGAGTCAGTGACGAGGACACAGAGCAGACGGCAGAAAAGATGATTCGAAAGATGCTGCATCTACGGATTTTTGAAGATGCCGACGGGAAAACCAATCTGTCTCTGCAGGATGTACAGGGTGAGATCCTTTTTCTTTCGCAGTTTACATTGTACGCAGACTGCCGCAAAGGCAACCGTCCAAGCTTTGTCCGCGCCGGGAAACCGGAACATGCAAATGCACTGTACGAATATATGATCGCACTTTGCAAAAAAGAATGCCCGGTCGTGGAACACGGCCGGTTCGGTGCGGATATGAAAGTCAGCCTGACCAACGACGGTCCGTTTACCATTGTGTTGGATTCGGCGGATTTATAATAACAGATTCATCGATGATATTCGTTAAAGTGTTCTTTTGCGAATAGTTATATGCCTCTGCTGTTACTGCCGGATACACATATCAACAGGCAAATATTTCACAACAACGCAAAAAAGGAAAATCTATGGAAAATCAAACAACAAATCAAAATTACCATGAACAGGAAATGAAACGGCATATATTGCAAATGCGGGAAGTACTGGCGACATTGCCACCTTTTTGCAAACAGTTTTTCCGCGGCATTGAAAATCAGACTTCAGCAAGGACACGGCTGGCATATGCCTACGATATTCGTCTGTTTTTCGAATTTTTACATGAGACAAACGGCGTTTACCGGAAAATGGATATTGTGGATTTTCCGCTGTCACTTCTGGATGAAATCGGCCGGGAAGATATTGAAGAATATATGGAATACCTGTCCCTTTACATCAGAGACGGTCAGGAAATTACCAATAACGAACGTGGAAAGTCCCGGAAACTGGCTTCTCTGCGAAGTTTTTATCAGTATTATTTCCGTAATGAACTGATTCATAATAATCCGCCGGCACTCGTTCCCATGCCAAAACTGCATGAAAAGGAAATTGTACGTCTGGATCCCAATGAAGTGGCCGTTTTGCTTGACCAGGTGGAGGCCGGCTCCAAACTCACCAAGAGCCAGCAGCGTTTCCATGAGAAAACAAAAGTCCGGGATCTGGCACTGCTTACGCTTCTTCTGGGAACCGGAATCCGCGTTTCCGAATGCGTGGGACTAAATTTGGAAGATGTGGATTTTGACAATCTGGGAATCAAAGTGCTCCGCAAAGGCGGGTATGAAGATATTGTATATTTCGGCGAAGAGGTGGAACAGGCGCTGCTCTCCTATCTGGAAGAAAGGAAGCGCTGTGTTCCCAACACCGGGCATGAAAACGCACTGTTTCTCTCCATTCAGAATCGCCGTATCACTGTACGGGCCGTGGAAAATCTTGTTAAAAAATATGCATCTCTTGTAACCGGACTGAAAAAGATCACCCCGCATAAACTGCGAAGCACATATGGTACAACGCTGTATCAGGAAACCGGTGATATTTATCTGGTTGCCGATGTATTGGGACATAAGGATGTCAATACAACGCGAAAACACTATGCCGCCATGAAAGATGCCAATAAGCGGAAAGCCGCCAAAACAATCCGGCTGCGGGAAGACGTATAGCGTCCCCTGCTTCATTCGACCGCATAATATGGTACAACCAGATACATCCCCGTTCGGATGTGGTCATCCTCCAATGCGTTAATCTGTTTCAGTTCACGGATATATGCTTCCTCGGAATCATAATGGGCATCCATATACAGACGGGCAATGGACCACAAAGTATCACCCTCATGTATCAGAATGCTGGTATAATATTTATATGCTGTCTGTGACTGCCGTTCTTTCGCATTTGAGAGAAAACTGCCTGTCAGAAAAGATACCGTGATAATCAGGCTGGCAGTCACTGCCAAAAACCATATATGCCGTCTTCGCTCTCTCTGCCTTCGCAAACGGTTATTCCGAATCCTCTGTTCACTCATTGATACGTCTCCTTGTCTCACTATACGAACAAACGTTGCGAACATTCGTTCTTTATGATGCCATTATACAGAACATATTTTCGCATGTCAAGCGTTTGGAGAATTTTCCGAACAAATATTTGGAATATATGTTTGCTTTTCGCTTCCATATGTGTTACACTGAATACAACAAATTAATTTTTTGGAGGGATTTATAAATGGGACATGGAAAGATCAGTGCAAAACAGTCCGAAATTTTAGAATATATTAAAAGTGAAATTTTACAGAAAGGCTATCCGCCGGCTGTGCGGGAGATATGCGAAGCTGTTCATCTGAAGTCCACCTCCTCCGTACACTCCCATCTCGAAACACTGGAGAAAAACGGCTACATTCGCAGAGATCCCACAAAACCCCGGGCGATCGAAATCTGCGACAACTCTTTTCAGATGGTGCGCACAGAAACCGTCAGCCTTCCGGTCGTCGGTACGGTAGCTGCCGGCATCCCGATACTGGCAGAGGAAAACATCACACAATATTTCCCTGTCCCCGCCGAAATGGTACCGAACGGAGCCGCTTCTTTTGTTCTTAAGGTAAAGGGAGATTCCATGGTCAACGCGGGAATTTTCGACGGCGACCAAATCTTTGTTCAGACATGCCATACCGCCGATAACGGTGATATGATTGTCGCATTGGTTGAGGATTCCGCAACCGTAAAAACTTTTTATAAGGAAGACGGCCATATCCGCCTGCAGCCGGAAAATGACACGATGGATCCGATTATCGTCAATGACTGCCAGATTCTGGGGCGGGTTTACGGTGTATTTCGTATTTTTTCCTGATTTCAATCCCTGTTACAGAAATGGTGTGCAGCTATAAAAAAGGAGCAGGTGGTTTTCCTGCTCCTCTCCCATAAACCGTAATATTTTCCCCATATAATATGGATTTTGTTACAGTGCATCGCGCTCTATGAGCTTTCCGTCCCGCCAGATACGGTCCAGATCATAGAACAGCCGGTTTTCTTTGTCAAAGATATGGACGACTATATCGCGGTAGTCCATAAGAATCCAATTGGCACTCTCATATCCTTCTGTCTGTTTCAGCGGAAGTCCGGCTCTGCCGAGTACTTCCTCCACATGATCCGCCAATGTCTGAATCTGACTTCTGTTTGTTCCGTTTGCTATAATAAAATAGTCTGCCAGTGTGGAAACTTCACTGATGTCAATAATATGAATATCTTCCGCCTTCTTGTCTTCCAGTGCATCCACGGCAATCCGTGCCAGTTCCTTTACTGTTTTCACTGCTGCTTCACCTCTTTATAATAATTGTATGTTTTCTGCGTCATCGGATCAATATCGCTCTTTAATGTTTCCAGATAGGAAAGCGTATCTTCCAGAATACGCATCAACGCCTGGTCCAGATCGATAAACGCCAGTTTCCGGATTTCTGTCAGATTGGGGGCATGTTTCCGGTTGGGTTCGATATAATCCGCAATATAGATAATTTTTTCCAGTTTCGTCATACCCGGCCGTCCCGTCGTATGATTTAAAATCGCATTGATAATATCCTTATCTCTGACCCCGTACTGCTCCATCGCCAGAAAGCTTCCTACTTTGGCGTGCAAAAGAAAGGGATTCTTATTCTCGATTTTATTGACATGGATATTATGCTTTTTGCAGATTTTCATTTTTTTGGAATTGTCCAGACATTTTGCACAGTCATGGAGAAGGCCGGCCAGCTCTGCGCTCTTTACATTCTCATCATGGCACATGGCCAGGCAGCTTGCGGTATACGCCACCCCGAGGGTATGCTCATATCGTTTGTGATCCAGCGTCTTTTCCATCGCTTTTCGTATTTTAGCGAGATCTGCCTGTTTCAGTTTCATTATATCATCACTCCTGTTTTCATTTCATCCGCAAAAGTTATCAAATAGCTCAGTTTGTATAGAAATGATGTTCCTTTATATATGCTTCCACCGCAAAAGGCAGCAATCCGTGAACGGATTTCCCCTCCTTTATTGCATTACGAATATAAGAAGAAGAAATATTCACAAAGTCTACGGCAATCAGACGAATGTCCGCGCCATACGCAATATGCAGATAAGCAATCTTTTGTCTCAGATCTTCCTGCGACACCCCTGGTCTGCAGGCTGCCAATATGGTGACAGAGCGGAAAATCGTAACCGGATCTTTCCAGTCCTCCATGGAAAATATCGTATCCGCTCCTGTCAGAAAGAAAAATTCCGTGTCACGGTGCTTCGTTTGCAGTGTCAGAATGGTTTCGTGCGTATAAGAATTACATTCCCTGTCCGTTTCAATCGTAGAAAGTAAAAAACGGGGATGATCCTGTATGGCGAGCCTGACGAGCTCCACACGCTCTTTGGCCGGAAGGATTTCATGCTGATCTTTCATATAGGAAATGCCGCTGGGAACAAAGAGAATCTGATCCAGCCCTGCAGCCTGCAATGCATTTTCTGCCAGATGAATATGACCGTTATGCACGGGATTAAAGGTACCGCCCAGAATTCCTGTTTTGGTCCGTTTTTTTCCATATACCATTCCACTCTCCTTATAAGGGAAGGATTATTACCGGCTTGTCCTTGTCCGGTTTATAGAGAACGATCTTTTTTCCAATCACCTGTACGACCGTTGCCTGTATCCGTTCCGCCATAACGGACGCGATCTGTCTGGGATCTTCCATACAATTTTTTAAAACGGTTATCTTAATCAGCTCCCGTCTGTTAAAAGCTTCCCTCACCGCTTCGGTCACTTCCGGCGTCAGACCGGCTTTTCCGATCTGGAAAACAGGTTCCAGTGTGCTGGCCTGCCCTTTTAAATAAGCCCGTTGTTTACTTGTCAGTATCATATTGTCTCCTGTATTATTATTTATTTAAAATAGTCAAACACCAGACCATACATGCGCACCGTGTCCCCTTCCTGAATGCCGAGCGCTTCCAGCTGCGCCAGAATGCCGTTGTCTTTCAGGAATTTCTGGAAAAACCGAAACCCTTTCTCGCTCTCCAGATTCGTATAGCCAAGCATCTTTTCGATGCGGGGGCCTTCCACCACATATTCGTCTGTTTCTTTGTCATAAAGAACGGTATATGGTTCATTCTGTATGGGATTTTCTTCTTCCGGGAAATATTCCTGTGGAAAGATAACCGGTTTGTCATCCGTTTCACCGAGCAGACAGCTTACATAATATAACAGTTCCGAAAGCCCCTGTCCGCTGACCGCCGAAATGGGAAATACCCGGATGCCGGCCGGCTCAAATTCCGCACGAATCGCCGCAACCGGATCCGCACCGCCTTGTGCAAGCGCGTCAATTTTATTGGCGGCAATTACCTGCGGCCGTTCTGCCAATGCGGCATTGTACCGTTTCAGTTCCGTGTTGATTGCATAAATATCCGCAATGGGATCTCTGCCCTCGGTCGACGCGGCATCAACCATATGGATAATCACCTTTGTCCGTTCGATATGCCGCAGAAATTCATGTCCAAGTCCCACGCCTTCCGACGCGCCTTCGATCAGGCCGGGAATATCGGCAATGACAAAGCTTTTGGCATCTTCCAGATCCGCTACGCCCAGATTGGGATGCAGCGTGGTAAAATGATAATTGGCTATTTTCGGACGCGCATTTGTCACCCGGGACAGGAGCGTGGATTTTCCCACATTCGGAAAACCGACCAGGCCGACATCCGCGATCACCTTTAATTCCAGTAAAAGCTCCAGTTCCTGTGCGGGCTGGCCCGGCTGCGCATACTTGGGAGCCTGCATCGTCGACGTTGCATAATGCTGGTTGCCATTACCGCCTTTTCCACCCTTTAACAATATCTGCCGCGTATTTTCCCCGGACATATCGGCAATTACTTTGCCGCTCTCCGCTTCCCGCACAACCGTCCCGGCCGGTACCTTTAAAATGACATCTTCGCCGTCCCGTCCCCGGCAGTTGCGTTTTCCGCCGTTTTGCCCGTCCATTGCCTTATATTTGCGGATATGGCGGTAATCCGTCAGTGTATTTAGCCCTTCATCAACGACAAAGACCACGTCGCCGCCCTGACCGCCGTCGCCGCCGTCCGGGCCGCCGTTCGGCACATATTTTTCCCGTCGGAAAGAAACGTGCCCGTCGCCGCCTTTTCCGCTTCTTACATAAATTTTAGCTCTGTCTGCAAACATAATGCGCACTGCCTCCATGGTATTATTCCGGTTCCGCCCGCGCGGCTTTTTATGTGAAAAAGGCTCCAAACATATGTTGTTTGAAGCCTGAAACCACTCGTATTATTGTTCTACGGGATAAACGGAAGCCTGTTTCCGGTCTCTTCCTTTTCTCTCAAATCTCAGAACACCGTCTACCAGTGCGAATAACGTATCATCTCCGCCTCTGCCTACGTTGACACCGGGATGGATTTTTGTACCACGCTGTCTGAACAAAATATTTCCCGCCTTTACGAACTGGCCGTCAGCTCTTTTGGCTCCCAGCCTCTTAGACTCCGAATCTCTTCCGTTTTTTGTGGAACCAACTCCCTTTTTATGGGCGAAAAACTGAAGGTTCATATTTAACATGGGTCTACACCTCCTTAAACTTCACTCTCAGATATTTTTTACCATATTGCTGCTCTACCTGTTTCAGTCCCAGAACCATGGAATCCAGCAAAAGGACGGTTTCCTTCTCCGGCTGCTCTTTGAGTTCCAGATCAATACTGCCGTTTTCCGCATCCTGTTCACAGGAAAATGCCTGTCTGCTGAATGTCTCAATCGAATTCACGGCGTTAATCACCAGTACGGAAACGGCGGCACATACAATATCGCTGCCGCGCTCCGCAAAACCGGCATGTCCCTCACATCGAAATCCTTTATATGTCCCGTCCGCGGACTGAAATATGGTTATCGTCGTCATATACCTGCCTGACTACCGCATTATGCATTGATCTTGTCAATCTTAACCTGAGTGTATGCTTGTCTGTGGCCGTTTTTCTTGTGATAGCCGGTTTTTCTCTTGTATTTGTATACAATGACTTTTTTGCCTTTTCCCTGCTTCATAACGGTAGCCGTTACGGAAGCGGAAGCAGCGTCGGAACCGACTTTCAGATCATCTCCGCTGACAGCGAGAACCTGATCGAATGTAACGGTAGCGCCGTCTTCAGCGTCGATCTTCTCCACTCTGATTACATCGCCTTCCGATACTTTGTACTGTTTTCCGCCAGTTGCAATAATTGCGTACATAGGACACCTCCCATTCACTTTACTCGCTAACTTCGGTGATGCCATATCTGACACACTTAAACCTCGTTATGCGGCATACTCATAGAGAATAGCATATACTGTATACTCTGTCAAGTATTTCAGAACCCCTGTACGAAAAAATATGCGATAATCTGCGAGCGTGAGCTGAATTCCTCGATTTCCAGCAGCTTCGCAACTTCTTCTCTCGTATAAAACTGTGCCTGTATCTTCTCGTTGTCCGATGTATGATCCGAAAAATCTCCCTCTGCATCGACAATGGCGATATACGTCTTTGTATCGGAAATGCCGACCGCCGCATAGGAAGGCGGCAGAATTGTCCTGATTCGGCTGACAGTAAGCCCTGTCTCTTCATATAATTCCCGACGGATACAGTCCTCAACCGTCTCCCCGTCTTCGATCATGCCCGCACAGAGATTAAAAATCGTCCGGTTGACACTCATGCGGAATTCCCGCAGGAGCAGAAGCTTTCCGTCGTGAAATGCCACAATGGAAATGCCGCTCGGCTGTCTGCCGAGATCATCCGCATCATGCAGCTCCTTTCTGCTGACAATCTCATATTTTTTTTCTCTGCCTGCCTTGTTCAGATACGTAAGCTCATAGTTTTTCAGATACTTTCCGTCTTTCACCTTTTCCATCTTTAAGAATTTCATTGTCGTCCCCTTTATCGGTTCTGCCTTATTGTAACTGTTCCCATAACGGCTTTTTCTCTTTTTTCCGCGTGACTTCCACCAGCCCGAGCGGTGTCATATCCACCACGGAGGCCCGCATCGGATCATCCGCCAGAACATCCCGCAGAGCGTCCATCAGCGCATGATTTCTGCTTTTTTCCTTCATATTAATAAAATCAATAATAATGATGCCGGAGAGATTCCGCAGCAAAAGCTGATGCCCGATTTCCTGCGCCGCTTCCATATTAATTTGAAAAAAAGATTCCTCTCTGCTCTTGTTTCCCGTGTATTTCCCGGAATTGACATCGATGCACGTCAGCGCCTCCGTCCGGTCTATCACCAGATAGCCGCCGGACTTCAGCCATACTTTGCGCTCCAGCGCTTCCTGCAGTCTGGCTTCCACGCTGTACAGACTGCGCAGGGACAAAAGATGATCCTCATAAAAGACAAGCTTTTGCAGATCCGCCGGCTGATACGCGGTAAGCCATGCCTTCACTTCCTCCCAGATCAAACGTTCATCCGTCAGAATTTTCTCATAACACGCCGCATCATAGTCCTGCAAGCTTTTCAGGTATGCCGGCGGCGTCTTGCGCAGCAGGCTGAAGCATGTGCGGAAATGCGCTTTGCTCAGCAGCGTATCCGCTTCTTCCAGCAGACGCTGCAGCTCACTTTCGAGTGACGAAAAATCAACCGGCTCCCTGCAGTTTGTCCGAAACACCAGGCCATACGATGTGCCGATCCGTGAAAAAGCCGGGGCTGCCTGTAGCCATGCCTTCAGACGGTCTTTTTCTTTCTGCGTCAGTCTGGAGGAATATCCGATCTGCAGTCTGCCTGTCGTCAGCACAAAATATTTCCCTGCAAAAGACAGATTGGTGCTCGCCCCCGCCTCTTTTGTCTTCTGACTCTCCGAGACAATCTGCACGACAATCTCATCACCCGCCAGAATCCTGCCGTCATACCGCCGGTTTGTCACAATCGGTGTTTTACAGTCCTTCAAAGACAGAAAGCAGAGTTTACCGGGGGTAAATTCCACAAAGGCAGCATTGATATTGGTTTTTACGTTTTTTACCTTACCAATATAGATATGATCCAGCACTTCCGCATCGGCGCGGCAGGCATCGGCACGCAGCAGCCGGTTTCCCGAATACAGAAGGCTTACTATCTTATCATCCCGTTTTATCAGCAAAACACGCCCCTGCCTGCCGTTATCCGCCGGCTTTTTCTCCTCCGCCATCAGAAATCCTCCCCCGCATCGCGCAGAGGCGCCAGCTTTTTATGGCCGTCTGTCCCCATATCCAGATACGTCTCCGTCCGGGTGATCTCCAGTGCAAACGGCGGCAGCGTTTCGCCGTGTTCCCGATACAGGGCTTCCATCACCATGGCCGGCTTGATATTGCCGGCGCTGCCGGCATCCACCAGCATAAAAACCGCATCCCCTTCCATGTACAATTTATAAATGGCCGGTTTCAGATCAAGCTCTGTTTCTTTCTTTTTAGTCTGTTTGGTAAAGGGAATGGACGGCCGGGCAAGAAACTGCTCCAACGCCTCCTGCGTCACAAATCCGGGGCGCATATCCGCCCGCAGCCGCACCAGATACCCGGCCGCAGCCACACTCGCCATAGCATTTTTGGTGTGTTCCGGCAATGCCCTGACAGATAAAATCCGTACGCCCTCCGCCATAACGCCATTGAGCGACGTCATCATGGCTTGCGCCCCGTTGTGAGAATGCACCTCAATGTCCATATATTCACCGTCGCTTTCCATTCCCACACCGAGCGGTGCGGCAAAGGACATGATCTGATGCGGACTGTATCCGCCCGTATAGGCTATATCAATCCCGGCGCGGCGGATGGCTTTCTGGAAATAACGCATCATATCCAGATGTCCGATAAATTTCATAACACCGTGTTTGGAAAACTGTACTCTGACTTTCATATCTGCCCTCCCTGACGCGATAACGCTTCCTGCTGCGCCCGCGGTTCGATACAGACACCGCCGCCGAAACGGGCGGCTCCGCAGCCCTGACAGCTTATCCGGCAGTTGGGAGAAACCTCACCCCGGCCGGCTTTTTCCCATTCCCGCCAGAGAAATGACCGGTCTACGCCGCAGTCGATAAAATCCCACGGTAAGATTTCCTGTTCGCTCCTCGGTCTGGTCGTATAGAATGATATATCCAGGCCGCATTCCCGAAAACAGTCCAGCCATATATCATTTTTATAATATTCTCCCCAGGCATCAAAAAAGCATCCCCTCTGATAAGCCTTCAAAATCACCTGTCCGATCCGCCTGTCGCCTCTTGCCAGAACGCCTTCCAATACACTGGCATCGGCTTCATGCCAGTTATATTTGATACTCTTTTGATTCAACTGCCGTGAAATGGCGTTTCTTGTCATATATGCCCTGTCCAGAAATTCCTCTTTCGTGCACTGCGGCGCCCACTGAAAGGGCGTAAACGGCTTTGGCACAAAAAAAGAGGTACTGGTAACGATCTGACATTTACCGGAACGTTTTTCTTTCGGAACCGTATCGTAATAAACCGCCGCTATTTTATTCGAAAGGACTGCGATCTCCTCGATGTCTTCGGGTGTCTCGCCGGGCAGTCCAAGCATAAAATACAGTTTTACCCGGCTCCATCCGCCGGCGAAAGCCTCCTGCGCCCCTCTTAAAATCACTTCTTCGGTCAATCCTTTATTGATGGCGTCACGCAGCCGCTGACTGCCCGCTTCCGGCGCAAAAGTGAGACTGCTCTTTCTCACATCTTGTACCTTTTGCATCACGTCCAGCGAAAAGGCGTCAATCCGCAGAGACGGCAGAGAGATATTGATTTTTTCTTTTCCGCACACGTCGATCAGAAAATTCACCAGCGATTCCAGCCCCGTATAGTCGCTGGAACTCAGGGAACTGAGTGAGATTTCCTCATGCCCCGTGTTTTTCAGCATGGTTACGGCATACTGCTTCAGCCTGTCCACGTCCCGCTCCCTGACCGGACGATAGATCTGTCCTGCCTGGCAAAACCGGCAGCCCCGGATACACCCCCGCATAATCTCCAGCACAACCCTGTCCTGCGTTATTTTGATAAACGGGACAACGGGCTTTTCCGGGTAGGGGACATCCGTCATATCCGTTACAAGCTCTTTTCGGATAACCGCCGGAATACCGGCTTCCGACGGCGCAAATGAGGCGATCGTTCCGTCGGAGTGATAGCGGGTTTCATAAAAAGCCGGCGCATAGATGCCCGGCAGCTTTGCCGCCTGCCGCAGAAACGTCCGCCTGTCGCCGCCCTTTTCCCGGTTTTCCCGATACAGATCCAGAAGGCGGCGGTACTGTGTCTCGCCTTCTCCGATATAAAACAAATCAAAAAAGTCGGCAATCGGTTCCGGATTATAGGCACAGGGACCGCCGCCGATCACAATGGGGTCTTCTTCCGAACGTTCGCCGGCCAACAGCGGAATCCCTGCCAGATCCAGAATCTGTAGAATATTCGTGTAACACATTTCATATTGTATGGTAATCCCGAGAAAATCAAACAGTTTCACCGGATCCTGTGATTCCAGCGCAAACAGCGGAATCCGCTCCCGGCGCATTACGGCGTCCAGATCGACCCACGGCGAATAGACCCGCTCGCACCAGACATCCTCGTAACGATTCAACATATCATACAAAATCTGGATGCCCAGATGCGACATGCCGATCTCATAGACATCCGGGAAGCACATCGCAAACCGGATCTGCACACGGCGGGGATCCTTTTTTACACTGTTGATCTCATTTCCAATATATCTGGCAGGCTTTTCCACCTGCAGCAATATCTCATCCCGTAAAGCAAGTTTATTCATATAGACCCTTTTCCTTTATTTTTACATACAAAAGCTCCCGCAGACATATAAAAGTCTGCGGAAGCCGACACAGCCGGCTACTGCTGTGTATCCGCTTCATGTAAAGTATACGGTATCTCTCCTATAAAATCAAATAAAATCGGGGAATAATCCTCGGCAACCGCTTCCTGTATCTGATCGGTGCGGAGCCCCAAAATCGTCTCATTGCGGGAAGCGATCACATAAAAGACCAGAAAGAGAAAAAGCGCAATCACCGCCCGGAAGCGAAACGTAGAAACCGGCGCCTCTCCTTCCGGGAAATATTCCGCGCCGTCTTCCGGCAGCGCTCCGTATGACAGACTTTTTCCGTACAGGATCGCTTCCCGGCCCCGGATCATACTCTGGTTGTTTTGATGTTCCTGTCGGATTCTGTGAATCAACTGTAATTTCTTTTCGGTGGAAATGGAAGATGCCATAACGTCTCCGCTCTCCGGGATATTGGGTTTGTATCTATTTTATGGCAGAAAGGCCGGGATTATGAAAGCGGAATGACAGGAAAGCGGAATTTTTCGCATTCCCGTCCAACCGTCAAAAGAGCGGTACCGCTCTTTCGCCGTACCGCTCTCTCATTTCCGATATTTCCTGTCCGATATTTCTTATTCGGTTTCCTTTAAGCCGCCGGAACTGCTTCCGGTGCCACCGCCGCCGGATCGACAGCCGGATCGATTACCGGAACAATCGCCATCGCGCCGATGCCGTTTCCGTCAAACTGATAGGGAACGCCGTCAATGGTAAGCGCCACATTGACCGCCATGCTGCCGTCCTGCTGGAAGTAGTATAACACGCCTCCCACATTCTGCCATCCGGTCTGCATTGTGCCGTCCATGCCGACAAAGAAGGTTGCCCCGTTTGTCGTAACAAGGGTGTTCACGCTCATAGCGCCGGTTGTCTCGTCAAAGTGATACCGCTTGCCGTTTACATCCTGCCAGCCGGTTGTCGCCGCGCCGTTCGGCGCCAGGAAGTACTGGTTCGTGCCGTCGCTGATAAGACCCGTCTGCATAATGCCCGTTGCAGGATCGAAGTAGAACTTCTGACCGTTCATCGTCTGCCATCCGGTCTGCATCACGCCTTCACCGTTAAAATAATAATACTGACCGTCGATCGGCAGGAAGCCGGTCTGCATTGCACCGTCGGGCGCAAAGTAATAATTTGCTCCGTTGATGTTCTTAAAGCCTCTGACCATCGAACCGTCCACATCCACATAGAATTTCACGCCGTTTGTCGTGATAAAGGCTGACTTCGAGAGAAGTCCCTTTGCCTCGTCAAAGTGGTATGTCTTCTGATCCGCCAGTGTCTGCCAGCCGGTAGCCATCGCACCCGTCTCGGCAAAATAATAGGTGCCTTCCGGTGCGTTGTACCATCCAAACTGCATCACACCCTCAGGACTGAGCAGATACCGCAGTCCGGCAATGGTCTGCCATCCGGTCTGCATAATACCGTCTGGCGCAAAGTAGTAAGTGCTGTCTCCGACCTTTGTGATGCCGACAGCCATCGGGCCTTCCGGCGCAAAATACCGTTTTGTGCCGTTGTTGTCCAGATCCTGCCAGCCTGTCACCATACGCCCCATGGCATCCGTATACCACATGGCATTGGCATAATTAATCCAGCCCACTTTCATATGCCAGTTTTCATAGAAATAGTTAAAGCCTTTCCGGTTGATCCAGCCGGTCTGAATGATTTCCTGCGTATAGTCTTTGTACAGGTAATCAATGTCAACTCTGCCGTTGATGCCGGCAATCGCACCATTGCTGGTCGCCTGCCATACCGCAAAAGGAAGCGGATAATCGCAGGCATCTGCGTACTGGGCCACCCACTGATCGTAAACCGTGTGCCCGAGTCTGTTCAGATACCAGTTCTTGCTCGCATACACCATCGGATAATACCCGGCATTCTCAATAACCGTACAGAAAGCCGTAACAATCTCCTGCTGCTGCTGCGGTGTCAGCGGCTTGTGCACCGTATCTTCGATGTCAAACGCCACCGGGAACGAAACCGGCATATTCTGCATCGCATTCACCGCAAACGTTGCCTCCGCCACCGCGGCTTCGACCGTTGTGGCATAGGAATAGACGTAAGCGCCGGTCCGCAGTCCCGCCGCAGACGCGCCGAGCATATTCGGAACAAAGGTGGGGTCAAGCCCCGACTTGCTTGTCCCAAGCCGGATAAACGCAAAGGTGTATCCCTGCGACGCCACGGTAGGCCAGTCGATGGCGCCCTGATACTTGGATACGTCAAGACCTTTCGCAATGGCCTGTGCCGGTGTAATCGCCGCTTCGGACGTGACAGCCGGAATATTGGAAAGGACCGCCGCCGCGCATAACACGGCAGCTATCTTTTTCAGATATTTCTTCATATGTATCTCATGCCTCCTCTTTGTAATGTAATTAGTATAATATAAAATTTGAAATAATTCTATAAGAAATTTGTAAAAATTTCGTAACATTTTTTACCAGCCCGGTCCGTCACCGCTTGGCCAGATCTTCCGTGATCTCTTCCCATGTAACGCCCTTTTCTGCCATCAGTACCATCATATGATACAGAAAATCCGAAATCTCATACTTGATCTCATTGGGATTGGGATTTTTGGCGGCGATCACGATCTCCGTTGCCTCCTCGCCAAGCTTTTTCAGAATCTTGTCAATCCCCTTGTCAAACAGATAGTTGGTGTAGGAACCTTCGCGCGGATGCACTTTTCTGTCCTGTATTACTTCCAGGACGGACTGCAGTACTTTCAGCGGATTTTCCTTCTCCTCCTGCCTCCCGGCAATCTCACGGAAAAAGCAGGAATAACTTCCGGTATGGCATGCATTGCCGACCTGCATCACCTTTGCCAGAATCGTATCCATATCACAGTCGGCAGTCAGGCTTTTCACATACTGAAAATGCCCGCTCGTCTCGCCCTTAAGCCAGAGTGTTTGTCTGCTCCTGCTGTAATATGTCATCTTTCCCGTCTCTATTGTGGCCTCATACGCTTCCCGGTTCATATAAGCGGCCATCAAAACCGCGTCGGTCCGGTAATCCTGTACGATAACCGGTACCATCCCGTCGCTGTTAAGCTTAAACTCTTCCCACTTTACATCCGTTTCCAGATGTCCCGCCGCGGAAACACAGATCCCCTGTCCGGCGCAGAACGCCCGCAGCGAGGAAATCTCCGGTACCTTTGCATTGAGCGCCCGGCCGGTTATGCCACACAGATTGTCGCGCCTGAACGCATCCGCTGTCGTATCCGGCGTGATTTCCGGCAGCATAACGATCAGCGGAACAGTACATACCCCGCTGCAGTCCTCCCATCCGTCTTCCGTTACCAGAATAATTTCGCTGACATACCGCTCCAGCAGGGCTTTTTGTTCCGTTATCGTCTGTGCACGATCGACACAGGCCGCAATCTTACCGCTGCCAAATTTCAGGGAAACTTCCGTGGTCAGTTCGATATTGGCCGGCAGGGAATAGTTCAGCGCGGCCTTTTTGCAACCGGCATAGAGCAGCTTCTTAATATCTTCCATCCGTTTGACGTTGCCCGCACCGATAACGGGGACGGAAACGGCGCCGCAGACGGCTTTGATGACATCCAGCGCGGCCTCATGCGCCGCGTCGCCTTCCGACAGATCAAATACGATCAGCGCGTCCGCGCCGCTTTCTTCATAATATGCCGCAAGCCGTACCGGATCGTCGCCGATCACCGTTTCCCTGTCGTCAAATGACGCAATCGCTTTCTGATTATACAAATAAATACAGGGGATTAGTTGTTTCCTGTTCATACAGTCTCCTCAAATCTGACTTTGATTGAATTTTCATGGGCAGTCAGCCCTTCCCGACGGGCAAACAGTTCGATGTCTTTATGCGCGGCGGCCAGCGCCGGGCGGGAATATGATATAATGCTCGATTTTTTCACGAAATCGTCCACACCGAGCGGGGAGAAAAACCGCGCCGTGCCGTTGGTCGGCAGAATATGATTCGGTCCCGCATAATAATCTCCGAGCGGTTCACTCGAATATTCGCCGAGGAAAATCGCACCCGCATTGTGGATTTTTGTCATCACTTCAAACGGATCGGCCGTCAGAATTTCCAGATGTTCGCTGGCGATCGCATTGGCCGCGTCAACGGCGTCTTCCATCGTGTCCGCGATCAGAATATAGCCGTAATTCTCCAGCGATTTCCCGATGATTTCCCTTCTCGAAAGAGATGAGACAAAGGTTTCGATCTCCGTTTCCACCTGCCGGGCGAGCGTTTCATCCGTCGTAATCAATATCGCCGACGCCAGTTCGTCGTGCTCTGCCTGCGAAAGCAGATCCGCAGCCACATAACGGGCATTGGCCGTTTCATCCGCCAACACGAGAATCTCACTCGGCCCCGCGATGGAATCAATGCTGACATAACCGTATACCGCTTTTTTGGCCAGCGCCACGAAAATATTGCCCGGTCCCGTGATCTTGTCCACCCGGGGAATGCTCTCCGTGCCAAAGGCCATCGCCGCGATCGCCTGCGCTCCCCCGGCTTTGTAGATCCGGTTCACGCCGGCGATATGCGCGGCCGCCAGTGTCCCCGGATTAATTTTTCCGTCCGGTCCCGGCGGCGTCGTCATAATAATTTCCTTTACGCCCGCTGTCTTCGCGGGAATCACATTCATCAATACGCTGGAGGGATAAGCGGCCTTTCCGCCAGGCACATAGACGCCAGCCCGTGCAATGGGCGTGATTCTCTGTCCCAGTATACTCCCGTCTTCCTGCACGTCAAACCAACTGTTCCTGACCTGCTTTTCATGATATGTGCGGATATTGACTGCCGCTTTTTTCATCACTTCCACAAAATCCGCATCCAGCAGGGTAAACGCCTCCCTGATTTCCGTCTCTGTGACAACAATGCTCTCCGCATCGATCGTACACTTGTCAAACTGTTCCGTATAGGCAAACAGCGCCCGGTCCCCTTCCTCTCTGACCCTGCCGACGATCTCCGCCACTGTGCCTTCGTATGCGCCGTAATTGTTCGGACTACGTTTTAACAGCGTTTGCAGCAGATCCTGCTTCGTCTCTTTCGTTAGTTTTACAGTTTTTATCAAAGCCATAACCGTTCCTTTCTCTGTGCCGCCGGCGTTTCAGCAAACCTCCCGCAGCATGCCGATAATCCGTTTAATGCGCTCCGCCTCCATCTGCATACTCACCCGATTGACAATCATGCGGGCGGAAACGGGACAAATTTCCTCCAGCACGCAAAGGCCGTTTTCCCGCAGTGTGGAACCCGTTTCCACAATATCGACAATCACATCCGACAGCTTTACGATCGGCCCCAGTTCCACGGAACCGTTGAGTTTGATTATATCCACCGTCTGATGCTTCTTATTATAGAAATAATCTTTGGCAATCCCCGGATATTTGCTCGCCACCCGGATCATCTGATGATGCTGCAGCAGCTCCGCCGCCTCCCTGGGCCCGCAGACGCACATCCGGCATTTGCCGAATCCCAGATCCAAAACCTCATATACCCGTCTGTTTTCTTCCCGCAGGACATCACTGCCTACCACGCCGATGTCCGCCGCACCGTATTCCACATAGGTCGGCACGTCGGGATTTTTGGAGAGAAAAAACTTCAGCCGCAGCGCTTCGTTGACAAAAATCAGCTTACGGGAACTTTTGTCTTTCATTTCCTCACAGGTAATCCCGATGGATTCCAGCATTTCGAGCGTTTTTTCCGCCAGTCGGCCTTTTCCCAGTGCAAATGTTAAATAACGTATGTCTTCTTTCATTTATTCCGCCGCCTCCGGTATCAGTTCAATCCATTCTCCCGCCTGCCTGCGCTCTCTGGCCTGCGCCACTGCCTGCACAAACGTGTCCGGGCGGTATGTAATAACCGCCGCTCCCGCCTTTGCCGCCTTCCCCGCGTTCTGTCTGGAGAGCGCCGCCATCAGCGAGTCGATTACGACCATAAACCCGACCGCAGGGCGCTCCCGGCCGAAATGGCCGAGCAGCTTATCATAACGGCCGCCAGTCATAACGGCGTCTCCCACGCCATATGTATATGCTCTCATAATCACGCCCGTATAATAATGATATTTGCTCAGCATCCCCAGATCAAAAGAAACATATTGTTCCACACCGTACGCACAGAGCGTCTCATAAATCTGTTCCAGACGCCGTACAGCCGCCGCCGACCGTTCGTTTGCGACGGACTCCCGCGCCTCCTTCAACACTTCCATCCCGCCAAACAGCTCCGCAGAGCGGATCAGGACACTGCGGTACCGCTGCGGTACCTCCCGGCGGATCAGAAAATCTTCCGCTCCGAAATAATTTTTGGAAGAAATATATTCCCGCAGTTCCAGTTCCATCTCTTCCGACAGCCCCGCTTCCCGACAAATTCCTTTATAATACTCCACCTGTCCGATACTGACCTGAAACTGTGTCAGCCCCGCGCTTTTGAGCGCTTCAATCATCATGGCCGCCATCTCGGCGTCCGCCTGCGCCGAACCGTCTCCGATCAGCTCACAGCCCATCTGTGTCGCTTCTTTCAGCTTTCCCTGCAGCTCTGACGTATTGCTGAACGCATTGCCCTGATAACAAAATCGCAGCGGCCTGCGCTCCTCCGCGAAATACTTGGCCGCGCATCGGGCAATCGACGGCGTAAAATCCGGCCGCAGTACAAGCGTATTGCCTTCCTTGTCAAAAAATTTATAGAGATCCCTGGACGATTTCGTACCGATCTCCCGCGAAAACACATCGAAAAACTCAAATGTGGGCGTCTGAATATCCCGATAACCGTAACTGTGGAACACATTGCCGATCTGCTCCTCCACCGTCAGTTTGGCGGCATATTCTTCCCCGTAAATGTCTCTTACGCCCTCCGGCGTATGTACCAGTTTCTGCATATGGATTGCTTCCTTTATTATGTATGATGATTTAGCACTTTAGTATACTAAATTATTCGCGTAATGTCAAGCTGAGGGAACATTTATTTATCCCGCCGTCTTCCCGGAAAACCGTGCGCTTGTCCTGCCACTCACATGTCTCTTTCACTCCCTGTCATCCAGATCCTGCTGCAGCATATCCAGATACGGAATCAGAACGCCCTGTTTGCGGGGCAGGATGTACGCCGGATTCAATTCGTCAAAGCGAAAGCTCTTTCTTCCGCCGGCCATGGCCCGGTCCCAGAAAACCTTCAGGTGGGCAAGCGGCAGGTAATAGAACACGTCCCTGCCCGTAAAATGAATCAGAAAAAAAGCCACGCCGCCCTGTTTCTCAAAGTCATCCATAAAAGCCACCTGATGCGCGTGAATATTCTGCAGGGCAAAGGTATCCGCGGCGCATTCCTTGGCGTCAAAGCAAACCGGCAGCCCCTGTATGGCTCCGATATAATCAACCGTACTTTTCTGGTCAAAATATGCCAGTGTGATATGCCGGCTCTCCTTGTCGATCTGGATAGGGGTGATCGGCGTCGGAACCTTCTGTATCAGCGCCAGTCCCCGCTCCCGGTATCGTTCATTTGTCCTGTTGATTAAATCTTCAAGAGTAGAGCCGCGCAGCCCCCTCGTCTTCCATGTTGCCATGATCTTCTCCTTCCCGCAGCCGCCCGACTGTCTGCAGACAAACCACCGCCACAATGGCCACCGCACAGATCCACGCGAACGGCTCTGCATAGAAAA
This sequence comes from uncultured Lachnospiraceae bacterium, assembly GCA_910585205.1. Classification (GTDB taxonomy): domain Bacteria; phylum Bacillota; class Clostridia; order Lachnospirales; family Lachnospiraceae; genus VSOB01. The sequence continues at coordinate 37,147 of CAJUCC010000018.1, forward strand.
GCGCTTCCACACCGGCGATGCGGGTAAAAACGCAGGCGGCACAGACTCTTGCAAAAAATTCCGCAAGCCCCGAAAACAGGGAGGCTGTCGCATTTCCCAGACTTTGCAGTGTGTTGCGGAAGACATACAGCTGATACAGGGAGGCGAGCAGGCAGCTCATAATAAAAAGGTAGTGGTACGCAATCTCCAGCACCTGCGCGGCATTGGGGTTGGTCCTGTCAAGAAACAATTCCAGAACCGGCCTGCCGCACAGAATCATAACAACAGAAATACACGCGGACAATAACGCGGCAATCAGCGAAGCATGTAACAACCCCCTGCGGATGCGTCCGAGCAGTCTGCCGCCGTAATTTTGTGCCATATAGGTTGTAACCGCATACCCGAAAGAGATCGCCGAACTTTCCAGAAGTCCGTATATTTTATTCGTGGCCGTGAAACCGGCAATAAAGACAAACCCCTGTTTGTTGATAACGGACTGCAGGATCATGCCGCCGACGGCAATCAGCATATGCTGAACGGCAAGCGGCATTCCGAGCCTTAACTGGTTTCTGATAACCGCACTGTCGTTTTGCCAGTCGGCCTTTTCCAGACGCGCCCAGTCCAGTTTCCGCAATACGAAAAAGCAATATGTAAAAGCCAGAAGTTGTGCGATCACGCTTGCAGCCGCGGCTCCGACAATTCCCCAGCGAAATCCAAGCACAAAGAGCAGATCCAGGGCGACATTGGCAACTGCCGCTACGGCTATGGCAATCATCGGCGTTTTGCCGTCTCCGAACGCGCGCAGGATCGAAGAAGCCATATTGTAGGCCGTTACGATTAGAATGCCGGCAAACATTGTAATAAGGTAGGCGGCAGCCCCGTCAAAAATATTGTCCGGCGTCTGCAATATCCGCAGCAAAGGTCTGGCAATCAGCAGAGATACCACAGTCAGCAAAGCGCCGGTCAGCAGGCACAGTTTGACCGACATTGCGACCGCCTTTCTGACTTTATTTTTACTGCCCTCTCCAAAGTACTGGGAGACGGGTATGGCAAACCCCTGCGTCAACGCCTGAACCGTCCACAGTACCAGCCAGTAAGACCAGTCTGTCGCACCCACCGCGGCAAGCGCTTCCACGCCAACCCCTTTTCCGACAATCATAGCGTCCACGATCATATACAACTGTTGTCCGAAATTTGCAATAATAAGAGGAAATGCAAAGGAAATCATCAGAAAAGCCGGATGGCCCTTTGTCATATTTTTTACGCGTTCCATTGTATCATCCCTTCCCTTCTGTTGACCGTTGATGTATTCAGTCATATAATAATAGCGTCACATACAAAGAATGTACAGCTATTTTAGTCCCAAAATATATCAGAATCGTACCAAAAGGAAAGAAAATGCAATATAAAACAATCGTTACAGACGAAAATCTGCTCGAACAAATCCAATACCCCGCCTGTGGGCTGCCCGTCTTTTTCTGTCAGGACCATCTGGACGATTTTCTCAACGGAGAAATCGGATACCACTGGCATGACGATCTGGAATTCGGATATGTTTTACAGGGGGAAGCGGAATGCCAGATTCACCGGGAACAGACAACGCAGAACGGTATCATACTGAAACCCGGCGACGGATTGTTTGTAAATTCCAAATCCCTGCACAGAATACGGCAGCGGTCGCCCGGAACGATACTGCTGAATTTTGTCATACCGGCAAACCTGTTCGCCCTGTTGCCCATGCGGGAGGCATACCGGAAAAATATCCTCCCCGTGACCCGTTCGCCCATAGCCGGATTCTGTCTGTTGTCAGAAAACGCAAAAGATACGGAACTGCTGAATCTCATCAAAGAATTCCTGAATCTGCCGCCCGGCGAAACCGGCTACGAACTGCATTGCATCGAACTGCTCTGCAGGCTCTGGAGGCAGCTTCTGATCCGCATTCTGCAGACAGAACAACCGATACCGGTTTCCAAAACGGAACGGCTGCAGGAAGAAAGGCTGCGGCTTATGCTGTCCTACATACACGCCAATTACAGCGATAACATTACGGCCGATACATTGGCCCAGGCGGCGGGCATCAGCCGAAGTGAATGCTTCCGCTGTTTTCGTGCAGTCATCGGTATGTCTCCGTCGGACTATCTCTGTCAGTACAGACTGTCGCAGGCCGCCCGCCTGTTGTCAGACACGGACATGGAACTCTCTGACATCTGCTATTCGTGCGGATTCCGCAGTACAAGTTATTTCGGGAAAGTATTCCGGGAAAACTGCGGCGTCTCTCCGGGGCGGTACAGAGAATCGGCGAGAAAAACCGCCGGCAGCGGCGCCTGAAATTCCCTGCCGGAAAGTTCCTCCAGCGGTTCGGAAAGCGCCGGAAACACCACCTTATACGCGTGCAGAAGCTGACAGGTGATACCCAGACGGCGCTTCCGCTCTTCATTTTGCGCCCGGTTTCCGTATTTATAGTCGCCGATCAGCGGAAAACCGGCCGATGCCAGATGTGCCCGGATCTGATGCGTCTTACCGGTAATCAGCTCCGCTTCCACAAGTGTTTCCCGCTCTCCGACGGCAACCGGTTTGTATACCGTGACAATCGGGCTTGTCTGCGGCTGCCATGCCGGGAAAACCGTCACCTGATTGGTTTTTGCATCCTTGTGCAGATACCCTTCCAGCCGCCGGCCCTCGCGCATCTGCCCCTCCACCCAGAGCAGATAATATTTGTGCAGGCTTCTGTCTTTTAAGATACGGGTCATCTCCTGCGCTCCGAACAGGCTTTTGCCACAGATCACAATGCCGCTCGTATTCCGGTCGAGGCGATTGCATACGGAAGGCCGAAATGTCTGCAGAGACGCTTCGGTTATGCTCCCGCGTGCAAGCAGATAGCCGATCAGCCATTCATTCAGCGACAAGTCTCCCGGCGATGCCTTCTGTGATAACGCTCCCGCGGGTTTGTCCAACAGCAGAATATGCGCATTTTCGTACAATACCGTAATATTATGCAGTTTCCGGTAAGCTGCCGCGCCCTGCTCTGCAAGCTGTCGCTGCTTTCCCAGCGCTTTTTCGCCTCCGCCGAACCGCGCGCATGTCTCTTCCGAAAGGAACAGGCAAACCCGGTCCCCGGCGCACAGTTTTTCCCCGCCCGCGGCTTTTTTCTGATTCAACGTAATATTTTTCTTCCGCAGCATTTTATACAAAAATCCGTCCGAAGCATCTTTCAGATATTTATGCAGAAACTTATCCAGCCGCTGTCCTGCCTCCGCGGGTGTAATCACAACCTCTCGCATCCCTTTTCCTCTGCCTGCTCTTTCTCACAGTGATATGTCTTTTATCACCTGCGCCACCGCCTCGTCTTTCTCCTGTGTCTTTTCCTGTGCGGCGCACAGCGCCGTCAAACGCTCCCGGAACTTCTCCCGGTTGTCAAACAGCTTTACCGTCACCCCGCCGTAACCGCTCTGCTGCAGTATTTCCGAGATATGTTTTTCCCCTGCCGCCAGGTCACACTTGTCATCCTCGGTGCAGCCGCAGACCGTATTGTTTTTCACTGCCATAATGCTGATCTGGAAATTATTCCGATAACTCGTCAGATACAGGTCATAAAACAACAATGTATCACCGGACTCCACAGACTGCGCCATCGCATGGCAGTCCGGGGAACAGCCGTCCGCTTTCAGATACATAATCATGCTCACCATACTTTTGCTGGCGGGAAGGCTTCCCAGCACGGCTACAATCGTCAGAAGATTGGCCTTTGTACCGGTGCTGAGATACCCCATAATGAAAATGGCCAGAGACACGGCAAAATAAAGAATCGTCCTTATGATTTCTATTTTTTTCTGTCTGCGCAGATACCCATAACAGCCTTTTGTCATCGCAAAAATTCCTCCTGAATCTGTCAGCCGAGCAGTTCCATAACCCGCAATATCACCCGCTGGGGCAGTATTTTACACAATATCCGAAACGCCTGTATGGGGAAACTGCAGACAGACATCGCCTTCCTGTCGCAGACATCCCGCACCGCTTGCCGCACAACCCGCTTCGCCGACACAATCGTCATTTTTTTGACCGCCAATGTCTTCCCGTATTGTTCCGCTCTGTCAAAAAATTCCGTATCCACCGGGCCGGGACATACGCTCGTTACGCAGATGCCGCGCGCCCTCAGTTCTTCCCGCAGCGCCTGCGAAAAACTGAGCACATACGCCTTGGTGGCCGCATAAACCGCAAAGTTTTTCTGCGGAAGAAACGCCGCGCTCGATGCCATCTGCACAATACGGCTGTTCTTTTTCATATACGGCAGACAGCGATACGTCATTTCCGTCAATGCCGTACAGTTTAACCGGATCATTTCCGTCTGCTCCTGCAAAGAAAGCGTCTCCACAGCCCCCATCAGACCGAATCCCGCACTGTTTACGAGAACCCGGATACAGGGCCTGCGCTTTTTCAGCAGTTCCCCAAACAGCTCCATTTCGTTTGCCTTTGTCAAATCCATGGAAATAATCCTGCACATCGTACGCAGTTCCCGGCTGAGCGTCTCCAGACGTTCCTCCCGCCGGGCAATGAGCCAGATTTCATCCATATCCGAAAACAAAGCGTCAAGCTGCCGGGCAAACTCCTGTCCGATCCCGGAAGAGGCTCCTGTTATGATGATGCAATTCATATCGTCTTCTCCTTTTTCTCTGTCACGTTCCCTTTCTCTTGTGTACATTGCGGATTGTTTTTTTCTTTCGTCTTACCGGCGGCTCCGCCTTCGCTTTCCGATATGCCGGCTGCGGCGGGCGAATCAGACACTTTTTGTCAAATCCGATCAAATCTTCCCGCCCGGCCAGTGTCAGCGCTTCCCGCACCAGCTCATGGTTTTTCGGATTCCGATATTGAATCAGCGCCCGCTGCATCGCCTTTTCATGCGGATTGCGGCAGACAAAGACCGCTCTGCCGTCCCGGGGGTCGATCCCGGTATCATACATCACCGTGGACAGCGTGGACGGGGTGGGATAAAAATCCTGCACCTGCTCGGGCATATAGCCGAGATCTCGCAGATATTCCGCCAGGGCAATGGCTTCTTTCAGACCGGAACCGGGATGGGACGACATCAGATACGGTACGAGGAACTGCTTTTTCCCCAATTCCGCATTCAGTCTGCGGAACTTACTTCCGAACGCTTCATACACACGGTTTTCCGGCTTCCCCATCCGGCGCAGAACACTGTCGCAGATATGCTCCGGCGCCACCTTGAGCTGCCCGCTGATATGATGTTCCACCAGTTCCCGGAAGAAGGCATCGTCCGGGTCCGCCATCAGATAGTCAAACCGGATGCCGGAGCGGATAAATACCTTTTTGACACCGGGCAGCGCCCGCAGACGGCGCAGCAGCGCCAGATAGTCCCGGTGATCGGCCCGCAGATTCGGACAGGGCGCCGGAAACAGGCATTGTCTGTCTTTACAGACCCCGCACCGAAGCTGCTTTTCACAGGAAGGGCCGCGGAAATTCGCCGTCGGACCGCCCACGTCATGGATATATCCTTTGAAATCCTCTTCCCGTATCATCAACTCCGCTTCCCGCACCAGCGATTCATGGCTCCGGGTCTGTACGATTCTGCCCTGATGGAACGTCAGGGCACAGAAACTGCACCCGCCGTAGCATCCCCGGCTGCTGGTCAGGGAAAACCGGATTTCCCGGATCGCCGGCACACCGCCGTCCGCCTCATAGGACGGATGATATGTGCGCTGATAGGGAAGATCATAAATGTCATCCATTTCCTGTGTCGTAAGCGGGAGCGACGGCGGATTCTGCACCACCCAGACGCCGCCGGGATACGGCTCCATTAAAGTCTTTCCCGTAAAAGGGTCGGTATTTTCATATTGAATCCGAAAGCTTTCCGCATATTTGTGCCGGTCCGCTTTTACCGCCTCCCAGGAAGGCAGTTCGATCCCGCCGCAGATGCCGGAAATATCCTTTGTCTTATAAATCGTTCCCGGTATAAAGCAAATATCACGGACGGGAAGGCCGCTTTGGAGCGCCTCCGCAATGGCGATAATCGACTTTTCTCCCATGCCATACGAAATCAGGTCCGCCTGACTGTCCAGCAAAACGGAACGTTTCCGGGAATCGGACCAGTAATCATAATGCGCCATCCGGCGCAGGCTGGCCTCAATGCCGCCCAGAATGACCGGCACATTGCCAAACCTGCGCCGGATCAGATTCCCGTATACGACCGCCGCATGATCGGGCCGCCGGCCGGTATGCCCGCCCGGCGTATAGGCGTCGCTCTCCCGCCGCCGGCCGGACACATAATAATGATTCACCATGGAATCCATATTTCCGGCGCTGACCAGAAACGCCAGCCGCGGCCTGCCGAAAACCGCAACGCTCTCCGCATCTTTCCAGTCTGGCTGTGCGATTATGCCGACCCGGTAGCCGTAAGCTTCCAGCAGTCTCGTGATAATCGCATGACCAAAAGACGGGTGATCGACATAGGCATCGCCCGATACATAGACAAAGTCCACATCGTCCCATCCCCGCGCTTCCATATCCGCTTTTGAAACCGGTAAAAATCCGCCGCTCAATCCTCGTTCTCCCGCATGATCGCTTTTACTTCTTCTATATCCGTAAAATCCGTTATGTAATAATCGGCCAGACAGCGCTTTTCCGTCTCCTGATAGGCGGAATAGGCATCGTCCACCGCACACACTTCCATTCCCGCCGATTTGCCCGCCTGTATGCCGAACACAATATCCTCAAAGACCAGACAGCGCTCCGGCCTGACCCCAAGCCGGCCGGCCGTCAACAGATAAATGTCCGGCGCCGGCTTTCCCTTTTTCGCCTCACAGCTTGTCATAATGCAGGAAAAATAATCTCCGATACCGCGTTCCGCCATCACCATATCCACAATCTCACGGGAATTGCTCGTGGCGATTCCCAGACGGATGTCATGCATACGGCAGTAATCCAGCAATTCCCGCGCACCCGGTTTGAGCATAACCCGTGTGCGGTATTTCTCCCACGCCATCGCATTCCAGTCGGCCTTGATCTCTTCCACCGAATCATCGAGCGAAAACCGTTCCCGGAAATACGCGGCCGTCTCCGTAAAACTCATTCCTTCGATTTTCTGCTGCAGGTCGTCCGGGATTGCCAGTCCGAACCGCCCCAGATACTCGACGTCAATATCTTTCCACACCCACATGGAATCGACCAGTGAGCCGTCCATATCAAAAATAACAGCCTCTTTATCCTGTAACATCCTTTTTATCCTCACGCATGAATCTTTTTTATGGCACATATGTATGAGTATACAACATTTTTGCCGTTGCGGGGGATAAACTTGCAAAAAATTTTGAAAAAATCCATGTTTCTTTTGTTCTTTTTTCTGCTCACCTGCTCCATTCTCCGCTATCCGGAAACGGCGCTCTCCTATGCCCTGACCGGGCTGGATGCATGGTTTCGGCGAATGATCCCCACACTGTTTCCCTTTATGGTATTATCCGGTATTATGATACGAATGCAGCTCTCGGAACCGTTCGCCGGATTTTTCCGTCCGCTGCTGTACCCGGTTTTCCGCGTCGGCGGCCAGTGCCTGTACTGTATCGTCATCGGCTTTCTGTGCGGATTTCCCATGGGAGCCAAAATCACCGGCGACATGTACCGCATGGGGCAGATCAGCCGTGCGGAGGCGGACTTTCTGCTGGCTTTCTGTAACAATATCGGCCCGGTATTTTTCACGGGCTTTGTCCTGGCTTTCCTGCCGGAGACAATCCCCGTGTGGATCTATCTGAGCGGTATGTATGGCGTTCCGCTCTGCTACGGCCTCTTTCTGCGGTATTTTGTATACGGCAGACGCATTTCCCATGCCGGCGTTCGCCGGTCGATGCAAAAACCTCCCGCCTTTGCCGCTGCTCTGGATGCTTCCATCTCGTCCGGCATCCACAGCATTACAAAACTGGGAGGTTATATGATCTTTTTTAATCTGCTCAATATTCTTCCGCGGCTGTGTTTTGACTTCCTGCCGCCTGCCTTCCGGGTATTACAGGCGCCCGCCTGCCTTTTGCTGGAAATCACCGGCGGCATTACCATAACAGGCACCGGCCATCCGCTGCTGATTCTTGTCATGCTGCAATTCGGCGGCTGTTCCTGCATCGCCCAGACATATGCCATGACCGGTGACACCGATCTGTCCATGACGCCCTATATCCTGCACAAAATCTGCCAGAGTATCCTGATGTTTGCCTATTACGGCGTGGTGACACGCTTTCTATGACACCGTCACCGTCGCGCTCTGCGTACACAGATCATACCGGTTATACAATCTGACCGTCAATGTGGCGCCGCTGCCGGGGATGCTGACCGTATTGGACGCACCGACGCTTTCCCATTTCTGTAACGCGGACCATGTCAGGCCGCCGTCCAGACTGTAGTCATAGTACAAGATACCGCTCTGCGCATCGCTGCCCTGTAAAACGGCCACGACAGCGCCGTCTTGTTTGACCGCCGATGTGATAACGGCGCTCTCCGGCGGTGTCATATCCTGCACCACCGCAGCAGCCGGCGCCGCCACTACCGTTTTGGGAACATTCGAGTAATCCACACCGAGCACCGTTGACCGCAGGCCAAAGTACTTCGCCACGCCGGTCGCATCCAGCCTTCCCAAAAGCACCAATTTTTCCGGGCTGTTAAAAAAGGGAACATCCGCTTCATTGTCGATATGGCAGTGCTCAATAATCATCGAGGGAATCCCCAGCGCCGTGGCATGCTTGATGACACCGTAGTAATCCGTCCCTCTGTCGTTTACCTTTGTCTTGATGCCGCGCCGGTACAACCCGTAGGTATCGCACAGCTCGTTCAGAATCAGATCGCCGCAGGCGTATCCTCTGGCATAATTTTCCCCGCGGGAAGCGATCCACACTTCCGCACCGTACAGACGGTTGGGCACCGCCTTATTATAATGGATGCTGAAGAAGAAATCGGCTCCCACCGCAGCGGCAGCCCGCGGCCTTTCCTCCAGAGACATATCTCTGTCATCATAGCGGGTCAGATACACGGTAACGCCTTCGTATTTTTCCAGTTCCTCTTTCATGGCCATCGCCGTAATCAGCGTGGCGTTCTTTTCGTCCATCCCCGGAATCTGGCCGCCGATATTGCTGCCACCATGGCCCGGATCAATTACAATTATAATATTATCGGATGAATCTGCCGCATTTGCCGGAGCGGCCGCCGCATAAGAAGGGACTGCAGCGGCAAACACCAATGCCGTCAGCAATCCCCATATAGTCTTTTTGCAGATTTTCATATCCTGTCTTTTCTCCTGTCATCGTGTGGCACACAGCGCCCGCCGGTGTCGGTACAAAAGCCCGTCCGGACAATATCACAGCATGTCCAGGTTGATGCTCTCGCCTTCCGCCAGTTCCGCTTCCTCTCCTGCCTGTTCGCCGCCGTCCGGGCGCAGTTCCATCCGGTTCGATTTTACGATCTCCAGACAGTCCTGCAGCGAATCGATGGAACGGTCAAACTGCTGGGAAGTGCTCTCAATGGAATGTGCGATAATCGTTTCCAGATTCTTGAGAATGTCATCGGTATACTGCGTGATTGCCGCTTTCATATTATTGGCCTCTATCGTGGCATTGTCAACGATTTCCTGTGCCCGGTTTGACGCCAGTTCCACGATTTCATTGGCCTGCGCATATGCCTGCTGCATAATTTCATGTTCATTAATCAGTTCATTGGTCTGCATGGTAGCCGCGTTAATCAACGCTTCCGCCTTGGATTTCGCATCGTTCAGTATCGCTTCTTTATTACTGATAATCTTCTGATAACGCTTGATCTCATCAGGGGTTTTCATGCGAAGTTCGCGGAGCAGTTCGTCGATCTCCTCTTTGTTTACGATGATTTTCGTATTGGACAGCGCCTGATATTTACAACTGTCAATATACTGTTCAATTTCATCAATCAACTGCTCTATCTTACTGCTCATACCCGCACCTTTCATTTCCGGATTCCATATTTTTCAAATATCATTTTTTCTACGAAATCAGGAACACAATCGGATATGTTTCCGCCAAAACTTGCAATCTCCTTGACAGTCGTAGAGCTTAAGTATGCATATTCCAGGCTGGTGGTGAAAAACATGGTGTCCAGCGCGCCTCTGGACAACAACCTGTTCGTCTGTGCATTCTGCAATTCATATTCAAAATCGGTAATTGCCCGAAGCCCTCTCACAATCACATGAACGTCCTGTTGACTTGCATAGTCAACCAGCAGTCCACTGAACGATTCTACCTTTACATTCGGAATATCTTTTGTAGCATCTTTCAATATTCTAACACGTTCTTCCACAGAAAACAATGGTGTCTTCTTGACATTATTCAAAACACTGATAATCAATTCGTCAAAAATCGCGGCTGCTCTTGCAATAATATCCAGATGTCCGTATGTTACGGGATCAAAACTGCCCGGGTAGATCGCACTTTTCATCCCTGTGCCCTCCTTACAAATACATGCTGATTGGTCTTATATTGCTTCACTCTCTCGATCAGAAATGCCGATTCCTCCGCCCACGAAAAATCCGTGTCCAGAGACGCCTCCACGATAATGCGTGTATCCGGTGTGACAAAGGGACAGCCGGAAAGCAGTTCCAGCGTCTGCCGCTCCAGCCCCTTCCGGTACGGCGGATCCAGAAAAATAAGATCGACTTCCGTTTCCCGAATGCGGTTCAGTGCCGAAAACACATCCTGCTGTAAAACGACCGCCCTTTCCTGCAGTTTTGTAAACGTGAGGTTTTCCCGGAGATATTCGGCCGTACGCCGGTTATTTTCCACGAAATAAGCGCGCCGCGCGCCGCGGCTCAGGGCTTCGATGCCGATGCCCCCGCTCCCGCAGAACAGATCCAGAAAAATGCAGTCCGGTATCTGCGTCTGCAGCATATTGAATAATGTCTCTTTGATTCTGTCTGTCGTCGGTCTTGTGTCCGTCCCTTCCGGTGTTTTCAGCGGCAGCCGGCGGGCAGTTCCCGCAATCACTCTCATAAATATTCTCCTGAATTGTCACACGCCTCTTACTTTGGTTCCTTTGGTATCCCGTTTTCCGCTCTTCACTTTCTGTAAATCCAGCGTCCTGTTCTGAAAAGGTATCGTATCCGCCGTGCCGGCGCCGGTATAATACACCGCCTTCACCATATCGTCTTCGCCCAGTTTCATTCCCCGCACACCGAGCGCATTTTTTTTCTTTTCCGGAATCTCTTCCAGCGAAAATTTCAGAAAATATCCGCCCTCGGTCTGTAATACAATATCGCGCTGTTCCCCAAGCGGCGTTACATCGACCACCGCGTCCCCTTCCTGCAGTTTCGTCGCCGCCACCATACGCTTTGCCACGTCGAATTCCCCGCCGTCCACGATTTTTACCATCGCCAGCTTTGTGACAAAGAGTACCCGGCGCAGATGCAGCTCCCGCTGGTCCGCAGCATATACAATCTGCTCCGCAGAGGAATCATAATTGCTGATGTTGTCAAGCGGCACACCCTTATCCCGGAATTTTCCGAACGGCACGTCCATAACCTTGATCGTATGCAGCGCCCCGGTATCGGTAAAGAGACAGATACGGCCGGTATTCTTACAGGAAAAGACAAAGCGGTTCTCCCCGTCCGCCGCTTCCCGGTTCCGCTCATACGTCGCCGTATCAATCGTTCTCGCATAGCCGAAACGATCAAGCAAAAAGACGACATCCATCTCCTCCGGTTTCTTTTCCGCAAAGACAGCTTCCGCGCCGTCCTCCACGACCGTGCGCCGTTTTCTCCTGTAAGCCTTCTTCACCTCTTCCAGCTCATGCAAGATCACGGTCGCCATGGAATCTCTGCGCTCCAGAATGTCTTCGTAGCGGTAAATATTGGCAAGCGTTTCCTCATGTTCCTTTACAAGCGCGTCGAGCTCCAGCCCGATCAGTTTGTACAGCCGCATTTCCAGAATGGCGTTTGCCTGCCGCTCGGTAAAGCGCAGCATCTGCGCCATCACCTGCGACTCCCGGGATTTGAACCGGATGCCTTCCGTTACACCCTCCACCAGACAGTTTTTCGCCATGGCGCGGTCCCGGGAACCCCGCAGTATTTCGATAATAAGATCGATCACATTGCAGGCTTTAATCAGCCCTTCCTGAATCTCCTTTTTCTCCTGCTCCCGCGCCAGCAGCGTCGTGTACTTCCGCTCCGTCAGTTCGAACTGGAAATCCGCGCTCGCTTTGATAATTTCCTTCAGCCCCATCGTCTCCGGGCGTCCCTGCGAGATGGCGAGCATATTGACACCGAACGTATCTTCCAGACGCGTCTTTTTGTAGAGCATATTTTTAAAGTTTTCCACATCCGCGTCTTTTCGCAGTTCGATCACGATGCGGATGCCCTCTTTCGAAGACTGGTTGGAAATATCGACAATATCCGCGGTCTTTTTCGTCTCCGCCAGCGCCGCCACATCGGACAGAAATCTGGAAATGCCGGAACCGATCATCGGATAAGGGATCTCGGTGATAATCAGATTGATACGGCCGCTCTTTCCCTTTTCCGTCTCAATTCTGCCCCGGACTTTGACCTTCCCCGTCCCCGTCTCATAGATCCCGCACAGTTCCGATTTGTTGATAATAATGCCCCCGGTCGGAAAATCCGGGCCTTTGATATATTTCATCAGTCCGCCGGTGTCAATGGCAGGATTCTGAATATACGCTTTCACGGCATTGATGACTTCTTCCAGATTATGGGGCGGAATACTGGTGGCCATGCCGACCGCAATGCCCTCCGCGCCGTTAATCAGCAGATTGGGAATCCGCACCGGCAAAACGGACGGCTCCCGCTCTGTCTCGTCAAAGTTGGGAATAAAATCCACAACATTTTTGTCCAGATCGGCCAGAAATGCTTCCTGTGTAATCCGCTGCAGCCGCGCCTCCGTATAACGCATGGCCGCCGCGCCGTCTCCCTCGATATTGCCGAAATTGCCGTGGCCGTCGATCAGAGGCAGCCCTTTTTTAAATTCCTGTGTCATCACCACGAGCGCCTCATAGATCGAGCTGTCTCCATGGGGATGGTATTTTCCCATCGTATCGCCCACGATACGCGCACTCTTGCGGTAGGGCCTGTCATAACGGATACCCAGTTCATACATATCATAAAGTGTCCGCCGCTGTACCGGTTTCAGACCGTCTCGCACATCGGGCAGCGCCCGGGCAATAATCACGCTCATGGCATAATCGATATAGGATTTCTGCATCACTTCCGAATATTCGGTTTTGATAATTCTCTCGTCCATTTGTCACGGCTCCTATATATCAAGCTGTGCATCGGTGGCATGCCGATAGATAAATGATTTCCGGGGCGGCACTTCCGTCCCCATCAGCATTCCCGTCACATCGGAAGCCATACGGGCATCCTCAATTTCCACCAGTTTCAGCATCCGCGTCTCGGGATTGAGTGTCGTCTCCCAGAGCTGTTCCGCATCCATCTCTCCCAGACCCTTGTACCGCTGCAGCGTAAACGGTCCCTTATGCCGTTTCCGGTAGCGCTCCAACGCCTTGTCGTCATACAGATATTCCTCTGCGCCTTTGGACGGCATGGCCTTATATAACGGCGGCATGGCGATATAAACGTGGCCTTCATAGATCAGCTCCGGCATAAACCGGTAAAAGAGTGTCAGAAGCAGCGTGGAAATGTGCGCACCGTCCACATCCGCATCGGCCATGATAATAATCTTGTCATACCGCAGTTTCGTAATGTCAAAATCATTGCCGTATCCTTCGGAAAAGCCGCAGCCAAAGGCGTTAATCATCGTCTTGATCTCCGCATTGGCAAGCACTTTGTCGATGCTGGCCTTTTCCACGTTCAATATCTTGCCGCGGATGGGCAAAATGGCCTGATAGAGACGATTACGGGCCGTTTTTGCACTGCCGCCCGCAGAGTCTCCCTCCACAATGAAAATTTCGCATTTCGATGCGTCCCTGCTCTCGCAATTGGCCAGCTTTCCGTTCGAATCAAAGGAAAATTTCTGCCTGGTAAGCATATTGGTTTTGGCCTTTTCCTCTGTCTTGCGGATTTTCGCCGCTTTTTCCGCACAGCCGATAATGTGTTTCAAAACTTCCAGATTGCGGTCGAAATACCGCTGTATCTCATCCCCCGTCACTTTGGCCACCGCTTTGGACGCATCCTGATTGTCCAGCTTCGTCTTGGTCTGTCCCTCAAAACGGGGATCGGGATGCTTGATGGACACCACCGCCGTCATGCCGTTGCGCACATCGGCTCCCGTAAAGTTCACGTCTTTTTCCTTTAATATGTTCAGCTCCCGCGCATAATTATTGATGACCGAAGTAAACACCGTCTTAAATCCGGTCAGATGGGTTCCGCCTTCCGCATTGTAAATATTGTTACAGAACCCGAGTATATTTTCATGAAATTCGTTGACATACTGAAACGCCACCTCCACGGAAATGCCCTCGCTCTCCCCGCTGCAATAGATGACATCGTGGATTGTCTCCTTCGACTTATTCATGTCCTTGATAAATCCGGTAATGCCGTCCGGTTCATGAAATTCCAGAATTTCCGGCTCTTCTTTCCGCCTGTCCTCAAATACGATCGTCAGCGCCGGATTCAGATATGCCGTCTCGTGCAGACGGCTCTTCACCTCGTCTTCTTTGAAACGCGTGCGGTCAAAGATTGTGTCATCCGGCAGAAACGTAATGGTCGTTCCCGTCTCCCGCGTCCTGCCGACAACGGGCAGCAAACCGCCCTGCAGCTCCGTAATCGGGTTTCCCCGCTCATACCGGTCCTCATAGATATGTCCGTCACGCTTGACCTGCACGGTCAACCATGTGGAGAGAGCATTGACAACAGAGGAACCGACGCCGTGCAGACCGCCGCTTGTCTTATAGGAAGCATCGTCAAATTTGCCGCCGGCATGCAGTGTCGTAAAGACCAGCCGTTCTGCGCTGATACCCTTTTCATGCATTCCCACCGGAATCCCCCGTCCGTTATCGGAAACCGTGGCAGAACCGTCCGCATGCAGCGTCACGGTAATCATACTGCAGTGCCCGGCCAAATGCTCGTCCACCGCGTTGTCCACAATCTCATAAATCAGATGGTTCAGCCCTTTCGTCGATACACTCCCGATATACATGCCCGGGCGCATCCGCACCGCTTCCAGCCCTTCCAGCACCGTAATGCTGGACGCGTCATAGGTCTCCTTATTCGCCATGCCAGTAACCTCTCTCCGCAAAATTTATCCTTTACAAATATATACCAAACGGGAGAGGTTCGTCAAATACTGTTTTGTCCGAATGATACGGGACGGGTTTCACCCCTCACGACAACCCGATCATATCATAGACAGCCTTCATATCCGTATGCTCCCGCACAATATCCGCCAGCAGGTCATACTGGCTGTTCTTATAAGTCAGATAATCCATCTGTCTTTTGCCGGTCCATGCCAGTCCCTTTCTGTCGAACAGAAGCTGAATCAGGTTATTTCGAAAGTTTCCGGACTCAAACATGCCGTGCACATAGGTGCCCATGCAGTTTCCCGATACATAACCGTCCAATTGGACAGTATTGTCGTCCAGATGGGTGATTTCCGTCAGCCATTCCGTCTCCTCCATGCTCTCCGTATGCCCCATATGGATCTCATAACCGGTAAAATTACTGCCCGAGAGGAACTGGAAAACCGGATTACCCGCTCCGGCAATGGCGCGTACCGTTCCCGAAATCCGGCTGCGGACTTTCATTTCCTCAAATACGGTGCGCAGCGGAAGCAGACCCATACCTTTCATCTTTCCCGTCCATTCGATACAGTGCGGATCCGAGAGCTCCCGGCCCATCATCTGAAATCCGCCGCAGATTCCCATCAACAGGCTTGTCCCGTCATGCACCAGCCGTATCACCTTTTTCTCGATTCCGTTTTCCCGCATCCAGTACAGATCGTGCATGGTATTCTTTGTTCCCGGCAGCAAAATCAGATCCGGCGATCCCAGTTCCCGGGGTGTGGAGATATAACGCAGGGAGACATTTTCAATATTTTCCAGCGGATTAAAATCGGTAAAATTCGATATGTGAGGCAGGCGGATTACCGCAATATCGATCAGTTCGGGACGTCTGCCCGACAAAAGCCGCTCCGCCATGGAATCTTCGTCATCAAGATCCAGTTCCGTGTACGGAATAACGCCGACAACGGGAATGCGGCACTTCCGATACAGCATATCCAGCCCCGGTTCCAGAAGCCTGCGGTCTCCGCGGAACTTATTCATGATAAAGCCCCTGACCCGCCTGCGCTCCGACTCTTCCAACAGGCCGATCGTGCCGTAAAGCTGTGCAAAGACGCCGCCTCTGTCAATATCGCCGATCAGCAAAACCGGCGCATCCACCAGCTCTGCCAGCCCCATATTCACAATGTCGTGCTCCTTCAGGTTAATCTCCGCAGGGCTGCCCGCTCCTTCGATCACAATCACACCGTACTTTTTTTCCAGCTTCCGGTATGCTTCCAGCACATGGGGAATCCACTCCCGTTTTCTGTGCTGATATTCTCCGGCCTGCATATTGCCCACGACTTCCCCGTTTACAATGAC
>CAJUCC010000019.1 GCA_910585205.1 uncultured Lachnospiraceae bacterium
AATAATCGGAAACTTTATCCGAATCACAAAAAATCCACCAGAATAATCGAAACGGGTGGATTTTTTGTGTGTATTTGAAATTTAAATCTGAAAAACGGTATGTTTTTCAGCGGCCTCCAGAATGCCGGCGGGGGAGGAAGGAGAACGTATGCTGCGAGTCATTGTCATCGGAAGTCCGGGCGCCGGAAAAAGCACATTTGCCCGAAAGCTGAGAAACGCGGCAGGACTTCCTCTGTACTATCTGGATATGATCTGGCACAGACCCGATCAGACCAGTCTTACTCCGAAACAATTTGATCTGCGCCTGCACGAAATTCTCATGAAAGACCGGTGGATTATCGACGGCAATTATCTGCGCACCCTTGCAGTCCGTCTGCAGGAATGCGACACCGTTTTCCTGTTCGATCTTCCGCCGACAATCTGCCTCGCAGGCGCAAGAGCCCGCATTGGGAAAAAAAGAGAAGATCTGCCGTGGATCGAATCCGAAACAGACCGCGATTTTGAACAGTCGATTCTCGATTTTCCCAGAAACCAGCTCCCCCAAATCCGGGAGCTGCTGCAAAAACACAGACATCAAAAAGACATCATCATTTTCAAATCGAGAAAAGAAGCGGACTCTTATCTAACCGTTACGTTTCCCATACCGCAGCGGTTCTGACATATGTACATTAAAGTAAGAAATCATCGGTCCCATACCGAAAGCGGACACAAGCGTACCGACGCCGGGCATCTCACCAAAGGCAAATCCTGCCGCCGTGGCGATCAGATCACAGCTCACCCGCACGAGAAAAAAGCGCAGTTTTCTTTTTTCCGAAATACAGAGCGCAATGGAATCATATGTGGAAACTCCCAGGTCCCCTACATAATAGAGGGACGACGCGGCACATAAGAGCAGCACCCCCGCCGCCAGCAACACCGCCCGCAGGGCAATCGTTTCCACCAAAGCGGTCTGCCTCCATACCCAGGTCGAAAAATCCACCATATATCCGAGCAGAAAAATATTGATAAATGTGCCGAGTCCTATTTTGCTCCTGTCCACGAAAAAAACGCCGACGAGCATCAGCAGATTCAGCAGCATATAAAATGTGCCGAAAGAAACCGGCAGCAGTCGTCCCGTCCCGTGTGCAAATACCTGAAACGGGTCCATACCGAAAGCGGACGCATTGAACATTCCCACCGCAAAACCGCTGAGCAGCACGCCCGCCACCGTCATCACAATCCGTTTTTTCATTTCCGTCGTCATCTTCATTGTCCTATCCCTCAAAAGCCCGGATGATCCTGCACGTCCGCTCCACATCCTCGTGACTGTGTGCCGCGGAAACAAACATCGCCTCAAACTGTGACGGCGCCACATAGACGCCGTGTTCCAGCATGTGTCCAAAATAAGCCGCATACCGCCCCGTATCCGACCGCACCGCACTCTCATAATCCGTCACCGGACAATCCGTAAAAAACGCGCTGAGCAGGGAACCGATCTGATTGACCTGCAGGCCCAGACTCCGGTAAGCCTCTGCCAGCGAGACGGCTTTTTTCTCAATTTCGTTATATATTTCAGGGTGTTCCGTCAGGACGGAAAGCGTTGCAATCCCTGCTGCCGTGGCAACCGGATTGCCCGCAAGCGTCCCGGCCTGATACACACTGCCGAGAGGAGCCACACAATCCATAATCTCTTTCCGGCCCCCGTAAACCGCCAGCGGCATTCCGCCGCCGACGATTTTTCCCAGTGTCGTCATATCCGGCATAACATGATAAAGCGCCTGCGCGCCGCCTGTTCCGAGCCGGAAACCCGTGATTACCTCATCAAAGATCAGCACACTCCCATACCGCGCCGTAATCTCACGTAAAAATGCCGGAAACCCGTCCGCAGGAGGCACTACGCCCATATTCGCCGCCACGGGTTCCACGATCAGGCAGGCGATCTGTTCCCCGTATTCGCGAAACAAATCTTCCACTGCCTGCCGGTCATTGTAGGGCGCCACCAGCGTATGCGCCGTATAGGAAGCCGGAACGCCCGCACTGTCCGGCACGCCGCCCGTCAGCGCTCCGCTGCCGGCCTTTACAAGCAGGCCGTCCGCATGCCCGTGATAGCACCCTTTGAACTTGACGATTTTCTCCCGTCCGGTATATCCCCGCGCCGCCCGAATGGCGCTCATCACCGCCTCCGTACCGGAGCTTACCAGACGCATCCGTTCCATCGAAGGCATACAGGCGCGGATCATCTCCGCAAGCTGCACTTCCTTTCCCGTCGGCGCGCCGTAGCTCAATCCGTCCGCCAGCGCTTCCCGCACCGTTTCCACCACCTGCGGATGCGCATGTCCCAAAATGCCCGGCCCCCAGGAACAGACATAATCGATCAGTTCATTGCCGTCCTCATCGGTCAGCCTGCTGCCCCGGGCCGAGCGGATAAAAAGCGGCGTGCGGCCCACACTGCGAAACGCCCGCACCGGACTGTTCACCCCGCCGGGCATCAGTGTACAGGCTTTCTCATATAACTGCCCGGAATGTTCCGTATTCATTGTCATTTCCTCCTAAAACAATTCATAATACCGGCAAAGCGATGCCGGAGCGGACGGAAAACAGCCGCCGAATCCTTTGGGGGATGTTTTCCGTTCACTCCGGCCTTGTTATGAGCAGGACGATAAGCCGGGTTATGTCGCGAATGATCATCTATCCAGGACTGCTGTCGCCAGCAGCCTCCAGCGACCCACCTGAAAGCAGGCCGGGCCGGCCTGTCGCTCTCTGTTCGGTCTTGCTTCGGATGGGGTTTACATATGCCCCTGCCGTTACCGGCAGGGCGGTAGTCTCTTACACTGCCCTTCCAACCTTACCGGTTTCCCGGCGGTATATTTCTGTTGCACTATCCTTGGAGTCGCCTCCACCGGACGTTATCCGGCATCCTGCCC
>CAJUCC010000020.1 GCA_910585205.1 uncultured Lachnospiraceae bacterium
AGACCTTTACCATGGCAAATGTGATCGCACAGCTTAACAAGCCGACTTTGGTAATAGCGCACAATAAGACATTGGCGGCTCAGCTCTATGGTGAGTTCAAAGAGTATTTTCCGAGTAACGCAGTGGAATATTTTGTGTCCTACTATGATTATTACCAGCCGGAGGCCTATGTGCCGAGTACGGACACTTATATTGCAAAAGACTCCTCGATCAATGACGAGATCGAAAAACTCCGGCTTTCCGCCACGGCGTCGCTGACGGAACGGCGGGACGTGGTGGTGGTTGCCAGCGTATCGTGTATTTACGGTCTGGGAAGCCCGGACGACTATCAGGCGATGGTTGTGTCGCTGCGGCCCGGTATGGTGAAGGATCGCGATGCCGTGATTCATGAACTGATTAATATACAATATAACCGCAATGATATGGAAATCGGCCGGTGCAATTTCCGTGTGCGGGGCGATGTCCTGGAGGTATACCCGGCCCAGGGCGGCGATTATCTGATCCGGATTGAATTTTTCGGAGACGAGATTGACCGGATTGCGGAAGTGGAGATTTTGTCCGGCAAAGTGCATGCATATCTGGAGCATATTGCTATTTTCCCGGCTTCTCACTATGTGGTGCCGCAGGATAAAATTAACCGGGGATGCGAAACCATCGAAAAAGAGCTGGGCGAGCGGGTGCGCTATTTCAAAGGAGAGGACAAGCTGCTGGAGGCGCAGCGGATTGCCGAGCGCACCAACTTTGATATAGAAATGCTGCGGGAGACCGGATTTTGTTCCGGCATTGAGAACTATTCCCGACACCTGAGCGGGCAGCAGCCCGGCGTCACGCCCATGACATTGATGGATTATTTTAAAGACGATTATCTGATTATCATTGACGAGTCTCATATGACAATCCCGCAGATCGGCGCCATGTATGCAGGGGACCGTTCGAGAAAGACGACACTTGTGGATTACGGCTTTCGTCTTCCGTCCGCACTCGACAACCGGCCGCTCAACTTTTCGGAGTTTGAAGATCATATCGATCAAATGCTGTTTGTATCGGCAACCCCGGCAGCATATGAAGCGGATCATGAGTTGCTGCGGACAGAGCAGATTATCCGGCCGACGGGACTGCTCGACCCTGAGATTTCCGTGCGGCCGGTGGAAGGCCAGATCGACGATCTGATCGCCGAAGTCAAGCGGGAAATTGCCGGAAAAAATAAAGTGCTGATAACGACACTGACAAAGCGGATGGCAGAAGATCTGACGGAATATATGCGGGAAGTGGGAATCCGCATCCGCTATCTGCATTCGGACATCGACACGCTCCAGCGGGCGGAGATTATCCGCGATATGCGTCTGGATGTCTTTGATGTTCTGGTCGGAATCAATCTGCTGCGGGAAGGACTGGACATTCCGGAAATATCGCTGGTAGCCATTCTGGATGCGGACAAAGAGGGATTTCTGCGGTCGGAAACATCGCTGATACAGACTGTGGGGCGGGCGGCCCGAAATGCGGAAGGGCGCGTTATCATGTATGCAGATATGATAACGGACTCCATGCGGGCGGCCATTGACGAAACCGGCAGGCGGCGGGAGATTCAGCAGAAATATAACGATGCCAATGGCATTACGCCGCAGACGATCAAAAAGGCCGTGCGTGCGCTGATTAGTATTTCCAAAGCGGTGGCAAAGGAAGAGGCGGCTTTTGAAAAAGATCCGGAATCGATGGATGCGGAAGAACTGGAAAAGCTTATCGCCTCCATCCAGAAAAAGATGAAAAAAGCGGCGGCGGATCTGGACTTCGAGACGGCAGCCGAACTGCGTGACAAGATGATAGAACTGAAGAAATATTTACTGGAATTGGAGAAAGACAATGCATGAAAGCAAAAAGATGCGTCCCCGTGAGTTCATTAAAATCCGGGGCGCCAATGAACATAATCTGAAAGGGATTGATGTGGATATTCCCCGGAATGCGCTGGTTGTTCTGACAGGATTGTCAGGTTCCGGGAAATCGTCGCTTGCGTTTGACACCATATATGCGGAAGGGCAGAGGCGCTATATGGAATCGCTGTCTTCTTATGCCAGACAGTTTCTCGGGCAGATGGAAAAGCCGGATGTGGAAAAGATCGAAGGGCTTTCTCCTGCGATCTCGATCGATCAGAAATCGACCAACCGCAATCCGCGCTCCACTGTGGGGACGGTGACGGAAATCTATGATTATTTTCGTCTTCTGTATGCCAGGATCGGGACACCGCACTGCTATAACTGCGGCAGGGAAATTCGAAAGCAGACGGTCGATCAGATGGTGGATCAGATTATGGCGCTGCCGGAGGGAAGCAAAATCCAGCTTCTGGCTCCGGTTGTGCGCGGGCGGAAGGGCGAACATGCCAAGGTGCTGGAGCGTGCGAAGCGGAGCGGTTACGTGCGGGTGCGGATCGACGGCAGTATGTATGAACTGACGGAAGAAATCAAACTGGATAAAAACATCAAACATTATATTGAAATTGTGGTGGACAGACTGGTTGTAAAAGCCGGCATCGAAAGCCGACTGACGGATTCCGTGGAAAATGCGCTTGCGGTTTCCGAAGGGCTTCTACAGGCGGATGTGATCGGCGGACAGCCGTTGAATTTCAGTCAGAGTTTTTCCTGTCCGGACTGCGGTATCAGTATCGAGGAGATCGAACCGAGAAGCTTCTCCTTTAACAATCCGTTTGGCGCCTGTCCGCTCTGTTCCGGCCTCGGATATAAGATGGAGTTCGATGAAAAGCTGATGATTCCCGATGAAACGCTGAGTATCAGCCAGGGGGCGATTACCGTGATGGGATGGCAGTCCTGCACGGACAGCGGCAGTTTTACCAACGCGGTATTGCAGGCGCTTGCCGGCGCATATCACTTCAGCCTTGACACACCGTTTGGAGAATATCCCGAGGACATACGGCATGTCCTGATTTACGGTACGGACGGCAGGGAAGTCAGTGTGCATTATAAGGGACAGCGTGGAGAGGGCGTTTATCCGGTTGCTTTTGAGGGATTGATTAAAAATGTGGAACGCCGTTACCGGGAAACCGGTTCTGACACCATGAAACAGGAATATGAGACATTTATGCGCATTACGCCCTGCAAAGAATGCAAAGGACAACGATTAAAGAAGGAGTCCCTTGCGGTAACGGTCTGCGATAAGAATATTTTTGAGATTACGTCGATGTCCGTCAGCGGTCTGCACGATTTTCTGAGCGGGATGCAGCTGACCGACACGCAGCAGATGATCGGCAGGCAGGTGCTGAAGGAGATCCGTGCAAGGGTAGGGTTTCTGGTGGATGTGGGTCTGGACTATCTGTCGCTGTCCCGGGCAACCGGAACACTGTCCGGCGGAGAGGCGCAGCGAATACGGCTGGCGACCCAGATCGGTTCGGGACTGGTGGGGGTCTGTTATATTCTCGATGAGCCGAGTATCGGGCTGCACCAGCGGGACAATGATAAACTGCTCGGCACATTGAAAAATCTGCGTGACCTGGGAAATACGCTGATTGTGGTGGAACACGATGAAGACACAATGCGCGAGGCGGATTATATTGTGGACATCGGTCCGGGTGCGGGTTCGCACGGCGGTGAAGTGGTGGCGTGCGGCACGGCGGAAGAAATCATGAAGATTCCGGCATCTGTCACCGGACAGTATCTGAGCGGCATTCGCAAAATTCCGATACCGGAGAGCCGGCGCAAACCGACCGGTTTTCTGACGGTGCGGAAAGCGGCGGAAAACAATCTGAAAAAGATCAACGTGAAAATTCCGATGGGAGTTATGACCTGTGTGACGGGAGTGTCCGGTTCGGGAAAGAGTTCGCTTGTCAATGAGATTTTGTACAAGTCTCTTGCGCGTATGCTAAACCGTGCCAGGACAATTCCGGGACGCCATGAGCGCATTGACGGTGTGGAGCAGCTTGACAAGGTTATCAATATCGACCAGTCTCCCATCGGGCGGACACCGCGTTCCAATCCTGCCACTTATACGGGAGTCTTTGACCTGATCCGTGATCTGTATGCCGGGACGCAGGACGCCCGCGCAAAGGGATACAAGAAAGGGCGTTTCAGCTTTAACGTTAAAGGCGGCCGGTGTGAAGCCTGCAGTGGAGACGGCATTATTAAAATCGAGATGCACTTTCTGCCCGATGTGTATGTGCCCTGTGAAGTCTGTGAGGGTAAACGCTACAACCGGGAGACATTGGAAGTGAAATATAAAGGCAAGAGCATCTATGATGTGCTGGATATGACCGTGGAGGAAGCGGTGACATTTTTTGAGCATGTTCCGTCTGTCCGCAATAAGATTCAGGCCTTGTACGATGTGGGGCTTTCCTATATTAAACTGGGCCAGCCGTCCACGACGCTGTCCGGCGGAGAGGCGCAGCGCATCAAACTGGCGACGGAGCTGAGCCGGCGCAGCACGGGGAGAACGATTTACATTCTCGATGAACCGACCACCGGCCTGCATTTTGCGGATGTACAGAAACTTGTGGAGATTCTGCACCGTCTGACGGAGGGCGGGAATACGGTCGTTGTGATTGAGCACAATCTGGACGTGATTAAAACGGCGGATCATATCATTGACATCGGTCCGGAAGGCGGAGACCGGGGCGGCACGATTGTCGCGGAAGGAACACCGGAACAGGTTGCGCACAGTCCGTCCTCGTATACCGGTATTTATATTAGAAAAATGTTAGAAAAGGGCTAAAGTTTTCGGCAAAGCGGTACGATATAAGAGATAAGGAATGCATGGATGCAGTTAATAACAGAAGGATCTGTTTTATTAACTGCGTTCTTTAATTTTTTGTAAATTTTTGTAAAACTCTTTGAAAATGCGTTGTCTTAGGTTATAATGTAGTTCACGCGATTATGATTAAATTACAAACATTTGGAAAACATTATGATAGATGACCATTAGAAAGGGGTTCGGGTTTATGCAGTTTACGGATATTGGAATTGATTTGGGAACGGCGAGTATCCTTGTTTATATAAGAGGGAAAGGTGTTGTATTGAAGGAGCCATCCGTTGTCGCATTTGACAGAGACACGGACAGGATTAAGGCGATCGGGGAAGACGCGAGACTGATGCTCGGCAGAACGCCGGGCAATATCGTGGCGGTACGGCCTTTGCGGCAGGGTGTTATTTCGGATTATACCGTTACGGAAAAGATGATGAAATATTTTATTCAGAAAGCACTCGGCAAAAAAACATTCCGTAAACCCCGCATTGCCGTATGCGTTCCGAGCGGCGTCACCGAAGTGGAGAAAAAAGCCGTGGAAGACGCGACCTATCAGGCAGGGGCGCGTGAAGTTTCCATCATCGAGGAACCGATTGCCGCAGCGATTGGCGCAGGCATTGATATTTCCAAGCCGTGCGGCAATATGATCGTGGACATCGGCGGCGGCACATCCGATATTGCGGTTATTTCACTGGGCGGTACGGTGGTCAGCGCGTCGATTAAGATTGCAGGTGACGACTTTGACGAAGCAATCGTTCGTTATATGCGTAAGAAACACAATCTGCTGATCGGAGAACGGACGGCAGAGGATTTGAAAATAAAGATCGGTTCCGCCTACAAGAGGCCGGAGGTGGATTACATTGATGTGCGCGGCAGAAATCTGGTGACAGGTCTTCCGAAAACGATCAAAGTTTCCTCGGAGGAAACAGAGGAAGCGCTGAAAGAGACGACATCGCAGATTATCGAAACGATTCACAGCGTGCTGGAAAAGACACCGCCGGAACTGGCAGCGGATATTGCGGACAGAGGCATTGTCCTGACAGGCGGCGGCAGTCTGCTGCGCGGACTGGAAGATCTGATCGAGGCCAAAACCGGTATCAATACGATGACAGCGGAAGATCCGATGACGGCGGTTGCGGTCGGAACGGGAAAATATGTGGAATTTCTGGCCGGATACAGAGACGAGAACTGAGTACGGTAAAACAGGAGGCGGAGGATGCTAAAAGGGTTATATACGGCATATACCGGAATGGTAAACGAACAGCACAGGATGGACACACTGACAAACAATCTTGCCAATAGTGCGACCGTCGGCTTTAAAAAAGAAGGTGCGACTTCGGAGGCGTTCAGGGATGTGCTCGCCTATAAGATCAAGGACAGATCGGAAACGCCCAATCTGGCGCGTCGGCTTGGCGCCATGAGTATGGGAGTGAAAATAGGGGAAAATTATACGGATTATACGGAAGGGCCTTTGCATGAGACGGGCAATACTTATGACCTGGCAATCACCGGGCCGGGATTTTTTGCCATAGAGTTTACAAACAAAGCAGGCGTCACTTCCACAAAATATACGAGAGACGGCAATTTCACACTGACAGAGGAAGGCTATCTTGTGACGAAGGATGGAGACTTCGTACTGGATGAAGACGGAGAACGGATCGAGCTGGATCCGCTGCTTTCATCCGAGATACTGGAGAATGGCGCTGTTTATCAGGACGGCAGTCTTGTGGCGACGATCGGCGTTACGGACTTTGAGGACTATAACTATCTGGAGCATTACGGGGAAACGCTTTTTCAGCCTGTGGACGGCGCAACGGAACAGGATGCGGAGGGACAGATCATTTCCGGCTATCTGGAACATTCCAATGTTCAGGTTGTGAAGGAAATGGTGGAGATGATTAATGTATCGAGAGCGTATGAGACGAACCAGAAGATTGTACAGACATATGATACTTCACTGGAGATTGCGGTAAATCAGCTTGGTAAATTATAATGGCGGACGGCGTCGGGGAGGAAAATAAATGGTAAGATCGTTATGGTCTGCTGCAACCGGTATGATTGCACAGCAGACAAACATTGATACAATCGCAAATAACCTTGCAAACGTAAATACGACCGGATATAAGACGGAAGTGGCAAATTTTAAATCACTTCTGTATCAGACGCTGCAGACCAAAACCACAACCGCCAATGGCGAAAACAAACCGGTGGGCGCGCAGGTCGGTCTGGGTGTGCGCAATTCTTCTATCAGTTCGATATTCGGCCAGGGCGCATTTCAGGATTCTGAGAGTACAACCGACTTCGCAATCAGCGGAAAGGGCCTGTTTGCGGTAATGGGGGACGACGGAAATACATATTACACGAGGAACGGTAATTTCTTTCTGAGTACAAATGACGGCGGCGGACTCACACTCTGTACTTCGGACGGCTATCCGGTACTGAGCACGACCGGCAGAGAGATCAGCTTTAACAGAAACTACACGGCCAGCAACCTGTCCGTATCCGAAGAAGGCGAGTTTTATTATCCCGATGAGGATAACAACCCGCAGCCGCTGGGCATTACGATCGGCTTATACCAGTTTAACAACCCGACCGGCCTGGATAAAATCGGTGGCAGCTACTACCGGGAGACAACGGCCAGCGGAGAACCCATCAACGAAGCGAGAAGTACAAACATTGAAAAGAGCACCATTGTACAGGGCTATCTGGAGCGCTCCAATGTACAGGTTGTCGATGAGATGGTTAATATGATCGTGGCACAGCGTGCCTACGAAATGAACTCCAAGGCCATTACGACATCCGACGAAATGATGCAGCAAGCTAACAACTTGAAACGTTAAGCCATGCGCAGACAGCGGAGAACAGACCGACTGGGTACAGTCGGGGCTGTGAAACGATGTCTGCATAGGGCGTAGCCCACAGCGAGGGAATCGCAGATTGCCGAGGTGTGCATGGCGCATGTGTGGCGTGTGAGAATGCGTAAGGCATGCGCAGCGTAAAGAATAAACAAATCAGAGGGAGGGAGTCATAAATGGCGACAGATTTAACCGGACTCAGTTCCATCTATACCGATTACAGGCAGACATATGCCAATAACGAGCGTCTGGAAAAGATGAAGGCGGACTGGGAGGAAAAGAATAAGGGCACCGAAGACGAGCAGCTTATGGATGCCTGCAAGCAGTTTGAGTCGTATTTTGTGGAACAGATGTTTAAAGAGATGATGAAGACTGTCCCGGATACGGAATACAGCTTTAAGGCGACCGGAACAATGGTGGACTATTATAAGGACAATATGGTGCAGGAGATCGCATCCATGTCAACGGAGACCGGCGGGCTTGGCCTGGCACAGATGTTGTATGAACAGATGAAGATTAATTATACGTAACATAAAAGACAAAAAGCCGTGGGGGCTGCTTTTTCAAGCAGCCCCTGTTTGTGGTTTGAGGACAGAGACATGGAAACACTGAAGGGCTATGTGGAACATATTATTTATCAGAATACAGAGAACGGCTATACGGTCATGAATCTTGTCTGTGATGAAGAAGAGATTACATGTGTGGGAATGTTCCGGGGGCTGGACAAAGGGGAAAGTGTCGAGATGACCGGAGAATTTACGGAACATGCGCTTTATGGGACACAGTTCAAAGCGGAGTCCTGCCGGGTACTGACGATGGAAGACGTTGTCAGCATTCGGCGTTATCTCAGTTCCGGGGTGATTAAAGGAATCGGCGAGGCGCTGGCGGCAAGGATTGTCAAAAAATTCGGGGAAGACACGTTCCGTATTATGGAAGAAGAGCCGGAGCGTCTGGTGGAGGTAAAGGGCATCAGCGAGCGGATTGCCCGCGAGATTTCCGCACAGATGGAAGAAAAACGAGGCATGCGGGAGGCAATGCTGTTTTTACAGAAATACGGAATTTCCAATGCGCTGGCGGGAAAGATTTATCAGACTTACGGTATGCGGCTGTATGGCGTGATGCAGGAAAATCCTTACCTGCTGGCGGAAGATATAGCGGGGGTCGGGTTTCGGACGGCGGATGAAATTGCAGAAAAGGTCGGTATTCATGTCGATTCGGATTATCGTATCAGAAGCGGGATCCTCTATGTACTGACACAGGCACAGGGAGACGGGAACCTGTATCTGCCTGCGGACATTTTGTTGGAACAGGCAGCGGAAGTATTGCATTTGACGCAGGAACAGATTCAGCCCCAGATTGCCAATCTGATGATGGATAAGAAGGTGGTGCTGAAAGAGAAAGACGGCAGACAGATTGTATATGGAATGGCCAATTACTATGCCGAGTTGAATTGCGCCAGAATGCTGCATGATCTGAATGTTTCGCTGGAAGAAAGCGGGATGTTTGTCCCTGCCGATGAGGCGGTGCTGTTGGAGAAGATCGCTTCTCTGGAAAAGGAACTGCAGATTGCGCTGGACGAATTACAGCGCAGGGCGGTGCTGGAAAGCATAAAATGCGGCCTCCTGATTCTCTCGGGCGGGCCGGGGACGGGCAAGACGACGACCATCAACACGATTATTCACTATTTTGAGCGGGAGGGAATGGATATTCTGCTGGCGGCGCCGACCGGAAGAGCCGCAAAACGGATGACTGAGGCGACGGGATATGAGGCGAAGACCATACACCGCCTGCTGGAGCTGAACGGCCTGGCAAAAGAAGACGGGAAGAAGGCATCGTTTGAGCGGAACGAGGAAAATCCGCTGGAGACGGACGTGCTGATTATCGACGAGATGTCCATGGTGGATATTTATCTGTTCCAGTCGCTGCTGCGCGCCGTTGCGGTCGGCACAAGGCTGGTTATGGTAGGGGATGTCAATCAGCTTCCCAGTGTGGGGCCGGGACAGGTTTTGAAAGACCTGATAGACAGCGGAAAATTTTCCGTGGTGATGTTACAGAAAATTTTCCGCCAGGCAGGAGAGAGTGATATTGTTGTCAATGCCCACCGGATCCACAGGGGAGAGCAGATATGCATGGACAACAAGAGTCGGGATTTTTTCTTTCTGGAACGCGGTAACAGCAATGTGATTTACAAGCACATGGTACAGTTGATTACGGAAATGCTCCCCCGGTATGTGCATGCCAAAGCTTTTGACATTCAGGTTCTGACACCGATGCGAAAGGGAAATCTGGGAGTGGAAACGCTGAACCGGATTTTACAGCAGTATATGAACCCGCCCTCGGAGCAGAAAAAGGAGTACCTGCATGGTGACAACCTGTTCCGGGAGGGGGATAAGGTTATGCAGATTAAGAATAATTATCAGCTAGAATGGGAGGTGATGAGCAAATTTCATATTCCGGTGGAGAAAGGAACGGGGGTTTTCAACGGGGACATGGGGGTGATTCTCGAGATCAATACCTTTGCCGGAACGGTGACAGTGGAATACGACGAAAAAAGGCAGGTGACATATCCGTTTGCCGGTCTGGATGAACTGGAGCTGGCATATGCTATTACCATTCATAAGTCACAGGGCAGTGAGTATCCTGCGGTTATTATGCCGCTTCTGGGCGGGCCGAAGATGCTGATGAACCGCAATCTGCTCTATACGGGGGTGACAAGGGCAAGGGACTGCGTTACCATATTGGGAAGCAGCGAGACCGTGCGGGCGATGATCCTGAACGAACAGGAACAGAAACGTTACAGCGGTCTTGTGGACAGAATCGGTGAAGTAATAAGAGATGAAAATATGTAAATGAAGATAATATTGGAGCTGCTTTTTCCGGGGCGCTGTCCGGTATGTGACAGGGTACAGCCGTTGGGAGAAATTGTTTGTCCGCAGTGTGCGGACAGTCTGGAGCGGATGCGGATACAAAGTCCGTTTTGCAGAAAGTGCGGAAAGCCGCTAGCTGACAGCCGGGACGAATACTGCGGTGACTGTACGGCCGGCGGGCACCGGTTTCTGGAGGGAAGGGCGTTATATCCGTATCCGGCGGTTCGAAAATCCATTTACCGGTATAAGTATCAGGGCCGGAAAGAGTATGCCGGATTTTACGCAAGAGAGATGGCGCGTCATCTGGGAGACACGGTCAGACGCTGGCATCCCGATGCGCTGGTTCCGGTACCGCTGCACAGGACACGGCAGGCGGTACGGGGATATAATCAGGCCGCGGCGCTGGCGGAAGCGCTTGGCAGGGAACTGGGGATTCCGGTGGAGAACCGTCTGATACGGCGTGTCAGGAAAACGGTTCCGCAGAAACTTCTGCGGCGGCAGATGCGGCAAAATAATTTGAAAAGGGCTTTTAAAATAAGTAAAAATGTTGTAAAATTAAATACAATTATAATCATAGATGATATATATACGACCGGCAGCACTGTGGACGCCGTAACGGCAGTGTTACAGGAGGCCGGTATCAGGCAAGTTTATTTTATTACTCTGGCCATTGGCAAGGGATAAAAACCGGGAGGTGTTGTACATGGAAGTACGTAATTGCAGAAAGTGCGGAAGAATTTTCAACTATGTGGTAGGCCCCCACATCTGTCCCAGCTGTCGGGAAAAGATAGAAGCGAAATTTCAGGAAGTGAAGGAATATATCAGAGAGAATAAAGGCGCCAGCATTCCTGAAATCTCCGAAGTCTGCGGTGTGGAAACAAGTCAGATTCATCAGTGGATCCGGGAGGAAAGGCTGGTATTTGCCGATGATTCTCCGGTCGGAATTAACTGTGAGAACTGCGGCGCCACAATTAAGACAGGACGGTTTTGTGAAAAGTGCAAGGCGAATATGACCAATATGCTGAAGAGTTCCATAGCCAAACCGAAAGCGCCCCGTCCGGAAACCAAAAAGGATCCGAAGGACAATCCGAGAATGCGTTTTCTCGATCATTGATTTTACAGGAAGCAATATTTGTGCTATGATAAAAGAGAATTCTGCTCTGCAGGATTTTCTGCCTGTAGTGGGGCGGTAAAGGTGCAAATACAGGAGACGGGAATATGCTGAATGAAGAGCGGATTATACTGATGACAAAGATGGCTTCCTATGAAGAACATGAGGGAAAGCAGAATATGGATATTGGTAATTATTTCCGAAGCGACTATATCAGTCTTCAGATCATGAAGACCGTAATCAGCGCTACCCTTACGTTTGCGATTGTTCTGGGTGTATTTGGCTTTTATCATTTTGAGACAGTTATGAAAGAAATTTACCAGGTCGATCTGCTGGAAGCAGGCAGGAGGCTTCTACTTGCCTATGTTATATTTACAGGGATATATACGTTTATCTGCTATCTCGTATATTCCTACCGTTATAATCGGGCGAAGAAAAGCTTGAAGAAATATTACTCCCATCTGCAGGAATTATCCGAACTGTATGAAGAAGACAGAAGATAGGAGAAATTTCTGAAAGGAAAGATTTATGACAAATTTATTAGTCCTGAAAGAGTATTTGAAGGGCATTTACGGGAAATATGAAATTTATATCACACCGGTTGAAAAGTTCCTTCTGTCCCTGATCACGTTGATCCTTATCAACAGGAAACTGGGATACATGAGCAGGCTGAACAGTACGACGATCGTATTGGTAGCGGCTCTTTTGTGCTCTTTCTTACCAATGAACATTATGGTGTTGTTTGCGGCATTGTTTATTCTGCTGCATCTTTACGCCTTTTCACTGGAATGTGCGATCGTAGTGCTTGCACTTTTTCTTGTGATGTTTTTAATGTATTTCAGATTTGCATCAAAAGATACGGTAATGGTGCTGCTGACACCGATTTGCTGTTACCTGAATATTCCGTTTGTTATGCCGCTGGCGGCCGGATTGACGGGAACGCCGGCTTCTGCGGTATCAGTCGGATGCGGCGTTATCGTGTACGGCGTTATGGAATATATATCGGACAGCGTGAGCACGCTGAATTCCATGGACGCGGAGAGCGCCATGCAGAAGTACCGCTATGTGGTAGACGGTCTGATGAACAATAAGACAGTGCTTGTCATGGTATTTGCATTTGCAATTACCGTGCTTGTCGTTTATCTGATACGCCGGCTCAGCATCAATCACGCATGGACGATTGCCATTGCGGTGGGAGCGCTGATGTCGATCGTCGCGCTGCTGGCAGGCGATCTGCTGCTGGAGACGAATATTTCGATTCTTCCCAATATTATCGGTGCGGTAATCTCCGTCGTGATTGTCAAGTTTCTGCAGTTTTTTATTTTTAACGTGGATTATTCCCGGACCGAGCATGTGCAGTTCGAGGATGATGAATACTATTATTATGTGAAGGCGGTTCCCAAAATAGCGGTGGCAAAGCCGTCCAAAACTGTGAAGAAAATCACGTCCCAGAAAAAGGATGTGACACCGCCGCCCCGCGCCGTGAGCAGTGCGGTCAGAAAATCGGATAAGAGTGGATTGAAATAAGTATGGGTCAGTTGGCAAATTTCGCAAGTGCATATGTAAACCGGCTTCACATGCCGGTGGTCAGGTGGACCGATGTGGTGGAGATTTTGATTATCTCCTTTTTGGTGTACCAGATTGTCCTGTGGATTAAAAACACGAGGGCCTGGTCGCTGCTGCGCGGAATTATTTTGATTATGGCGCTGATCTTACTGGCTGCGATATTCAATATGACGACGATTCTCTGGATTGCGGAAAATATGCTGAGTCTTGTCGTAATCGCTACGGTTGTCGTTTTACAGCCGGAGCTGCGCCGTGCACTGGAACAGCTTGGAAGGACGAACTTTTTGGCTTCGCTCGTTCCCTTTGACAGTTCCCGGGACATGGGCGGGCGCTTTTCGGATAAGACGATGCAGGAGATCATTAAGGCATGCTTTGAGATGGGCAAGGCGAAGACCGGCGCTTTGATTGTCGTGGAGCAAAATCAGTCTCTGAGTGAATACGAGAGAACCGGAATTGAAGTGGACGGTCTTTTGACGAGCCAGCTTTTGATTAATATATTTGAACACAATACGCCGCTGCATGACGGGGCGGTTATTGTGCGGGAGAACCGGGTGGTATCGGCAACCTGTTATCTGCCGCTTTCGGACAATATGGATCTGAGTAAGGAACTGGGAACGAGACACAGGGCAGGCGTGGGCATTTCGGAGGTGACAGACTCTCTTACCATTATTGTTTCGGAAGAAACCGGCCACGTGAGCGTTGCCTATGAGGGCGCGTTGTCGCGCAATCTGGATTCGGAGGGACTGAAGGGCAAACTGCTTATGATTCAGAACAAACCGCTGGAAGAAAAGAAAAGACGGTTGTGGAAGGGAAGAGCAAAAAATGAAAAAGAAACTGACAGCTAATCTGGGTCTGAAGATTCTGGCAGTCTTGTTTTCCATAGCGATATGGTTTATTGTCATCAATATCAATGATCCTGTGGACAAGTCCGTATTTCGTCATATCCCGGTGGAAATACTGAATGAAGATGCGGTCACGGATCAGGGGAAGGTCTATGAGATTCTTGACGGCACCAACGTGATCGACGTGACGGTATGGGCCAAGAGAAGCATCCTGGATACGCTGCGTGAGGATAATATCATTGCGACGGCAGATATGCAGGAAATAAATATTATGGACACGATGGTACGCATCAAGCTTTCCACGAATAAATATAATGATAAGCTGGAGAGTATAACATCGACGACGGAAAATATGCTGGTCAGCATTGAGGATATGAAACGGGAGCAGTTTGTGATCGGAGCCGTCACGGTCGGTGAACCGGAAGAAGGCTATATGATCGGCAATATCAGCACCGATCAGAATCTGGTCAGTGTTTCGGGTCCCGAGTCTGTGGTGAATCAGATCGACCGTGCGGAAGTATCGGTCAATGTGCCCGGAGTGTCACAGGATATACGGACGGATGTCACCGTCAGACTGTATGACAAAGACAATAAAATAATAGAAAATAAAAACCTGAAAAAAAGTCTGGATCAGGTCAAGGTCAATATTGAGATTTTGCAGACAAAGCGTGTGCCGCTCAGCTTCACCGTAACGGGGGAACCCGCAGACGGGTATGCGCTTACCGGTGTGATTGAGAGCACGCCTTCGACCGTTCTGGTTGCGGGAAAAGGCAATGCGATCAAAAATATATCCCAGATTGATATTCCTGATTCCGTATTGAATGTCACCGGCCAGACAGGAAATATGACAACAGTCATAGATCTCAAAAAATATCTGCCCGATAATGTGACTTTTGCAGAGAGTGATTTTAACGGCAAGGTGAATGTCATTGTTCATATTGAGCGGGAAGTGACAACCGAAGTGGGGATTGCCGCCGATAATGTGGCGATCCGGGGCGTACCGGAGCATATGACCGGCGGATTCGCGGAGGCAACGGAAAATATCGTCCTGACGGTAAAGGGACTTTCCAACCGGATTGAAGGGATCGCGGAGGGCGAGATCACAGCGGTTGTGGATGTGGCAGGATTTATGGAAAAGAACGGCCTGACCGAACTTGCACCGGGTGCGTATGAGATGGAACTGACGGTCCGCCTGCCGGAAGGACTCAGATTGGAAAAACCTGCGACTGTTCCGGTTCTGATTCAGCAGAGCGAAACGGAAACAGAGAATAATGAAGAAGAATAGAGGTTGAAAAAAGATGGGAAGATTATTTGGTACGGATGGTGTAAGAGGCGTTGCAAATGAAGAGCTGACGCCGCTGCTTGCCATGCAGCTTGGGCAGGCCGGCGCATATGTGCTGTCAAAGGAGAACAAGCATAAGCCTACGATTATGGTAGGCTGTGACACGCGGATTTCCGGCGATATGCTGGCCAATGCGCTGATGGCGGGAGCCTGCTCGGTGGGTGCAAATGCCGTTTACGTCGGGGTGGTGCCCACACCCGCCGTTGCCTATCTCACCAAAAAGTATAAGGTGGATGCCGGCGTCGTGATTTCTGCTTCTCATAATCCGGTGGAGTTTAACGGGATTAAGTTCTTTGACGGAAACGGGTATAAGCTTCCCGATTCGATGGAAGACGAGATTGAAGACCTGATTCGCAGCGATATGAAAAATATTAAGTTTCCGATTGGTTCCGGCGTGGGAAAGATCAAATATCGTACGGATGCGCGGGAAGAATATATTAACCATGCCGTGCAGTCGGTGAACGCGGATCTGAGCAACTTAAAGATTGTAGTGGATTGTGCGGAAGGCGCATCCTATTATACTTCTGTGGAAGCTCTGAAAGAGCTGGGAGCGGAGATTATTGCGATTCACAATAATCCCGACGGGACGAATATCAATGCCAACTGCGGATCGACGCATATGGAAGAGCTGATGGCCAGAGTGGTTTATGAAAAGGCCAATATCGGTCTGGCGTTTGACGGCGATGCGGACAGACTTCTGGCGGTGGACGAAAACGGCAAGGTAGTGGATGGCGACCAGATTATGGCCATTGTCGGCAACCATATGAAAGAGCAGGGAAAATTAAAAGGGGATACGATTGTCGTTACCGTTATGAGTAATCTGGGCTTTTTCCTGATGGCGGAGAAAAACGGAATTCGGGCGGAACAGACAAAGGTAGGCGATCGCTATGTGCTGGAGCGGATGCGGGAAATCGGCGCCAGTCTCGGCGGAGAGCAGTCCGGTCATGTTATCTTTCTGGACGAAAATACGACAGGAGACGGCCTTTTGAGCGCACTTCATCTGCTGCAGGTGCTGGTGGAAACCGGAAAGCCTTTATCGGAACTGGCATCGGTTATGGATGTGCTGCCGCAGGCGCTTGTCAATGCCAAGGTTCCCAATCATAAAAAAGAGCGGTATATGGAGTATCCGGAAATCGCGGATGCGATTGAGAAACTGAACGGCATGTTTGCGGGCGAGGGACGGGTTTTGATTCGCCCATCCGGCACGGAACCGCTTGTGCGGGTTATGATTGAAGGCAAGGATCAGCGGATGATTGAAAAGGAAGCGCGGAAACTGGCTGAACTGATTCAAAACTGCATGCTGTAGTATTATATTATACTTGTGGAAACACCGAAGGCATGATATGATAACAAAAAGAAAAGATCGTGTACGTTCCCGTTATGGGGATAATATAAATGGGAGGACGTTATATGGTAAGCCAAAAGGTAGTGATTAAAAACCCAACAGGACTACACCTGAGACCTGCCGGCATCCTGTGTAAAGAAGCAATGCAGTTTAAATCATTAATCACATTTACATTCAGAGAGAGTACCGCGAATGCGAAAAGTGTGTTAAGTGTATTGGGTGCATGCGTCAAGTGCGGTGATGAAGTGGAATTTGTATGCGAGGGAGAAGATGAGGAGGAGGCTCTGAAAGCTCTGGTCGCAGTGATTGAAAGCGGACTTGGGGAATAATAGAACAATGCCGATCAGTCCATCTCTGAGGATGGACTGATTTTTTATCCGGTCGGAAACCCGAAAGAATTTCCGATGTTACGGGAAAGGGAGGAAATACTATGTTAAATTATAAACGGTATCGGAAAAATCCGGTAGTGGATTATCCCGAGCGGCAGTGGCCGGGAAAAGAGATTGAGAAAGCGCCCATCTGGTGCAGCGTAGATCTGCGGGACGGAAATCAGGCGTTGATCGATCCTATGATTGTACAGGAAAAAATTGAAATGTTCCAATATCTGATTAAGCTTGGGTTTAAAGAAATCGAAATCGGTTTTCCGGCGGCAAGCCAGATCGAATATGATTTTCTGCGTCAGTTGGTGGATCGGAAGCTGATTCCCGACGACGTATGGGTACAGGTATTGTCGCAGTGCCGGGAAGAGCAGATTGCCAAAACGTTTGAATCGATTGCAGGGTGCAGACAGGCAATCGTGCATATTTATAATTCCACATCCACGCTTCAGCGGGATGTGGTATTCCATATGGATCGGGAAGGCATCAAAGAGATTGCGCTGAAGGGAACGCAGCTTGTGAAAAAATATGCGGAGGATTTTCCGGGTAAGATTATTTTGGAATATTCCCCGGAAAGTTTTACCGGAACAGAACTCGATTTTGCCCTGGATATTTGTACGGCGGTACAGAAGGAATGGGGGGCAACGAAAGAAAATCCGATTATTATCAATCTGCCTTCGACGGTGGAGATGACAACGCCCAATGTATATGCGGATCAGATCGAATGGATGAACCGGCATTTTGAGAACCGGGAGAGTATTGTATTAAGTGTGCATCCGCACAACGACAGAGGAACCGGTGTCGCCGCTGCGGAACAGGCTATTTTGGCCGGCGCGGAACGTGTGGAAGGGACACTTTTCGGCAACGGTGAGAGAACGGGGAATGTGGATGTATTGAATGTTGCCTATAATATGTTTTCTCAGGGGATTGATCCGGCGCTTCATCTGGAACACATCAACGAAAGCATTGAAATCTACGAACGCTGCTGTAAGATTCCGATTCACCCGCGGCATCCGTATGCCGGCAAGATGGTATTTACGGCATTCTCCGGTTCTCATCAGGATGCCATCAATAAAGGGGTACAGGCGATGAAGGAACGGGGCGGCGAACACTGGCAGGTTCCGTATCTGCCGATTGACCCCGCCGACATTGGCAGAGAATATGAGCCCATTGTACGGATTAATTCCCAGTCGGGCAAAGGCGGCGTTGCCTTTATTATGGACACCTATTTCGGCTTTAAGCTGCCCAAGGCGATGCACAAAGAGTTTGCAGAGACGATACAGGCTATTTCCGAAAAACAGGGTGAGGTGTCGCCGGAACAGATTATGGAGCAGTTCCGCAGCGAATATCTGGATCAGAAAGAACCGCTGCATTTCCGGCGGCTGCATGTTTCTGACCTGTCGGGAGAAACTAAATCTCAGTTCGATACCAGGGTGGATGTGACATATACCGATCACGGCGAAACGAAAACCTTTGAAGCGGTCGGGAACGGTCCGATTGATGCGGCGCAGCGCGGAATGCAGGAGTCGCTGGGCGTCAGCATCAAGGTATTGGATTACGAAGAGCACGCACTGCAGAGCGGTTCCAACTCTCAGGCGGCAGCATACATCCATTTGCTGGATTCCAATACCGGCAGAGTTACCTATGGCGTGGGTGTCAGCTCCAATATTACGAGAGCGTCAATCCGGGCGCTGTTCTCTGCCGTAAACCGATTAGAACTGGGAAATTAGGAGGTAGAAATGAAAGAGATCATAGTAACCGGCTGCAATGGCCAGCTGGGAAGAGCGATCAATCAGATTCTGGCGGATCAGAAGGAATATCATCTTGTCAATACCGATGTGAGGGAGCTGGATATTTCTGATGTGGAAGCGGTTATGAGGCTGGCGCGGGACGTAAAGCCTTATGCCATTGTCAACTGTGCGGCACAGACAAACGTAAACGGATGCGAACAAAACCCGGAGTGTGCCTATCGCATCAATGCGCTCGGCGCCAGGAATCTGAGCATCGCGGCGCAGGAGACGGGTGCGAGGCTGTTTCAGATTTCTACCGATTATGTTTTTTCAGGCGATACCGATCGGCACTATAAGGAATATGACCTGCCCTGCCCTGCCAGTGTCTATGGGAAAACGAAGCTTCAGGGAGAGCAGTTGGTAAAGGATTTTTGCAGCAGATATTTTATCCTGCGCACGGCGTGGATGTACGGGGAGGGGAACAATTTCGCAAAGACGATGCTTCGTCTCTCCGAAAACAGTGATACCGTTCAGGTCGTAAACGATCAGATCGGGACACCGACGTATTCCATGGATTTGGCAAAAGCGATTGCCTGTCTGCTTCCTACGGATAATTACGGGATCTTTCATGCGAGTTGTGAAGGAGAGTGCAGTTGGGCAGAATTTGCCGCGGAAATCTTCCGTCTGGCCGGAAAGAAGACGGTTGTGGAAGGGATTACAACAGCCGCGTATGAGATGAAGTTTCCGGGACAGGCGCCGCGGCCGGCATACGCTGTGCTTGATAACGATATGTTTGCCATGACGACGGATTTCAGATTTCCGGTCTGGGAGGAATCGATCGCGGCATATCTGAAAACGTTGTAAGGGTTTTTCCGTTCGTCATAAAAAACGGCCGGCTCCGGAGCCGGCCGTTTTTTTGTCTTTCCTGTCAGATCACTCTCCTGAAATAATCGATTGTCTTTTTCAATCCCTCATCCAGTGCGATATGCGGCTCCCAGTCCAGATGCTGCTTTGCCAGGTCTATGACCGGCTTTCTCTGCAGCGGATCATCGGCCGGCAGCGGCTGGTATACAATTTTGGACCGGGAATCGGTAAACTGAATTACTTTTTCCGCAAGCTGTAAAATGGTAAATTCACCCGGATTACCGATGTTACATGGCCCGGTGAATGCGGACGGAGACGCCATCAGACGTACCATTCCCTCGATGAGGTCGTCCACATAGCAAAAGCTTCTGGTCTGCGACCCGTCTCCATAGATGGTGATATCCTGATTTTTTAATGCCTGTACGATAAAATTGGAGACAACGCGGCCGTCGGACGGATTCATGCGAGGACCATATGTGTTAAAAATGCGCAATACCTTGATTTGCAGTTTATGCATCCGGTGATAGTCAAAAAACAAAGTCTCTGCGACGCGTTTGCCTTCGTCGTAGCAGGAGCGGACACCGATGGGGTTGACGCAGCCCCGGTAGCTTTCCGGCTGCGGATGAACCTCCGGGTCGCCGTAGACTTCGCTCGTGCTGGCCTGCAGAATCCGCGCACCGACTCTTTTGGCAAGACCGAGCATATTCAGCGCACCATAGACGCTTGTCTTTGTCGTCTTGACCGGGTTCGCCTGATAGTGTACTGGGCTGGCCGGACAGGCGAGATTGTAAATTTGATCCACTTCCACATACAACGGTTCTGTAACGTCATGACGGATAAATTCGAAATAAGGATTCGCCATCAGATGGCGGATATTATCCTTGCTGCCTGTATAAAGGTTATCCACACAGATGACATCATTGCCGTCCTGCAGCAGACGTTCACAGAGATGGGAGCCGAGAAAACCGGCGCCACCTGTCACAAGTACTCGATTCATACGATTGTTACCTCGATTGATTTATTTTATAAAACGATCCCCGGCACGGTCAGGAGAATACATTGTATTTGAGAATACAGTAAAAAGCGCGGAATGCATCTCTCAGGCCGATCTTTTTCCCCTCACTGTAAGAACGGGGATAATAGGAAATCGGAACTTCATAGATCCGGTAGTGTTTGTCTTTTTTGGCGATCTTGGCCGTGATTTCCGGTTCAAAGCCGAACCGCTTTTCTTCGATCGTAATGGACTGAATGACTTCGCGCCGGAACATTTTATAACAGGTTTCCATATCTGTCAGACCGAGGTCGGTAAAGAGATTGGATACGAGCGTGAGCATCTTATTGCCCATCGTGTGATAAAAGCGCTTAATCATATATTTTTCGCCTCTGGCATAGCGGGAGCCGTATACGACATCGGCATCCTTTCGGCCGCCGATAAAAGGTTCCAGCAATGTGACAAAGTCTTTGGGATCATACTCCAGATCGGCGTCCTGTATTACTACGACATCACCGGTTGCGGCGCGGAAACCTTTGGCAAGCGCGGCACCCTTACCCTGATTGGTCTTGTGGAAAATCAGGCGGTCAATTTTACTGCGGAGCCTGCCCTGCAGCAGATCACGGGTGCCGTCTTTGGAACAGTCATCCACTACGATGATTTCGGTATTTTTGACACCGCAATCCCGGACCGCATCGAGGACGGTTTCGATGGTGTCTTTTTCATTGTAACAGGGAATGACAACTGACAATACAATATCATTGATTGTTTTATCCATATTTTTGTGACTCCTTTGCGTGTATGATGAGAGGAAAGCCTGGCGGCCGTTAAAAACCTCGCTAAGTGTTCATAGTATATCACAGATTGCGGGAAAAATCCATTTATTTGGGTTTATTTATTGAAAAAAAGGGTAGGATATATTATAATAATCGTGCTGTTATGCGGGAAGCGGAAGGCGGCAGCGGAATCGGAAGAAAAGCGTAACGGTTTTATACCGTTACAGAAAAACAGGGAGATTACAGAATGAAGATAGCGGTAGCGGGAACGGGTTACGTGGGGCTTGTGACAGGGGTTTGTCTGTCGGAGCACGGACACGAAGTGACTTGTGTCGATGTGGATGAAAATAAAGTAAAAATGATGGAAAGCGGCAAATCGCCGATCTACGAACCGGGACTGGAAGAACTGATGGTAAAAAATATGGACCATCTTTATTTTACGACGGATTATAAAAAGGCGTATGTGGATGCGGATGTTATCATTATCGCAGTCGGAACACCGGAGAAGCGGGACGGCTCCGCAAATCTGGCCTATGTGTTCGGGGTGGCCAGTCAGATCGCCGCGAGTATCAGCAAAGAGTGTGTGGTAATTGTGAAATCAACCGTTCCGATCGGCACGAATGATGAGGTGGAACGGCTTTTGAACGAAAATCCTCTGGAGCTGCGCGTGCATGTGGCGTCAAACCCGGAATTTCTGGCGCAGGGCACGGCGGTCCCGGATACGATGCATGCTTCCCGTATT
The DNA here is from genome assembly GCA_910585205.1 of uncultured Lachnospiraceae bacterium. GTDB lineage: Bacteria > Bacillota > Clostridia > Lachnospirales > Lachnospiraceae > VSOB01. Next base: position 22,152 of record CAJUCC010000020.1, read on the forward strand.
ATTCTGGGGGTCAACGATGACTTTGCAAAAGAAAAACTGCTGGAAATGTATAAAAACTTTGACGCTCCTGTTATGGTATGTAACAGGAGAAGCGCCGAAATGATTAAGTATGCATCGAATGATTTTCTGGCGCTGAAGATTTCATATATGAACGAAATTGCCAATCTGTGTGAGGCGATCGGGGCAAATGTGGAAGAAGTGGCCAAAGGCATGGGATTTGACGAGCGGATCGGTAAGCGGTTCCTGCATGCGGGCATTGGCTATGGCGGCTCTTGTTTCCCGAAGGATACGAAAGCGCTGCACCATCTTTCGGCAGTGAACGGCTGTGAGATGCGGACGGTCAAGGCGGCGATCGAAGTCAATGAAGGCCAGAAGTATAAATTATCCAAAAAAGCGAGAAAGTATTACGCAGATTACAACGGACTGCAGATTGCGGTTCTCGGACTGACATTTAAACCGGGCACGGATGATCTGCGGGAGGCTCCCTCCCTTGTAAATGTGCCGGTGTTTCTGGAAGACGGCGCTTATGTGAGAGCATGGGATCCGGTTGGGGCGGCGAATTTTCGGAAGCGGATACCGGACGAGCATATCACCTATTTCGATACCGTGGAAGAAGCGCTGAGAGATGCCGATATTTGTTTTATCTTTACCGAATGGCCGGAGGTAAAGGCGCTGCCGTTAAGCAAATTTGCGGAGCTGATGCGCAGGCCCATTGTAATGGACGGCCGCAACTGTTATCGGCTGGAGGACGTAAAACAGGCGTCCCTGATCTATGAAAGCATCGGACGGGAAATCGTAAATACAATAGAACAATAACCGGAAAAAGAATCGCATTGCTGCGATTCTTTTTTATCTTCCCTGTGTCTTTTCCCGTTTTGTTTGCATCTAATGGATGTAAAATGAAATCGGCCGTTTCATACCGCAGGGACAGGTTTCGTATGAGGAGTATTTTCGCAGCCATGAACAGGAAGACGAGGAAAAAAATTCGGATGTGTTCCGGGCGGTTATGGAACGGGAGAAAAATTACAGAATTCCCTTTGTATTGTTTTATGTGGAAGGATTTTCGGTAAAGGAAATCAGCAGAATGCTTCGACTGTCGCAGGGGGCGGTAAAAACGAGGCTCTACCGGGGCAGAAGCCTAATGAGAAAGAAATTGTCGGGAGAATATGGTTATGAAAAATAAAAAGTGGAGCCGGGAGTTTCCCGGGGTGCCGGAAACCGTTCATCAGTCGGTGCTGCATACCCTTTCCTGCCTGAAAGATCAGGAGGATAAAATCATGAAAAAACAGAATGCAAAAAAGAAACAAACACGCAGAACAGGAAGACGTACGATTCTGATTCTGGCAGCGGCAATGGCGGCGGCACTTGGGATGTCAGCGGCGGCATCCGGAATCTTTCAATGGAACGAACAGGCACAGGAAGTATTTGAAGCCGGGACAAAGACGCAGGAAAAGCTGGTTCTGGAGAATATAGCCAGCGAAGAGTATCAGACAGTGACGGATAACGGGCTTACCATCAGAGCCATACAAACGATACAGGATTCCCATTGCTTTTATGGATTGTTTGAGATAACGGTGGATGACGGGAGTATGACGCTTGACGAAAACTGCAGCATGGATTATACAATGGAATTTCCAAACGGGGAGGATCCCTTTATTGCACTGGGATGGCACTTTGTGGCAGAGGAGGAACAGGAAGTGTCGAACAGAAGGTATTTCGAGATATTCGGAACGAAGATGCGTGCGGAGGAATATCTTGCCGTATACGGAAAAGAAAAAGACGAACAAGAGCTGAATATGAATATTACATTTACGACGCTTCACGGTCCGGGTGAGAAAGCGACGGATGGGGATGTATTAGCGGAGGGCAGCTGGCCGTTTTCTCTGACGATTCATCCGGCGCAGTCTGTCTGCCGTGAGTTGAATCGAACGGTGACGGTCAATGACTGTGAAATTGTTGTGCAGTCCGTGGAATTGTCTCCTATTTCCATGGTACTGACGTGCGAGGAAGCGGGTATTCGGGAGCTGGAACAAAAGGAGGGCATTGATCTCGATCAACTGGACGGCCTGCAGTCCATGATGGTATGGGGGCGTATATGACGATGGAACGATAGTCGATGAGAAAGCATACAATGGGCTGTATGAACGGTGCGGCGGCGTTTATGAGAAAGCGCTGCGCTTTTCCGGTGTGATTGATCCGGAAAAGGCAGTCGGGCTATTGCTTGGTGAGAACCGGGAAGAAATTCCGATACGATAGGTCCGGTTAATTTGCCGTCCCTTTGGTGGGAAAGACATAATAGCGCCATTCGTTGGTTTCACCAAGTCTGCCGTAGCTCTCGGTGGCGGCCATAATGGGCAGCTTTGCACAATCGGCCACGGTAGTTCCTCTGGTAAGGTATACGGTCGTTCCTTGCTCCAGTCGAAAGATACCGGTATTGTCCACGCCTGCGACAAACGTTTCACCCGGCGCCAGTGTGTGCCGGGGCAGATTGAATTTCATATAACGGGCGGGAACGTGATTGGAGAGCGCATAATCTCCGATTTCCAGTTTCCGCCCGGAGGCGTTGTACAGTTCGATCCAGGCGCCGTCTGGGCCGCTGTACAGCTCGCTGATCAGCAAACCGTGCGGGGCCGGGACGGGTGTGGTGACAAGCGCAACCGTGATACGCCCGTTTTGAATCCATGCGGCATCAAGCGTTACCTCCGGGGAATCAACCCGCTTTCCGTTGATCTTCCAGTGTGAGAATTTTTGGAGATCATTACAGGAGGCGGAGAGGGTAAGCGGATAGTCGCCGTAATAAGTGCCGGTAAAATCACCGTCGGAAGCTGTCAGAGTAGTCGTACTGAAACGGATGACCGCTCCGGTTTCCGGCGCTTTTACAGACAGCGTATAAGGAGCCGAGGGATGAAAGGTATCGCGGATAAAAGCGCGTACCCGCTCTTTGCGCGCAAAGGCGCTTTCTTTGAGCCGTGCGACATTCTGCTGCCGTTTTGCCTCGTCCTGCGGACTGTAATAGCAGGAAGCGATCGTGCTGAAGGCGGCATTGGATTCGGTGATGACAGTATCCAGATGCTCCCTGTCAAAGAGACCACTGTTGAGCAGGTCACAGACAGCATTCAGAAAGCGGTTCCGATAGGCATCAATCTGAATCAGAGATGCCATGAGCACCCCGTCTTCTTTCACATTTCCGAAGTAAGCGGTCCACAGATCGTCGTCATACCGGAAATCCCAGATGCAGTCCAGATCGTTAATCAGAAAACGATATTTTCCGTCTGCATAAGGTGTTTCTCCCTCCTCTTCTCCGTTATACCGCCAGATGGCGTAATTCTTCTTCGGATAGTCTGTGTTATTTACCATAAGCTCGAAGGCATAATAAGAAAACATATCGTCCATGGATACCGTCTCTTCCAGCAGACTTTGATTTTCCGGCAGACGGAGCGGGGAAGACGCGATCTCCGGATAACTGTAGTACAGGCTCAGATAACCGCCTTGCTCGGTACAGGCTTTTTCGGAATCTTTATAAATTTCCAGTTCCTCTTTGTTCAGCAGTGTTTTGACGGCAGTGTTGCTGCGATTGTACGTGTCCTGAAGCTGAGCTACGCTGTAAAGTGTGCCGTTGAGAAAAATCATGGCGGGCCGGGAACCGGCCACCATATAACCGGCTTCGTCTGCAAGACGGCTTCCCACATCCCAGCGCAGCATAGTCCCCCGCTGTTCGGGAACGTCGGCGCCGGCATTGTATTCGTTTCCGCCATTGCGGAAAACCATATTGTTAAAACACTGAATATGAGGAAAGACCGTTCCCCTGGTATTATAGTAATGGAAAAAATCGTAGGCAAAGAAGGGATTGGCGTCGTCATACTGTCGGTCTGCGAGTACTTTCAGAGAATAGGGATAGTGGGTCATGGAACCATGATCGCCGTCTACGCACAAACCGATATTCTGACTGATGACATTGGTTCCGTCCGGTTCAAAGATGTCCATATGGGCGCTGCGTATCCAATCCTCTCCTCGCTGTTTGCAGTTTTGCTGTTTGAAGAGTTCCCAGTCTTCTGCCGTGGGTCCGCAGTCAGCCATCGGATACAGAATCCCCTTTTCCGGAGAAAAGAGATCGTCGGGATCGGCAGTAATGGATACGATCAGAGCGTTGACGGGCCAGGCGCCGATGTCTTTTCCGATAAAATAGGTGGCGGTATAAGGGCCTCCTATGATCTCGTCTTGTCTGTCACAGACAACTGCCTTTATGGTAATGGCCTGGATGGTCTGCTCTGTGTGAAAGGCCAGGGGCGCTTCATACAGAAGCGATGCGGCATCCGGTGTGCTGCCGTCCAGCGTGTATCGGATCTGCATGTGTTTCAGATAAGATTCGGGAAGTGACAGTGCAACCTGAATATCGTTCTCATAGAATCCGTTATCCAGAGAAAAGGAAAATGCGCTGTCCACATTGGAGGTACGCATTTTTGTCTGAAAGGGACTCTGGGTAAGGGAGAAAAACACCAATAAACCGAAGGAAAGTACTGTCAAAATAATTTTTTTATGTCTGATTATCATACAAGCCTGCTTTCTATTCTATAAATATGTTTTCCGTGACATCCCCCTGCGTTTGGATAAGATCAGATACCGGCTATGACAAAGGCGATCAGGATGCCGAGTATTGCTCCGGCGAGAACCTGAAGCGGTGTATGTCCGACAAACTCTTTCAGCTTATCTTCCATGCTGACACCTTTTCCCATATGAGAAAACAGCTCGATCATTTCATTTAACACCTTTGCCTGGATCCCGGTTTCCCGCCGTACGCCGATGGCGTCATACATGACGACAATGGCGAAAAAGGATGCGATTGCAAATTCAAAGCTGGCGCTTCCGTATTGCAGGCAGGTGGAGGCCGCGAGGGCACATACGGTAGACGAATGCGAACTGGGCATACCGCCGCTGCCGACCATCCGCTCTGCGACAAAACTCCGGGTCAGCGCCGTGTGGATAATTGTTTTTAAGATCTGCGCTGTCAGCCATCCTACCGCCGCGGAGATAAATATTTCGTTGCTGGCAATTCCTCTGAAAAAATCCATTGTTTCCTCACAATCATTTGCATAGGGCCGTAATTCCCTGTTTATCGTATATCATTACAGTCTACTACCATTTTATAAGATATTCAAGTGCTGTCATAATTTCTGTACGGTTTGAACATGCTAATGCATACACAGTTGTAACATAAGAGAACCGAAGCTGACGCTGTCGGTGCATACGATACTTGTCAAATGACGGTATCTGCTGTTATACTACAAGCAGGAAAAAATTGTAAGTGATTACGTACTATATATCAAAGGAGAAGAACGATGAAGAATGTGGCATTGATTACAGGAATCACAGGGCAGGACGGCAGTTATCTGGCGGAATTTCTGCTGGAAAAGGGATATGAGGTGCATGGTCTGATCCGCCGTCACAGTATTTCCAACACCGCGCGGATTGATCATCTGATTGCGTCGGACTATCATAAAATTAAATTTTTTCTGCATTTTGCCGATACGACGGACTCCAGCAATCTGATGCGTCTGATCGCGGAGATCCGGCCTACGGAAGTGTATAATCTGGCGGCGCAGTCGCACGTGGGGATTTCATTTGAAGTGCCCGAGTATACGGCGGAAGCAACGGGGACGAGCACATTAAAGCTGCTGGAAGCGATCCGGGTAAACGGTGGTTCCTGCCGGTATTATCAGGCCTCCACGTCGGAATTATTCGGCGGACTGCCGGAGACGGCGCCGCAGAGCGAGGCGACGCCCTTTTATCCCAAAAGCCCCTATGGTGTGGCAAAACTGTATTCCTACTGGATTACAGTCAATTACAGGGAATCGTATAATCTGTATGCCTGCAACGGTATTTTATTCAACCATGAATCGCCGAGACGGGGCGAGAACTTTGTGACAAGGAAAATTACACTTGCGATTGCCAATATCATTGCAGGAAAACAGGAAAAGCTGTCTCTGGGCAATATGAACGCCAAACGTGACTGGGGATATGCGGGCGACTATGTGGAAGGTATGTGGCTGATGCTGCAGCAGGATAAACCGGGTGATTATGTGCTTGCCACAAATGAGACGCATACGGTCCGGGAATTTGTGGAGGCGGCGTTCGCGGAACTGGGCATTCCGATTGTATGGAAGGGAGAAGGCATCCATGAAACCGGTGTGGATGCGGAAACCGGCCGGGTTCTTGTGGATGTGAATCCGGAATTTTACCGGCCTGCGGAAGTGGAATTTTTATGGGGAAATGCCGCGAAGGCGGAAACGGAACTCGGCTGGAAACGGAGAGTGGACTTTAAGGCACTGGTGGCAATGATGATGGACAGTGATCTGAAAGAAATCACCGGTATGGACTGTGAGACATTCCGGGCACAGCACGGAAAGAATGCATAAGATATAACGGCGTGAAAAGAGAGAGCAGGGAGACTGAAATGGAAAAAAACGATAAAATCTATGTGGCGGGGCACCGGGGCCTGGTGGGGAGCGCCATTGTCCGCAGCCTGAAAAAGCAGGGATATGAAAATGTAATCGGCAGGACACACCGGGAGCTGGATCTGACCGATCAGGCGGCGGTGCGGGTGTTTTTCGAGACGGAGCGTCCGGATATTGTCGTATTGGCCGCGGCGAAAGTAGGCGGAATCAATGCGAATAATACGGCGCCGGCAGACTTTGCGTGGGACAATATGCAAATACAGTGTAATGTAATCAAATCCGCGCATGATTGTCATGTAAAGAAGCTGCTGTTTCTGGGAAGCACATGCATCTACCCGAGGATGGCGCCGCAGCCCATACCGGAAGATGCGCTTTTGACCGGACCGCTGGAGGAGACGAATGAGGCGTATGCCATCGCCAAAATTGCCGGTATGGAGATGTGCCGCTTCTTTAAGAAACAGTACGGGGACAATTTTATCAGCTGTATGCCGACCAATCTGTACGGGCCTTACGATAATTATGAGCTGAGCGGTTCGCATGTGATGCCTGCCATGATTCGGAAATTCCATGAGGCGAAAGCGTCGGGCGCGCCTGCGGTGGAACTCTGGGGAACGGGCACGCCGCTGCGGGAGTTTCTCTATGTGGATGATATGGCGGATGCGTGCATCTATCTCCTGGAACATTATGACGGAGAGCGCCATGTAAACATCGGCACCGGCAAGGAACTTACGATCCGGGAGCTGGCGGAACTGGTGAAGAAAACGGTCGGCTATGAAGGAGAGATCGTCTGGAACCGGGATATGCCGGACGGCACGCCGCGGAAACTGACAGATGTGTCAAAATTACACGGTATCGGCTGGCATCATAAAGTGGAACTGGAAGAAGGGGTCAGACTGGCTTACGACTGGTTCCGGGAGCATGTGGCGACGGCCAGACTGTAGAAACGGGTGCGCCGGGGATGAAACACACAGAGGATGGATATATGAAACGGTATGGAATAATCATGGCGGGCGGAAGCGGCACAAGGTTCTGGCCGCTGAGCAGGAAACGCCTGCCGAAACAGTTTTTGAATCTGACCGGCCGGGACAGGCTGGTGAACGAGACGATGGACCGCCTGATTCCGGTGATCCGAAAGGAAGACATGTTTGTCGTGACGAATGCGGCATATGCGGAGCTGACGCTTGCGACTGCTGCCGGCCGTCTTCAGCCCGACCATATTCTGGCGGAACCGGCGGCAAGAAACACGGCGGCCTGTATCGGGTATGCCGCGACGGAGATACTCCAAAAATACGGAGACGGCGTTATGGGGATTTTCGCTTCCGATCACTATATCCGGGACGAAGCGGGATTCCGCGGCGTACTGGAACGGGCAGTGCGGGAAGCGGAACGGACCGACGCGCTTGTGACGATCGGCATAAAGCCCCGGTTTCCCGCAACCGGTTATGGTTATATCAGAAGAAAAGACAAAGACAGTTCTGCGGTGGAAGAATTTGTGGAAAAACCGGATCTTGAGACGGCGCAGGCGTATCTGGAATCCGGAGCGTATCTGTGGAACAGCGGTATGTTTGTCTGGAAGGCTTCTGTAATTATGGAACAGTTCCGCCGCCTCCTGCCCGATATTTATGATTGTCTGCAGGAGATTGGCCAGGCGATGGGGACAGCGCAGGAAAAGGAGACGATTATGCGCGTTTATCCGCAGATACCGAAGATATCTGTGGACTATGGCATTATGGAACGGGCGGAAAATGTGATTGTGCTGGAAGGCGATTTCGGCTGGAACGACGTGGGAAGTCTGGACGCACTGGAAACGCTGTATGCACCGGACGGGAACGGCAATATTCTGCACGGGGAAGCGCTGGCGCTGGATACGAAAAACTGTATCGGCTACGCCGGCGGAAAGCTGGTTGCGCTGGCGGGTGTGGAAAACCTGATTGTCGTGGAGACAGAGGATGTGGTGCTTGTCTGTGACAGGAGCAGGGCGCAGGATGTAAAGAAAATCGTAGATATGCTCGAAACGGAGGGGAAAGAGCATTATTTATAAAAGGAGATAAGGATGATACGGTTTTTACTTTGTGTTACCGTACTCCCTGTGCTGCAGGGGCTTACATGGGGCAGGTTGAAGAAAGACAAGGAAGCCGTCACCCTGACGGAATGTTATGCGGCCGGTGTTTTGATACTGTTCCTGCTTGGAGAGGCCGCTGCCTGTATTGTGATTAAAACGGCGGGGAATTTTTCCGGGTATTGCCATATCCTGGGTGTGCTGGCGCCAGCCGGCGCACTGCTTTCTCTGCTTGCAAACCGGAAGACAGCCATGATTTTGTATCGGCAGATAAAAGGGATGCTGTGCCGCAAACCCGGAGGGGAAAAGAAATGGAAGCGACAGGCAATGGAATATGTTCTTTTGGTCTTTCTGATCGGAATACAGATTGCCGGTTATTTTCTGTATGTGCCGGATACCGGGGCGGATACCATGACGGAGACCATCTGGACGGCAGTTGTCACGGATACGGTTTTTGCCCGCAATCCGGTAACGGGCGGCGTGCTTGCCAATGGCATGTATCCGCTTTATAAATTACACGCACTTCCGCTCTTGTATGGAGCATTGTACCGTCTGTGCGGTATGCCGATGGCACAATTTCTGTATCTGGCGGTGCCCGTCTGGCTGATCGTTTTGAATCTTGTCATTTGGTATGCATGGAGCGGCGCGTTTTTTGAGGAACAGAAGGAAAAGAAAAATCTGTTTGTGATTTTTGCTTCTCTCCTGTTGATTATGGGGGACGGGGAAACCCGTTCTTATGCATACGGTCTGCTGCATAATGGCTGGAACGGCATTACGGCGGCCAGGGTAACGGCTCTTTTTTTCGGAGCGTACATAGTATACCGGATGCTGACTAAGAAGGATTGGATTTACGGGATTACGGGGATCGTATTGGCCGTGACCGGCCTGTTTTTTGCGCGGCCCATGCTCTGGCCGATCGGCATTGCCTTTTCCTCCGGCGATACGGGAAGACGGTGGGGAATGCTGCTGCTTGCCGTTCTGGCGCTCTACCTTGTAAGGGAGCGGACCGGGAAAAAATGGAAAAAGCGGGAGATTGTGTTGCTGCTTGCCTGTCTGCTGCTCAGTCTGATTAGCGGCAGCCCGTTTGCGGTGCTGGGAACGGCTTATGCGATGACCGTAATCTGGGGTGTGGCGGAAGAGTGGAAACGGGGCGCGCGGATGTTCGCCGGTTTTCTGATTTTGATCTGTATGACCGGCACGGTGCTGCCCTTTCAGGCGGATATTCCAAAAAATGCGTATGTTTCTCCGCAGGAACGGGAAATACAGGATAAAATTCTTTTTCTTGTGGAAAAATATGAAGGGGAAGTTATGCTTGTGGCGCCGGAGACGGTTATGGAGCGCGCGCGGCTGGAAAGCGGCCGGGTCGTTTTACCGTACGGCAAGGACCTGTGGCGTGACGGATGCAATCGCGAAATCAATTCCATTTACGGATATGGGGATAAAGAACTGATTTTGTATGAACAGATGAAGGTGGATTACAAGCAGCCGGACACCATAGCGGCAATGGCTGTGGATCTGCAGTGTGATATACTGGTACTGCGGGAGAAAATGAGTGAAGATGCTATGCGGCGGTATGGCTGGCAGGACGCAGGAGACGTGACCGGCTACGCGGTGTATTGCAGATAGAAAACGCGGAAAACAGACAAAACTTTCCAAAAAAGGAGACTTATGGTATACTATAATCCCGACAGAGACGGAGAGGAACCGCATTGGGAGTAAAGCTATGAAATTATTGAGTGTGATTGTCCCCTGCTATAATGAAGAAGAAAATGTATCTTATTTTTATGAAGAACTGTTGAAACAGGAGCACGCTTTGACGGAGCGCGGTATTGAGCTGGAGCTGATCTATGTGGATGACGGTTCGAAGGATAAAACGGCAGAGGAAGTCCGCAAACTGCATGAAAAGGACGACAGAGTTCATCTGGTATCGTTTTCGAGGAATTTCGGGAAGGAAGCGGGGATTTATGCCGGCCTGCGGAAAGCGGCAGGGGAGTATGCCGTGCTGATGGATGCGGATCTGCAGGATCCGCCGTCGCTGCTGCCGGAGATGGTTCGTTATCTGGAAGAGGAAGGATATGATTCCGTTGCCACACGCCGTGTGACACGGAAAGGCGAACCGGTGATCCGCTCTTTTTTCGCCCGCAGATTTTACGGGCTGATGAAACGGATTTCGCAGACGGAGATTGTGGACGGGGCAAGAGACTATCGGCTGATGAAGCGCTGTGTGGTGGATGCCATTTTGTCGATGACGGAATATAATCGGTTTACAAAGGGAATCTTCGGCTGGGTGGGATTTCGCACCAAGTGGCTGGAGTATGAAAATATCGAACGGGCAAAGGGAGAGACCAAATGGAATTTCTGGAAGCTGTTCCTGTATTCGCTGGACGGCATTCTGGCTTTTTCCACGATGCCGCTTGCCTTTGTATCGGTGATCGGCCTGATTTTTTGTCTGCTTGCCTTTGTGCTGATTGTGTTTACGATTGTGCGTACCGTTATTTTTGGCGATCCGACTTCGGGCTGGCCTTCTCTGGTCTGTATCATTTCCGCGGTCAGCGGTGTACAGCTCCTGTGTCTTGGGATCGTGGGGCAATATATGTCCAAAATGTATCTGGAAGTGAAAAACAGACCTGTTTATCTGATAAAAGAGGAACTGTAAGGGACTGTTCAGGATAGCGTATATGGAATGTAATGTGAGTATTATCATACCGGTCTACAATGCGGCGGCTTTTCTGGAAGAGACGATCGCTTCCGTACGTGGACAGGAGGAAACGGACTGGGAGCTGATCCTGGTGGATGACAGATCGCAGGACGGCAGTATGGAAATTATGGAGCGGTGCGCGGCGCAGGACTGCCGCATCCGCGTGATCCGACAGCCGGAAAACAAAGGGGCGGCCGCAGCCAGAAACCGCGGTGTGCAGGAAGCGCGCGGCAGGTATATCGCCTTTCTGGACAGCGATGATCTGTGGAAGGCACGGCGGCTTTCCGCGGGTCTGGCTTTTATGAAGGCGCACGGGGCCGGCTTTGTGTTCAGCGGCTATGAGTTTGCCGATGAAGCGGGGCGGGGAACCGGAAAAGTGGTTCGGGTGCCGCAGCGGCTCTGCTATCGGGAGGCGCTGAAAAATACGACAATCTTTACTTCCACGGTACTGTTTGACACGGAGAAAATACCAAGAGAACTGATCCGCATGCCGCTTGTCAAAAGCGAGGACACGGCGACGTGGTGGAATATTCTGCGCAACGGCCATACGGCTTACGGACTGGACGAAAATCTGGTGCTTTACCGGAGAAGTACAAACACGCTTTCCTCTAATAAAATAGAAGCCATTCGCAGGATCTGGAACCTGTATCGAAGGGTGGAAAAGCTGTCCCTGCCATACAGTATGTATAACTTTGTATTCTACGCAGCGCGTGCCGTACTGCGCAGAGTTTGAGGAGGCAACGCGCATGAGAAAACTGGAGACTTATAAGAGACTGATTCAGATAGCCATGTCATCGTTCTGTATTGCGCTGCAGATGGTGATTTATGCACTGTTCTGGTATGGTTATTACAGCGAACGCATGTATCTGAAATTTTACTTTAAGGGCCATATCCTGATGCTGTTCGTCTATGTGGTTTTGCTGTTTTTCTTTTCCCAGATGTACGGCGGGATGCGGATCGGCTATCTGCGCTCGGGCGAAGTTATGTTTTCTCAGGTTTTTGCCACGCTGTGTGTCAATGCCATCACATATTTGCAGATGTGTCTGATGGTGCGGGGATTTCTCGATATTGTACCGCTGTTTTATATGACCTTGTCGGAGGCGGCGGTGATTATATTGTGGACAATGGGAAGTGCGGGCATCTACCGGCGGATCTTTTCCCCGCGTAATCTGCTGCTGGTACACGGAGACCGGCCTATCGGGGACATTCTGCAAAAGTTTGCGTCCCGGAGGGACAAGTACCGGATTACAAAAAATATTCATATCGGTATCGGGGCGGACGGCATTTGTCAGGAAGCAGAAAACGGTTATGACGGTGTCGTGCTCTGGGATATTCCCGCCCAGATCCGCAATAAGATTTATAAATTTTGTTTTGGCGTGGGGATACGGGTTTATATTATGCCAAAGATACCGGATATTCTGATTAAAGGGGCGGATCAGCTCCATCTGTTTGACACGCCCATTCTGCTGACACGGGAATATGTGCTGAGCGTGGAACAGCGGATGGCAAAGCGGATCATTGACTTTGTCTGCGCCGTGCTGCTGTGCATAATCGCGTCTCCGATTATGCTGCTGACGGCGATTGCCATCAAGCTGTATGACAGAGGGCCGGTTCTGTATAAACAGGTCCGCTGCACCCGGGATATGCGGGAATTTTATATTTTAAAATTCCGCAGCATGCGGGTGGATGCGGAAAAGGACGGGGTGGCGAGACTGGCGTCGAAAAACGATGACAGGATTACACCGGTCGGCCGGTTTATCCGTATGGTGCGCATTGACGAACTGCCGCAGCTTTTTAATATTGTAAAGGGCGAGATGACATTTATCGGGCCGCGGCCGGAGCGCCCTGAGATTATTATGCAGTATATCACGGATATGCCGGAATTTATATTCCGCACAAAGGTGAAGGCGGGACTGGCCGGTTATGCGCAGGTATATGGCAAGTATAATACGACCCCTTATGATAAATTAAAACTGGATTTATTTTATATTGAGAACTATTCGATATGGCTGGATATTAAGCTGATGCTGCTGACACTGAAAATTTTATTTAAGCCGGACAGCACAGAGGGCGTTGACAGCAGCCAGACGACGGCGATGAAAAACGGAACACACCGCGAGGGAAAGTAACGGCTATGACAGAGAGGGAATGGATGCGGGAAGGGGCGGACATCAGGCTTCTGGCTCTCCTTTATCGGAAAAAAATGTGGATTTCTATCATATGTGCACTGGCCGGCGCTCTGCTGGGCGGTGGGCTTTATTTGATTGTACATGTGGCGTTTGCGCCGGCCCGTGTGTATGAAGGGGCGTCGAAGGTCTATCTGACTTTCGCGGCCGATGACGACGGGGATGCCTATCAGTATTATAACGGTTATACATGGAATGATCTGATGAAAACAGAGCCGATTCTGGATAAAATTCTGGACGAACTGGCGGATACGGAGGACCGGCAGCGGGTAAAAGATTCGATAACGGCCGATATTTTATCGGACATCCGTCTGCTGACCGTTACCGTGCGGACACAGGATCCGGCGGAGACAGAGCGGATACTGCGGGCGGCGGAGAATGCATTGATCCGGTTCGGGGCGGAAATGGCGGAGTTTGACGAAATCGAAGTGATAGACCACGGACGGGCGGCGCTTGTGGTGGTGGAAGATGAGACGGTGCGTGCGGTTGTCGCCGGCGGCGTGATCGGGCTTCTGCTTTCGCTTCTGGGACTGGCGTTTGCCTGTGTGCTTGACGATTCTGTCTATGTGCCTTCCGATCTGGAAAAGCGGTATGCCTTTCCGGTGCTGGGCGTGACCTTTGCCGGTGATGCGGAGACGGGCAGACAGATGCTGGAGGAACATATCGCGCATGTTTCCGCGGGGAAAACAGCGATTGTGTATGTGGATACCGCTCAAAATACCGTAACGATACCGGAAGACGGCAGAAAAGAGGACGCCGGCCTGATTCTGCAGGTTCCCTATGGCAGCGGCGGCGGGAAACTGCTGGAGCGGTGGGTGCGCGAAGCGGCGTTCATGAACCGTGAGATTTTGGGTATCGTAATCACCGATGCGGATAAGAGCCTGTATCGTCTGTATTTCGGACGCCGCATGATAAGCGGCGCAGCCGGGAGGAAATCATGAGAGAGCAAACGCTGGAACTGCTCGTGTCCGCGGTAAACGAGACGCCGGCGGCGCTGGCGGAGAAAATGAATATCCGTACGGAAGCCGTTATTATCAATCAGTGCGGTCACTTTGCCTATGAGGAGTTTTCATGCCGCGGGCATCTGGTCAGAGCGTGGTCGCTGCGGGAACGGGGCGTGGGGCTGAGCCGCAACAGCGCCCTGATGCGGGCGCAGGGAGACATCTGCCTTTTTGCGGATGAAGACATCCGGTATGCGGACGATTACGCGGATGCGGTTCTTTCGCAGTTCGCGGCACACCCGGAGGCAGATATGCTGCTTTTTAATGTGGATGTGTGCGAAAACCGCCGGACGTATCACATCGACCGCTATGGCAGAGTACGGCTCTATAACTGCGGCAGATACCCGGCATACAGTTTTGCGGTGCGGCGGGAAGCGATGCATCGGAAGAATGTCTGGTTTTCCCTGCTTTTCGGCGGCGGCGCCCGCTACAGCAACGGAGAGGACAGCCTGTTTATCCGGGACTGCATCCGCAGCGGCATGCGGGTATATAAGACGCCGGTGACGATCGGCAGGGAAGAGGAGCGGGAGTCCACCTGGTTTTCCGGGTATCATGAAAAATTCTTTTTCGACAGGGGTGTGTTGTATGAATCCCTGTACGGTAAACTTGCCAGACCCATTGCACTGCAGTTTCTGCTGCGGCACAGGAGGGTGATGTGCGGGGAAATACCGGTATCGCGCGCCTATGCCATCATGTGTGACGGTCTGCGGGAGGCACGGGGGCGGACAGGCGCCGGGGATACGGAGTAAGGAGTGTTATGACGGTATATATCATACTGACCATACTGACGGTCGCGGTGGCGGCGCTGGTCAAAAAGCGGGAAGGATATGCGGGAGCGGAATATGGGCCGACAAGGCAGCAGGTGTGCAACGGGGTCTGCCTTTTGACACTTTTTCTTATGCTGTTCGGCGTATCGGCCTGTCGGTATCAGGTCGGAAATGATTACAGCCGCTATGAGGAATTTTTTCATCTGATTCCGTTAAAGCAGGTCGTGCCGACGGAATTCGGTTTTAATATGACAGTGCGCCTGATGCAGCTTTTGTTCGGGATTGATACAAAGCTGCCCATATTTGCGTTGTTTGCGTTTGTGACAGTCTGCTTTATGGTGAAGGCCCTGTATGACCAGAGTGAGGACTTTCTGTTCTCATTTTTCTTATTTATGACGCTCAGCTATTATTTTCAGAGTCTCAATACGGTGCGTTACTATCTGGCCTGGTCGGCAGCCGTTTTTTCCATGAAGTATGTGCTGAAAGGGCAGTATGTGAAATTTGTGCTGTTGATTCTGCCCGTGGCGACGATTCACAAGTCGATCCTGCTTGTTCTGTTAATCTATCCGCTGGCGAATCTCCCGTGGAAGCGGTGGCAGCTTATGGTACTGACGCTGTTTGCGGCGAGCGGGCTGGTCTTACAGGACTGGTATCTGAAAATCATCGTCAGGCTCTATCCCAGTTATGAAAACACCGCTTATCTGGACGGGGGCACTTCTCTGATTAACATTGTCAGGATTATCGGAGTATTTGTGCTGTCCGTTTTATACTACCGGCAGGCGGTTGCGGGACAGAAACAAAACCGGTTTTACTTTCATCTGAATTTTTTTGCTCTGCTGCTCTATACATGCGGCTCATTTGTCCCCGAGATTTCCAGAGTGGGGTATTATATGACGGCGGGACATATCTTTCTGCTGCCTTCGCTTGTCAGCCGCATCGGGAGCAGACGGCAGCGTCGGTTCTGGCGGACGGCGGTTGTAGTGGCAGCCGTGCTGTATTTTGCCATATTTTTAATCAAAGCGCAGGATCTGCTGGTACGGATTGTGCCATATCATACATGGATTTTTCCTGCGGAAATTACCGGAAAGGCGGTGTAAGGGATGGAAAAGATTACCTTCAGCATTATCGTAGTCTGTAAGGACGCAGGGGATAAGCTCGGCAAGACGGTGCGGAGCGTATTGACACAGAGTTATCCGCATTATGAGATAATTGTCAAGGACGGGATGTCCGCGGACGGTTCGGTGGATCGTCTGCCGGCAGATAAGAGAATTCGTATAGTGCGGCAGAAAGACAGAGGCATTTATGATGCCATGAATCAGGCCATTGTGCTGGCGCAGGGCGATTATCTGCTCTTTTTGAACTGCGGTGATTACTTATACGATGAAAAGGTTCTGGCAAAGGCAGGCGTGTGGATTGCCACGGACAGAGCGGCTTCGGAAATCTATTATGGGGATATTTACAACCGCAGTGTGGGGGCAAAGATCATTTCCAATCCCCGGATCAATGCCTTTGCCTGCTATCGGAACATTCCCTGCCATCAGGCGTGCTTTTATGCGAGAGAACTGATGCAGCGGCGCCCATATCAGCCCAAATACCGGGTGCGGGCCGATTATGAGCACTTTCTGGGAAGCTATTTTGCGGATGGCGTCCGTCCGGTCTCCATGCAGATCGTCGTAGCCTCTTATGAGGGAGGCGGATTTTCGGAGACGCGGGAGAATGAAAGACTGTCGGCAAGAGAACATGCGGCGATTGTAAAGAAATACATGCGCAGGGGACAGATTTTCCGGTACCGGCTGCTGATGGCGCTGTCTCTGGCGCCTGTGCGGACATGGATCTCGAAAAATGCCAGACTGGCGGGGATATACCAGAAAACAAAGGAATGCCTGTACCGGAAACGGAGAAGAGGATAACGGATTATGAGGGTACTTTGGCTGTGCAACATTATGCTGCCGGTGATCGCGGATGCTCTGGGGCTGCCTGTGAGCAACAAAGAGGGATGGCTTTCGGGGCTGGCGGCAAAATTTTGCGGGGAAAACGGAGAAAAAGAGCAGGAGGAAGGAAGAGGGATAACGCTCGGTGTGTGCTTTCCCATATCGGGTGTCACCATGCAGGGTGAGACAAAGGGGATTGCCTGGTACGGATTTCCGGAAGACACCGTTCATCCCGAATGCTACGATGAGGCGATGGAAGGGCATTTCCATAAAATACTGGAAGATTTTTCCCCGGATATTGTACACTGTTTCGGGACGGAGTATCCGCATACGCTGGCTATGACAAAGGCTTTCGGCCGGCCGGAGCGGACGCTGATCGGCATTCAGGGGTTGTGCTTTGTATATGCCGACGCCTATATGGCCGATCTGCCCGAGCGGATCCGGACGCGGACACTGCTGCGGGATTTTCTGAAGCAGGATAATCTGGTCCGGCAGCAGAAAAAATACAGACAGCGGGGAGAATACGAAAAAGAAGCGCTGCAAAATACAGGGCATGTCACCGGGCGCACTGACTGGGACAGGAAGTGGACGAAGGCGGTGAATCCGGCGGCATCCTATCATTTTATGAACGAAACGCTGCGGGAGCCTTTTTACGGGCCGGTATGGGACAGAGATTCCTGTATCCCCTGCCGTATCTTTATGAGCCAGGGCAATTATCCGATCAAGGGGCTGCACTATGTCCTGGAGGCGCTGCCGCGGATTCTGGCGGTTTATCCCCGGACATGCGTCTGCGTGGCGGGGGATACGATCACTCGTTTTTCCACCTGGAAGGAAAAGCTGAAAATATCGTCATACGGAAGGTATCTGCTGGAACTGATACAGACAAACGGTCTGGAGCGGTCGGTTGTTTTTCTGGGCAGGCTGGATGCCGGGAAAATGCTCGAGCAATATCTGTGCAGTCATGTGTTTCTCTCTCCGTCGTCGATTGAAAATTCGCCGAATTCCGTCGGTGAGGCCATGCTGCTGGGCATGCCGGTCGTCAGCAGCGATGTGGGCGGCGTCCGCAATATGCTGGAGCCGGAGAAAGAAGGGCTTTTGTATGCGGCCGGGGATACCGCTGCACTGGCGGATTGTATCTGCCGTGTGTTTGACGGGGAAAATCGGGACATGATAATCCGGATGGGACAGGCTGCCCGAAGGCATGCGCTGCAGACCCATGACGGGGAAAGGAATTACCGGCGTTTGCTGGAAATATACGATGAAATTAACCTTTGTGTCTAATTATATCAATCATCACCAGATCCCGGTATCTTCCGTTTTGTATGAAAGACTGGGGGACGGTTATCATTTTATCCAGACAGAGCCGATGGAACGGGAGCGGCAGGAGATGGGATGGGGCGTTGACCGCAGCACGCTGCCGTATCTGCGTTGCTGGTATGAGGAACCCGGTTTGTGCGGAGAACTGGTCCGCAGCAGTGACATCGTTGTATTCGGCGGTGTGGAGGAGGAGCGTTATATTGCGGAACGCCTGCGCAGCGGCAGGCCGGTGATCCGATACAGTGAACGGCTGTACCGGGAAGGGCAGTGGAAGGCTGTTTCGCCCAGAGGACTGCTGAAAAAGTATCGGGATCACACGAAATACCGCAGGAAAGCGGTATACCTGCTCTGCGCGGGCGCCTACGTGGCTTCGGATTTCCATATCGTCCGGGCATATCCCGACAAGATGTTTCGATGGGGGTATTTTACGGAGACGAGAACATATAACATGGAAGAACTGCTGGCAGGAAAGCCGGGCAATGCGGGAAAGCCGGTGGAGCTTTTGTTTGCGGGGCGTTTTCTGCCGCTGAAACATCCCGAATATGCGCTTTTGCTGGCAAAGAAGCTCTCGGATGCGGGGATTCCGTTCCATCTGACGATGGCCGGCGGCGGTGAAATGGAGGCGGCGCTGCGCAGGCAGACGGCGGGATACGGCCTTTCCGGGCAGGTGCACTTTGCGGGCTATCGCAGGCCCGGGCAGGTGCGCACGCTGATGGAGCAGGCGGACATTTTCCTGATGACGAGCAATTATCTGGAAGGATGGGGCGCCGTGCTCAACGAAGCCATGAACAGCGGGTGCGCCGTGATTGCCGATGCCATGGCGGGTGCGGTTCCCTTCCTGCTGCGCCACGAAAAGAACGGCATGGTGTACCGGGACGGAGACCGGGAAGAATTTCTGCGGTACGGTCTGCGGCTGGCGCAGGATGCGCCTTTGCGCCGGGCGCTGGCAGGCAACGCCTATGACACGATTGTCGGTTTGTGGAATCCCTCGAATGCGGCCGACAGCCTGCTTGCCTTTGCGGAGGGCATCGTCGAAGGCCGGCCGGCGGTTAATGCCGAAGGACCGCTCAGCCCGGCGCCGGTCATTGCGCCCGGACAGGGATATGCTTACACCAGGAGGTAGGTCAGGGATGGATGAGAGAATTTACGTATGCCATACGTTTTATAATGTCTATGTGACGCTGCTGAAAGAATGCAGTCTTCCGAAGGAGCGGCAGGGACAGGCGGATATTGCGCTGAGCACGATGTCTACGGATTTTTCCGGGCTGCGCCGGCGGCTGGAGGACTGCGGGATGTTTGCGCATGTGTATCTGCTGGACGAAAAGCGGGATTCGACATTCCCGGAACTGGAAAAATATAAAAAATCCTATCATAATATCATACGGCATTTATATAATCGGATCATATACACCAAAAAACTGGCAAAACTGCAGGAACCGTATATGAAGATCGATTTTGCGCGGTATCGGGAAGTCTATGTGTACTGTGACAGTGATCCGATCGGGTATTATCTGAATTATAAACACATTTATTACCATGCGCTGGAAGACGGTCTGGACTGCCTGAAATATCTGGACGGCGCACACTATGACAACCGGGGACATTTTAAGCTGAAGGCGTTTCTGTCTTCCCTGAATGTGATTTTTATTCAGAACGGATACGGAAAATATTGCCTGGATATGGAGATCAATGATCTCTCGTGCCTGCGTCATACCTGTCCGAGATATAAGGTCGTGCCCCGAAAGCCGCTGGAGCTGGCACTGGATCAGGGGCAGAAGCGGATGATTCTGCGCGTTTTTATGGAGGACGCGGACGAATTTATCCGGGAACTGGGAGAAAAGGCTTCCGGGGACTGTATTTTGTTTCTGACACAGCCGCATCCGCAGTCGGAGGAAGCGCGAAGGCAGATCTGCCACGATATTATCAGGGATTATTGTCAGGGGTGCCATGTGGTAATCAAACCCCATCCGCGTGATCTGATCGATTATGCCGCACTGCGTCCCGACTGCACCGTGATCCGGGGCAAGTTTCCGGTGGAAGTGCTGAACTTTCTGGAAGGAGTGCATTTCCGAAAAGTAATCTCGATTGCGACAACCGCACTGGACACGATAGACTTTGCAGAGGAAAAAATAAATCTGGGCGATACTTTCTGGGATAAGTATGAAGACCCGGCGCAGCATAACTGGAGAACCGTATAATGAAAATTTACAGAAAACTGATGGTAATAATGAACGGAAAGCAAAAGCGTACCATGGGACTTTTGCTGGCCATGATGGTATTCGGCGCCTTTCTGGAGACGGCGAGCATTTCTCTGGTTATTCCGGTGATGACGCTGGTGCTTTCCCCGGACGCGGTTGAGAAAAACGAGATGATGGCGGCGGTCTATGAGGGGCTTCATATGACGGACCCACGGCAGTTTACCGTTTTCGTGATGGGGGCAATGGTCGCGGCGTTTATCTGCAAAAACCTGTTTCTGTTCCTGTTGCAGAAAATGATGTACCGCTTTGTCTATAAGAATCAGTTTGAGACACAGGAAAAAATGCTGCGCAGTTTCGTCAAACGGGACTATGAGTTTTACCTGAATATCGAGACTTCCACAATACAGCGGATTATTGCGGCTGATGTGGTAAACGCCTATCTGCTCATTCTGTCTCTGCTGCAGATTATTTCCGAGTGTATTGTCTTCTTTATGCTGGCGGTGGCGCTGCTTGTCGTTGACTTTAAAATGACACTGGTGATCGCCGGACTTTTGATCGTAACATTGATCGTTATCAAAGAAGTGATCCGGCCGATTATGTATCGGACCGGCAAGGAAAATCAGGATTATTCCAGTCTGATCTATCAGTGGTTAAGCCAGACGGTAGGCGGAATGAAAGAGATCAAGGTGATCGGCAAGGAAAATTATTTTATCCGCGAATATTCGCGGCGGGGAGCGCATTATGTGGCGGCCATGGAACGGCTGAACCTGTTCAGCAACGCGCCCAAGCTTCTGATCGAGACGGTGTGTATTGCGGGCATGGTGGCTTATATGCTCGTCGTTGTCATGTCGGGCGAAGATCTGACCGGGATGATGCCGGCGCTGTCGGCGTTCGCGATGGCGGCGGTGCGCCTGATGCCCTCCGCCAGCCGCATCAACAACCAGTTGACACAGCTTGCCTATTATGAGCCGTTTTTTATGAATGTCAGCGATAATCTGCTGGAAGAAACGAGCGCGGAAAATACGGATTTGTCGTATGCGCAGGAAGCGGAAAAACTCCCGGTGAAAAAAGAGATTTGTCTGGAGGGCATTACCTATGCATATCCGGGCACGGAAACGCTGATTTTCGACCGGGCGGATATGCGCATTCCGGTCGGATATTCCGTCGGCATCGTGGGCGGTTCCGGTTCCGGGAAAACGACGATTGTGGATATTCTGCTCGGGCTTTTGAAGGTGCGGGCGGGAACGATCCGCGCCGACGGCGTGGATATTATGAGCGATTACCGCGGCTGGCTGAAAAACGTCGGATACATTCCGCAGATGATCTTTTTGCTGGACGATGATATTCGGAAAAACGTGGCGTTTGGAATTCCCGAGGAGGAGATCGACGAAGAAAAACTCTGGTATGCACTGCAGGAAGCGCAGCTGGATACCTTTGTAAAGACATTGCCGGAGGGTATTCATACCGGCATCGGCGAGCGGGGAATCCGCCTGTCCGGCGGGCAGAGACAGCGGATCGGTATTGCGAGGGCGCTTTATCACGACCCGGAAGTGCTGATTCTGGACGAGGCCACTTCGGCGCTGGACAATGATACCGAGGCGGCGATTATGGAGTCGATCAACCGGTTTCAGGGTAAGAAGACGCTGGTTATTATCGCACACAGACTGCAGACGATCGAGAAGTGTGATATGGTGTATCGGGTGGAGAACGGAAAGATTACAAAGGAACGGTAAACAGATACGGACAGCACAATGGAAGATGCCACTACGTGACCGCACTTGGCGCGGCAAATCGTCCAAGTCTTTCATGAACGACGGATTGAGGGAGAGTTGACGTGGCTTTGTCCGCTTTGTTTATGAGGAGAGAGTAAATGCGAAAGTTTGATGAGAATTATGTATTACTGGAGGATATGGCTAATGACGGCTATTTTCCCGAATTTCTTGTGGAGAAGGTCAAAGAACGGATACTGTCTGTGATACGTCTGCTGGAAGGCGGTGAAACTGACATGGAGATGATACAGAACAGGCTTGACGAGATGACGCTTGCGATCAATGATCTGCAGGAGGAATTTGAGGAAAACGACAGCGAGATCGAAACGGTGGCGAGAGACAGTATCGCGGTTACATTGGAATATATTCTGCAATGGTTTGACATTGCTATCGATGTGGAAACGGCGCTTCGGGAGAGAGACTGGTAGGATATAAAATATGAAAGAGGAAGCATCGTATGAAACTGAGCATTATCGTGCCTTTTTATAATATGGCCGCAGACGGCAAACTGACATATTGCATGGACTCCCTGGTACATCAGACATTGCGGAAGGAGATGGAGATACTGGCGGTCGACGACTGCTCGGCGGACCATACCTTTTCTCTGCTGAAGGAGTACGAGGCCCGGTATCCCGGAAGGGTACGGGCTTTTCGGACACCGGAAAACCGAAAGCAGGGCGGGGCGCGAAATCTGGGACTGGATATGGCATGCGGGGAATGGGTCGGCTTTCTGGACGGGGATGACTGGGCGGCGCCGGATATGTACGAAAAGCTCCTGCAAAAAGCAGAGGAGACCGGCGCGGACGTCGTCGGATGCGATCTGCATCAGACGGATGAACACAGTATGAAGATCGGGCGCATTCTCAATGCCAATACCATGGATCAGACCGGTGTGCTGGATGGGGAAAAATACGGCAGGCTTGTGCGCAATCCCTGCAGTATGGTAATTAAAATCTATAAAAAGGAAGTGCTCGACCGCTGTCACCTTCGTTTCCCGGAAGGAATTTTTTACGAAGATAACTGCGCGGGGCCTGTATGGATGCTGCACTTTACGCATTTCGAAAAAGTGGAAGAACCGTTGTACTACTACTATCAGGATCCGGCTTCCACGACCCACTATATCAGTGAGACAAAGTGCCGTGACAGAATGCGCGCCGGTGAGCTGCTTGTGAAACAGTTTCGGGAATGCGGCTTTTATGAGACATATGAGACAGATCTTGCGTTTGCTTTCGCAAAACTCTATTATGTAAACACGCTTTTTACCTATGTCATCGGCGTAAGACCTGCAAAACTTTCCTTTCTGCGGGAATTAAGACAGGGGATACTGCATTATTTTCCGGATTTTCGGGATAACCCGTATTTTCAGCGCGAATATGACAGAGAACAGAAAAAACTGGTGAACCTTCATATTAAATCACCGCTGCTGTTTTTGGTGTATTACAGGGCGCTGACCGCATACCGTGTTCTGCGCAGGCGGGTGCGGAGCGGAATGTTTTTTTAAAGTATAAGATTTCCAGAAACCGGTAATCTTAACAGAGAGAGATTTGGCGAAACGTACCGTCATATAAAAACGGTTTTTTCCAATATTTGCCAATATTTTCGGAATATGGTAATATAAAACTGATTTTGCATCCAAAGGAGGACAGGCAATGTTGAACGATAAGACAATACTGATTACCGGAGGGACAGGTTCTTTCGGAAAAAGTTTTACACGATATGCGCTGACGCATTATCATCCGAAAAAAATTATTATTTATTCGCGGGATGAGTTTAAGCAGTTTATTATGCAGAATGAATTCCGGGAGTTGAACCGCGAAAATCAGCTTCGGTTTTTTATCGGTGATGTGCGGGATAAGGATCGGCTGCGCCGGGCGCTGGAAGGGGTTGACTATGTGATCCATGCGGCGGCGTTAAAACAGGTGCCTGCCTGTGAATACAATCCGGATGAGGCGATCAAGACCAATATTCACGGTGCGCAGAACGTGATTGACGCATCGCTGGAGAGCGGCAGCGTGCGCAAGGTTGTGGCATTGTCCACGGACAAAGCCGTCAATCCGGTCAATCTCTATGGCGGCACGAAGCTGGTATCGGATAAGCTGTTTATTGCGGCCAACGCCTATGCCGGTTCCAAGGACATCTGCTTTTCCATTGTCAGATACGGCAATGTGGCGGGAAGCCGCGGTTCGGTTATTCCGTTTTTCCACAATATTATCAAAAACGGCGGCCGGGAGCTGCCGATCACGGATTACCGCATGACCCGTTTCTGGATCAGCCTGACCGAGGGCATCGAGCTGGTAATCAAGGCATTGGAAGAGGCAAAGGGCGGCGAAACGTTTATTTCCAAAATTCCTTCCTTTAAGGTGACGGATCTGGCGCAGGCTATGCTGCCGGGCTGTAAAATGCCGGAGGTCGGCATCCGGGAGGGGGAAAAACTGCATGAGATCATGGTAACGGTGGAAGATTCCATGACGACATGGGAGTATGACAAGCATTTTATCGTATATCCGCAGATGGTATGGAGCGAGAGCAGACGGCCGCAGCCGACAGGGAAAAAGGTGGCGGAAGGATTTGCCTACAGCTCCGGCAGCAATGCGGACTGGCTCAGTGTGGAACAGATCAGGGAACTGTTAAAAACGGTGGAGCTGGAAAAATAAACAATACGGGAATCCTGCACGGCAGGATTCTTTTTATACCAGTGCCGTGCTCTATAAGCGCCGGGCGTGATGCGGCGGGAGCACGGGCTTTGGTTTATGACAGAGACGGAAAGGGGCGTGTCAGGATATGGAAAAACCGGCGGCGGCAGGAGGCCGGCCCGTCAGGGACGGGAAACTGTTTTACGGACATCAGTATATTGACGATGCGGATATTGCGGCGGTGGAAAAGGTGCTGCGCAGTGATTTTCTCACATGCGGGCCGGAGATCGGCAAACTGGAAGATCGGTTATGCCGGCTTACCGGTGCGAAACATGCCATTGTCGTCAGCAACGGCACGGCGGCCTTACATATGGCGTGCCAGGCCGCGGGCGTAACGGCGGGGGACGAGGTGATTACGACACCGATTACCTTTGCGGCATCCGCGAACTGTGCGCTGTACTGCGGTGCGAAGCCGGTGTTTGCCGACATTGACAAGGCGACATACAATATTGATCCGGCGGATGTGGCGCGGAAGATTACGGCGCGCACGAAGGCGGTTGTGGCTGTTGACTTTACCGGTCAGGCGGCCGATCTGGATCCGCTGCTCTCCCTGTGTCATGAAAAGGGTATGATTTTGATTGAAGATGCGGCGCATTCCGTCGGCACATATTATAACGGGCGTCCGGTCGGTTCGATTGCCGACATTACGACATTCAGCTTTCATCCGGTGAAGACTGTCACCGGCGGAGAGGGCGGCGCGGTGCTGACAAACGACGATGCGCTGTATACAAAGCTGAAACTGTTCCACACGCACGGTATTACGCGGGAAGCGGCGCTGCTGGAGCATCCTTCCGACGGCGGCTGGTATTATGAACAGATTGCGCTGGGCATGAATTACCGGATGACGGATATGCAGGCGGCGCTCATTAACAGCCAGCTTGACAAGCTGGATGCGTTCCGCAGCAGACGAAAAGCGATTGTAAAACGGTATGACGAAGCGTTCCGCAAGATCCCGGAAGTTGTTGTGCAGGAGGAGATTGCGCAGTCCGATACGACACGGCACCTGTATATTCTCCGTATCCGGCCGCAGCGGCTTACGATTGACAGGCGGCAGTTTTTCGATGCTATGGCCGCGGAAAATATATGCTGTAACGTACATTATATTCCGGTCTATTACCATCCGTATTATGAGCGGCTCGGATATAAAAAGGGACTCTGCCCGCGGGCGGAAAAACTGTATGCGGAAATGATGAGTCTTCCGCTGTATTATGCGATGAGCGATCAGGACGTGGAAGATGTGATTGCGGCGGTGCGGAAAATCTGTGCGTACTACCGGCGGGATACGGAAGGAAAGTGAGCGGAGATATGAACGGCGAAGCGGACAAAAGAATTGCCATTATAACGGCCAGGGGCGGCAGCAAACGGATTCCGGGAAAAAATATCCGCCCGTTCTGCGGGCAGCCGATTCTCGCATATTCCGTGCGGGCGGCCATAGCGTCGGAACTGTTCGGCGAAGTTATGGTTTCCACGGACAGTGCGGAGATTGCCGCGGCCGCGCAGGCTGCGGGCGCGCAGGTGCCGTTTCTGCGCAGCGGCGAGACGGCCGGCGATTATGCGACAACGGCGCAAGTGCTGCTGGAAGTACTGGCGGAATATGAAAAGCGGGGGCGGTGCTTTGAGACGGTATGCTGCCTGTATCCGACGGCCCCTTTTGTGACGGCGGACAAGCTGCGGCAGGCGGTGACGCTGCTGGAGGAGCGGGATGTGGACAGTGTGGTGCCGGTAGTCCGGTATTCCTTCCCGCCGCAGCGGGCGTTTGTCGTGCGGGACGGCCTGACGGTTATGCGCTGGCCGGAGCATGCGGCCAGCCGGTCACAGGATCTGGAGCCGTACTTTCATGACTGCGGGCAGTTTTATTGTATGAAGGCGGAACGGTTTTTGCAGAAAAAGCAGATATTTACCGACCGGATGCTCTCTGTCGAGATGCCGGAGACAGAGGTACAGGACATTGACAATGAGAGCGACTGGAAGCTGGCAGAGTTGAAATATAAGATGATGGAGAACTGACATGGAAACGATAACGATTGGAAAGCGGAAGATCGGCAGCGGACAGCCGGTGTATATCATTGCGGAAATGTCCGCCAATCACGCGGGCAGTATCAGCCATGCAAAGGAGATTATTCACGCGGCGAAAGAGTCGGGCGCCGACTGTATCAAGATTCAGACGTATACGGCGGATACGATGACGATCGACTGCGATAACCGTTATTTTCAGATCGGGGAAGGCACGTGGAAGGGAGAAAACCTGTACGGGCTTTACCGGAAGGCGTATACGCCGTGGGAGTGGCAGGCGGAGCTGAAAGAAGAAGCGGAGAGAACGGGAATCGACTTTTTTTCCACACCGTTTGACCGGACTTCCGTGGATTTTCTGGAAAGCATCGGCATGACATTTTATAAGATTGCTTCGTTTGAGCTGGTGGATCTGCCGCTGATCCGCTATGTGGCTTCGAAACAAAAACCGATGATCCTGTCAACGGGGATGGGAAGCCTGGAAGAGATTACGGAGGCCGTGGAAGCGGTGCGGGGAGCGGGCAACGGGCAGTTTGCCCTGCTGCGCTGCGCCAGCGCTTATCCGGCCGTCTCGGAACATATGAATCTGGCGGCGATGAAAGCGATGCGGGAGCGGTTTCATGTGCCCGTCGGTTTGTCCGACCATTCCATGGGTTCGGTCGGCGCGGTGACGGCGGTCGGCATGGGCGGCAGCATCATCGAAAAGCATTTTTGTCTGGACAGAAAGATCGAGAATCCCGATGCTTCTTTTTCTATGGAACCGGCGGAATTTGCGGCGATGGTGAAGGATGTAAGAGCGGCGGAGCGCGCCGTCGGCAGTGTGAGTTTCGGCGCAACCGAGTCGGAAGCCGAAAACCTCGCATTTCGCCGTTCGGTTTTTGTCGTACAGGATATTCAGGCGGGCGGGCTGCTGACGCCGGACAATATCCGTGTGATCCGGCCGGGGTATGGACTGGCGCCCAAATATTACGATACGGCGCTCGGCAAGCGGGCCGTATCGGATCTGAAGCGGGGAACGCCGCTGCAGGCGGGCATGTTTTGCTGAGCGAATCCGGCAGAAATGAGTGAGGACAAGATGAAAAAACGAATCCATTTGCGAAAGGCCGTATGGGAAGACGGAGAATTGCTGTTTTCCTGGGCAAATGACATTGATGTCAGAAGAAATGCACTGCAGCAGCATGAAATTTCGTGGGACGAGCATACGGCATGGCTGAAAAAGAAACTGCAGGATGCGGACTGCCGTATCTATATTGCCTGCATACAAACGACAGATGTGTCGGAAAGACCGGTCGGCCAGCTCCGTCTGGATGTGGAGGACGGGACGGCGGAGATTGATTATTCGATTGCCGCCGAACTGCGGGGGCAGGGCTATGGCACGGCCCTTGTCCGTCAGGCAGAGCGGGAGGCGGGCACGGAAATCCGCAGGTTTTCCGCCCGGGTAAAAAAGGGCAATCCTGCATCCGCAAGGGTATTTGAAAAATGCGGGTTTGCTCTGTGCGGAGAGGACGACGCCTGTTATCTGTTTACAAAGGAACATACGGCAGAGCCGGCGCCGGCCCGGCCGGCGATTGTGATCTGTACATGCAAGTCGTGGAATATCGCATATGCGGAGCGGATGCGGTTGCAGTACGAAAAAGATTATGACATAACTGTCATAACTGATAAGAAAGATTTGACAAGAGAGGCTATGGATGCCGTCAGACCAAAGTATATCTTTTTTCCGCACTGGTCATATCTGATTCCCGAATCCGTTTTCGGCGCCTATCCGTGTATCGTGTTTCATATGACGGATCTGCCCTATGGCCGGGGCGGCAGCCCGCTGCAAAATCTGATTGTCAGAGGGCATACACATACGAAACTTTCGGCGCTGCGGGCGGGCAGCGGGATTGACACCGGAGACATTTATCAAAAGGCGGATCTGGATTTGTCGGGGACGGCGGAGGAAATTCTGAGACGCGCGTCGGGCATTATTTTTACCGAAATGATTCCCGATATACTGGAAAACAATCCGCTTCCCGTTCCCCAGAGCGGTGCGGTCACGACATTCCGGCGCAGAAAACCGGAAGACGGACGGCTGCTCCCGGAGATGGATGAAAAGACGATTTATGATTTTATCCGTATGCTGGACGGAGAGGGCTATCCGAATGCCTTTGTGGAGATAGGGCCGTATGTTCTGCGGTTCCGGGAGGCGGCGTATGCGGACGGCCGTGTGACGGCCAGGGTGACATTTGAAAAACGAAAAGAAGAGAAGGACGGCTTATGAACATACTTGTGGTGGCGGCGCATCCCGACGATGAGATATTGGGGGTCGGCGGGACGATCGCAAAGCATATTATGGCGGGGGATACGGTGGATGTACTGATTCTGGGAGAGGGTCAGACCTCACGCTTTGCAAGGCGGGAGGACGCCGGGGCGGAGATTCTGGAGGAACTGCATGCCGATACGCTGCGGGCGGCGGCCGTACTCGGCATCCGGCATGTATCTTTTGAAAACTTCCCCGATAACCGCTTTGACAGTGTGCCTTTGCTGGAAATCGTAAAGGCGGTGGAGGCGAAAACAGATGAATTGCAGCCCCGCATTGTTTACACACATCACGGCGGCGATCTGAATGTGGATCATCAGCGGACCTTTCAGGCGGTGCTGACGGCGACGCGTCCGATGGAAGACCAGCCGGTAAAAGAAATTTATGCCTTTGAGACGGTTTCGTCCACGGAATGGAATTTTGCGTACGGCGATACGGCGTTTACGCCGAATCTGTTTGTGAAGCTGACAGAGCGGCAGTTTGCCGCAAAGCTGGAGGCCATGGAGGAATATCGGACGGAGCTGCGCGAATATCCGCATCCGCGTTCGCTGAAAATGCTGGAAGCGTCGGCAAACCGATGGGGCGGTGTCAGCGGCGCACGGTTTGTGGAAGCATTTGAAACGGTCAGACTGATACGTGACTGACAGACAGGCTGAGAAGAGGGATATACGACATGAATGTCATAATTCGCGCGGACGGCAACCGGGAGATTGCCATGGGGCATATGATGCGTTGTCTTTCGGTTGCGGAAGCGCTGCAGGAGGCAGGGGCGCAGGTCTGCTTTGTCACAGCCGGTGACGAGACGCAGGAGCTGATCGCATCCCGCGGGTTTGCGCACACCGTCCTGCATACGTCGTTCCGGGATATGGAGGGCGAGCTGACGGCGCTGCATAAAATCGTCAGTGAGCGGCAGGCCGGGTTGATACTGGTTGACAGCTATTTTGTGACCGGCCGTTACATGCAGGAGATCCGCGCATGGGCGGAAACGGCGTATGTGGACGATCTGGGGGAACCGGTTTATCCGGTCGATACGCTGATTAATTATAATATTTACGGTGCGCGGCTGCCCTATGAAGCATGGTACCGAAAAGCGGGGATACCGCTGCCGAAGCAAATGCTGCTCGGCTGCGGCTATGCCCCGCTGCGCCGGGAGTTTGCCGGGCATGCCGCGGGTGTGCCCCGGGATACGGTGCGGGATGTGCTGATTACAACGGGCGGCGGGGACTTATCGAATGCGGCGGAAGCCTTGTGCGGCGGCATTTTACGGGAAACGCAGCGGGGACTGCATGCGGGCATCCGGTATCATGTGGTATGCGGCCCGTTTTCGCAGCAGAAAGAGCGCCTGCGGGCGCTGGCGCAGGCGCATCCGATGTTTCGGATTCGTGAAAATGTGACAAATATGTCGGAATTAATGCAATCCTGCGACGCTGCCGTCAGTGCGGCCGGCAGCACCATGTATGAATTGTGCAGTATGCGGATTCCGGCGGTGTGCTTTTATTTCGCGGAGAATCAGAAAAAAATGGCAGTGTGCTTCGGGCGTACAACCGAAATCATGAACGCGGGCAATATAATGCAGGAGCGGGAGCGTGTGCTGGACAGACTGCTCATCCGGCTGCGGGAACTGGAGCAGGACGGTGCGCTGCGGGAACGGATACGGAAACAGATGGGAGCGCTGACCGACGGCAGGGGAGCCGGCCGCATCGCAGAGGCGCTGACCGGACAGGGGACAGGATATGAAGACAAGAGAGGCAAACTTTGAACTGCTGCGCATTCTGGCGATGCTGATGATTATAACGCTGCATTTTCTGGACAAGGGCGGCATTTTGCCAAAGCCGGATGCCGTGTTCGGCCCGGCGGGGTATCTGGCCTGGGGGCTGGAAGCCTTCTGTGTCTGCGCCGTCAATGTCTATGTGCTGATCGGCGCGTATTTTCTGGCGGAAGGAGATTACCGTCCCGGGAGGGCGCCGAAACTCTGGCTGCAGGTATTTTTTTATGCGGCGGGCATCAAAGCGCTGGCGCTGGCAGCGGGCCTGGTCCCGGGCATGGATAAATACGAATTGCTGCAGGTTATCTTTCCCGTAATCCAGGAACACTATTGGTTTGTCACGGCCTATCTGTTGATGATACTGATCGCTCCTCTGATGAATGATACGCTGCGGAGACTGCCGGAAAAAACATACCGGCGGGGGATTCTCCTGCTGTTAGTGTTTCTGTCGCTCAGCAGCAGTATGCTGCCGGTGAAACTGCCGATCGACCGTATGGGCTACGACACGGTCTGGTTTCTCTGCCTGTATCTGATCGGCGCGTACATTCGTTTCCACGGCGGCAAAGCAAAGCGTATTTCGGGAATGCTGGCCGGTTATGCCGCCGCCGGTCTGCTGATCTTCGCCAGTCTGCTGGCCGTGCATGCATATTATGAAAAAACGGGAAGCCTGGGGGATTTTATCAACCGCCAGTATCAGTATAACAGCGTCCTTTGTCTGACCGCTTCCGTCTGCCTGTTTCTGGCGTTTCGCAGTATCCGTATTCCGCAGGGGCGTGCATCGGCTGTGATCTGCCGCATTGCGTCGGCGTCGTTTGGAGTGTATCTGATTCATGAGCATGTGGATCTGCGCTACCGCTGGCCGGCGCTTCTCGGAACACAGCGATATGCGGACAGCCCGGTGTTTCTGCTGTATTGGCTGCCGGGAGTCGCGATTGTTTATGCGGTATGTATGATAATTGATTTTGCGAGACAATATATGTTCAGAGGGATTGTCAAATGGCTGATAAATGCAAACAAACGGTAAAAAAATATATCTGCCCGCTCGTTCTTTTTCTGCTCCCGCTGCGGCATATCACACAGGGGATCGACATCAGTGATACGGGATATAATCTGGCCTGTTTCCGCTGGTTCGGCGAACTGGACGGGATGTGGGTACATGTCAGCTATGTGGCCAATCTGCTCGGCTGGCTTTTTACAAAGCTGCCGCTGGGCGGTACCATGCTGGGGATGAATCTGTACTGTTCGCTTGTCGTCAGTCTCATTGCGCTGTGCGCATGGTATTTCCTGCGGGACAAAATCCCGTTCGGGTTTGTGTTTGCCGGGGAAACGCTGGCGATTTTGCTGTGCTGGTGCCCGCAGGTGATTTTGTATAATTATCTGACCTATCTGTTTCTGACCGCGGGGACGATATTTCTGTATCAGGGCATCCGTACGGAGCGGAAACCATATTATATCATAGCGGGACTGGTCCTGGGATTCGGTGTCGGCGCCCGCTTCTCCAATCTGACCCATATGGCGCTGATCCTCGGACTGTGGTATGACGGCTTTCTGAAAAAGAGGCGGATTTCGGAGGTTATCGGGGACACGCTGCTGTGCGCGGCGGGATATGCGGCGGGGATTGCCGCGTTTCTGATACCGATTCAGCTCCAGTACGGGCTGGACGGTTATCTGTCGATGCTGGCCGGCCTGCAGACGATGTCGGCCGGGGCCAGCGGCTATTCCACAGGGGAAATGCTGGCGGGAGCGTTTATCGATTATCTGGGCAGTATGAAATGGGGCGTTTTGTTTCTTTTGTATATTCTGGCGGGCGTGCTGCTGTTTGCCGTTCGGGGGGAACGGCTGCGGCGTGCGAAGACGGCGGTGTTTCTGGCAGGATTTGCCGTGCTGCTGCGCTTTGTCTATGGACGCGGCATGTTCGGCTTTGACTATCACACCTATTTTTCCATATTCTGGTGGGTAAGCCTGTTTAATACCGCGGCGCTTGTATGCAATGTGCTGGCGCTTTTTCGCCGGGATGTCTCTCCGGAGGAAAAGCTTCTGGCCGCGCTGACGGCGGTAACGATTCTGATTCTGCCGCTCGGCAGCAACAACCGGTCCTATCCGGTGATTAACGATCTGTTTCTGGCCGCGCCGGTGACGCTGTATTTCCTGTATCGGTTTTTGCCGCAGCACGTTCCCGTGCGGGCCGGGGCCGTATGCTGTCTGCTCGTGCTGGCAGTGCAGAGCGTGGGCTTCGGAACGGTTTTTGTGTTCCGGGACGGAAGCTTTGCAGAAAAAAGGGATACAAAAGTGGAAAATAATGGTATACTAAAGGGTATGTATACGACAAAGTCCAATGCGGCCGCGCTGGAAGGCATTACGGGATTCTGGAAGGAGGCGGGACTGCAGAATACGCCGGTGATTTTATACGGCGATATTCCGGGGCTTTCTTATATACTGGATGCGCCGTCGGCCATAACGAGCACATGGGCGAATCTGGAGTCTTACAACCGTACGTTCTGGGACCGGGATTTTGCGGAAGTGGAAAAGAATATGGAGCGGGTGCGCCCGGTCGTTATCATAGGAAAGGCGTATACACCGGAGGACGAGAAAGCGGCGCTTTTACAGGATTTTATGGATCGATACGGCTATGCGTGTATCTATGAAAATGAGAAAGTGATACTGTATCACTGACGCGGCAAAGGAGGAACAATATGATCGTATTTAACGTACCGCCCTACACGGGGAAGGAAGCGGAATATATCAGTCAGGCAGTCGCAAAGCAGAAAATATGCGGGGACGGTGAATTTACGAAAAAATGTAATCAATGGATCGAGCAGCGGACCGGAACGGGAAAATGTCTGCTGACGACTTCCTGCACCCATGCCACGGAGCTGGCGGCGCTTTTGGCGGACATCCGGCCGGGGGATGAGGTGATTATGCCGTCCTATACCTTCGTGTCCACGGCGAACGCCTTTGTGCTGCGGGGCGCGGTGCCGGTCTTTGTGGACATCCGGCCGGACACGATGAATATTGACGAGACGTTGATCGAAGCGGCCATAACGGATAAGACGCGGGCGATTGCGCCGGTGCATTATGCGGGCGTGGCCTGTGAGATGGATACGATTATGGAAATCGCGCGGCGTTATAATCTGCTTGTGATCGAAGATGCGGCGCAGGGGATTATGGCGACGTACAAAGGAAGGCCGCTCGGTGCAATCGGCGATTTCGGCGCGTACAGCTTTCATGAGACGAAAAACTACAGTATGGGCGAAGGCGGCGCATTGTTGATCCACGATCGGAAATATGTGGAGGAGGCGGAGATATTCCGGGAAAAGGGGACGAACCGCAGTAAGTTTTTCCGGGGACAGATTGACAAATATACGTGGGTGAATTTTGGTTCCTCATATCTGCCGAGCGATATGAATGCGGCCTATTTGTGGGCACAGCTTGAGACGGCGGATGCGATCAACGCCCACCGGCTGGAACTGTGGGAGCAGTATTATGCGCAGCTGCAGCCGCTGCAGGAGAAAGGGCTTCTGGAACTGCCGACGGTGCCGGAGGGCTGCGTGCACAATGCACATATGTTTTATATCAAAACAAAAGATTTGCAGGAGCGCAGTGCGCTGCTGGCATTTCTGAAAGAAAGCGGAATTCTGGCGGTATTTCACTATATTCCGCTGCATACGGCGCCGGCCGGCCGCAGATTTGGGCGCTTTCACGGGGAAGACCGGTACACGACCGCGGAGAGCGAACGTCTGGCCCGTCTGCCTATGTTCTATAAGCTGACATCGGAGGAAGTTTCCTATATTACGGGAAAGGTAAAGGAGTTTTATCGTCTATGAGAACTGCCGCGGCGCATGACGGGCAAAAATGGAGAGAGGCGGGGCTGGCGGCTTTGATTGTCGTGGGAGCCTGGTTGTTTCTGGCAGTATTTTTTGACTTTTATTATGACTTGAATGACGACACTGCCATGAAGGATATTTTGTCGGGAACCTATACCGGAATCCCTGAGGGACGCAATATTCAGATGCTGTATCCGCTCGGGTGGGCGGTCAGTGTGCTTTACCGGCTCTTGCCCGCTGTTCCCTGGTATGGCTGCTTTCTGTGTTTTTGTCAGTTCTTTGCACTGTGGACGATCGTATCTGCGGCCGGAACGCGTGCGCAAAATCCGGAAAGACGGCCGGCAGTGTTTCTTTTGCTCACGGCGGCGGGGCTGACGCTATTACTATATGAATTTGTTTTTATCCAGTATACCGTGACGGCGGGGCTGCTGGCAGCGGCGGCGCTGACACGGCTGCTGGCCGGTCCGGACGGGGATACAGGGGATTTCGGCAAGTATCACGCCGTCACCGCCGCGCTGTGCGTTCTTTCTTTTTATCTGCGCACGGAGATGTTTCTGCTGCTCGGCCCGTTTTTGGCGCTGGCGGTCTGCTGGCGTCTGGCGGAATACAGAGGAGAGAACAGGCAGGCGGGGCGCGGGGCGCTGCGCCGCTATGCCGGTCTGGCCGGGACGGTTGTAATTTTGACGGGCGCGGGCCTGGCGGCGGATTATGCGGCCTATGGAAGCGCCGAATGGAAAGATTTCCGGCTCTTTTTTGACGCGCGGA
Source organism: uncultured Lachnospiraceae bacterium (assembly GCA_910585205.1). Taxonomy (GTDB): domain Bacteria; phylum Bacillota; class Clostridia; order Lachnospirales; family Lachnospiraceae; genus VSOB01. Next base: position 57,889 of record CAJUCC010000020.1, read on the forward strand.
CGGCGGTTTATGATTTTTACGGGATCCCGGATTATGAGCAGAACCGGGAATTTTATGAGTCCGTCAATGTTTCGCCCGCCCGGTATACATTGCTGCAAAACTATAATTTTGATCTCGATACGGGAATCGATACGGAGATGATGGAACGGATCGCCGGTTACGGCGCGGCGCATCAGGAGCAGGGGCCGGCACGGCGGCTGTATGAGAGTATGTACGCATACGGATACCGGTTTGTGCACGGAGAGGAACTGTTTTTCGACGTACTGCTCTGCCTGGCGTGGTTTTTCCTGATCCGGGCGGCCCTGCGGGAGAGGAATCGGGCGCTTTTGGGAAAGCTGGCGATGCTGTTTTTTGTGCGTACCGGGCTTTGGCTGTTTTTGCTGTATCGCGGGCGCATGCCGGAGCGGATTACCCATCCGCTGTATCTGCTGGAAGGGATTTTGCTGCTCTGGCTGTTCCGGGAGCCGTTACAGTGGAAAAAATTTGAAAAATCGGCTATACTGTTTCTGTACGCCGTGCTGTTTGTCTGTGTGGCGGCGGCGCAGGGACAGACGGTGTGGCGGCAGTATCAGGACAGGGAAGCGCGGAATGTACAGTGGCAGGCGTGGAAGACGTACTGCGCGGAGCATCCGTCGTCGTTTTATTTTGTGGATGTGTATTCGAGTGTGGCGTATTCGGAAAAGCTGTTTGCGGATACCGCACCGGCGTATCGGAATTTTGACCTGCTTGGCGGCTGGTGTGTGAAAAGTCCGGCGGCCGTGCAAAAACGCGGTGCGGCGGGACTGGCGGATGCGGAGAGCGCTCTGCGCGCGGGGCAGGCGTTTTTTGTGACCGATGTCCGCAGTGAGGAGAGAAGCCCGGAATTTCTGAGAGACTGGTATCGGGAGCGGGGCGTGGAGATCACGCTGCAGGAGGAAGACAGATGCGGCTGTTTTGCCGTATACCGGGTGCGGGAATAGTGCGGCAGATTGAGAAAGCAGACGGGGAAGAATGATTGTGAATCAGGAAATAATCAGAGGAGAACATGTGACGCTGCGGCCGATCCGGGACGAGGATACGGACAATATCGTGCGCTGGCGCAACAGTGACCATGTGAGGAGAAATTTCATATATCAGACATTGTTTACACCGGAGAGCCACAGGCAATGGCTGCGTGATAAGGTGGGAACCGGACTGGTGGAGCAGTTTATTATCCACAGCACCGATGCGGGGATGGATGTGGGCAGCGTCTACCTGCGGGACATTGACCGGACGCACCGGCGCGCCGAGTTCGGCATCTTTATCGGTGAGCAGTCCCAGATGGGAAAGGGAATCGGTTCGGAGTGCATCCGCTTGATTGTCCGGTACGGTTTCGAGAAACTTCATCTGCATAAAGTGTTTCTGCGGGTGCTTGCCGACAATGCGATCGCGCGGAAATCGTACGAGAAATGCGGCTTTATGCAGGAAGCCTATCTGAAAGACGAGGTATGTATCCGCGGCGTGTATAAGGACCTGATATTAATGCGCATTATCAATCCGCAGGAGGGTTATCAT